>JBCCSC010000001.1:0-295748 GCA_039200705.1 Chloroflexota bacterium
TGATTTCTCCATCGATGAAGACGACGCGGAACAAGACACACAAGACGATACCACCCCACTGGACACCGACCTCGGCAACTCCGAGGGCAATTCTGACGAGGAAACACAATCTAGTGGTATTACCTCCGACCCACTTCAGGGATAAGACGTAAATTTACATCAAATCAAACAAGCTCTGCATAATATATGTAGAGCTTGTTCATTTATATAGTGGTTTCAAAGGTGGACAACCTCATGCAAACGTGCACTCTCATATGCTCCAAGAACCACTTTCAGTGCAGCTAGACCATCCTCACCTGTAATCAATGGTGAACGTCCTTCACGGATAGAGGCAAAAAATTCAGCAATCATCCCTGCGTTCGGGTCACTTCCCCAATAATGCCAAAGCGGACGCTGTGCTTGACCATCGTACACTGTCAGACTTTGCTTGAAATAATCCGTGCGGATAATGCCTTGTTCAGCAATCACATCAATTTTGACATTTCCCCACGTCGGATAAAATGCAGGACGACTCCACGAGGTATCTAAGGTAACGAAAACGCCATTATCAAAAGTAATCATCAGCAGCCCTGCCGTATCGACATCAAGACGTTGCGCTTTATCGAAAAGGTTATCAATTTCTGCATAGACTTCGACAGGTTCGGCGTTCATATACCAGCGCAATAAATCCACCACATGCACAGTATGATCGATGACTGCACCGCCACCAGCTAATGTTTGGTCACTAAACCATGCCCGATGATAATCTGGATTTTCGCCTTGATTGGTTGTATTCAAGCAATAGACTGTCCCTGCATCACCACGCGCAAGTGATTGTTTGAGTTGTTGGGCAATGGCACTAAAACGCATCGGCAAGGCAATCATCAGATTAACATTCGCTTGCTGACATGCTTCAATCATTGCCAGCGCATCGGATTCTGTGGTCGCAATCGGCTTCTCACACAAGATATGTACCCCAGCAGATGCTGCTAACTCAGTCAATTCACGATGTTTGTTATTCTCGCTACAGATGATGAGCGCATCTAAATTTTCGCTGAGTAAGGCTTCATAGGATTCAAAGGTCGGTGACTGAAATTGTTGACCATATTTTTCCAGGCGGTCTGCGTCATGGTCAGCAAATCCCACATATTCAATATCTGGCATTGCCCGTAAATTCTGGATATAGCCTTCTGCATGGAGGTGAGCAAAACTCATGATACCAACTCGTAACTTGTTCATGCGCTTACCTCCACAGGTGTGATGCTAACTGGCTTGCCTGACACAGTCGATTCTTTTGTCGCTAAAGCAATTTGTAGACCGCGTAAGGCATCCACTGGCGTGATACGAAAAGGCGTACCTTGGACAATCGCATTGTAGAAATGTATCACCTCACTTGCCCACGGGTTTTGACTGAGTGGACTAGTTGGCAGAGCTACATCCGATGAATTATCATCTGTCGCATGAAAATATTGTTGCAGTGGCAATGTATCATCACTCTCCCACTCAATCAGACCATCGTCACCAGCAACTTCAGCGCGAACATGGAACATCGGCTTCGGATACGCCCAACTACCTTCAATGTGCGCCATCGTGCCATTGTCATAACGCAAAATTGCCAAGCAATGGTCAGCGAGTACCTCTGGATGTTGACCACGAACTGATTTTGCAAATATCCGAACGACCTCACCCTGATTCAACCAGCGCGACATCTCAAAATCATGAATCATCAAATCAAGAATCATACCCCCTGATTTTGCCTCATCCATGAACCAATTATCATCCGCTTTTTGAGGGCGATACGAAGCACGAGTCATGCGAGTCACTTTTGGCGTACCAACTGAACCATCTGCAATCGCTCGTTTCATAGCGATATACTCAGGGAAAAAGTGTAACACCATCCCAATCAGTAAGCGCACATTGGCATTTTCACAGGCACGAATCATCTCAATGCCATCGTCAATCGTGAGGGCAATCGGTTTTTCACACAAAATATGACAATTTGCTTGTGCAGCTTGCAATACATATTGTTTGTGCAGATGCGTCGGCGCACAAATATCGACTATATCAACATCATTCAACAAATCATCATATGAGGTGTAGACTTGTGTATTAAGTTTATCCGCGAGTTCCTTCGCGTTATCTGGTGTGCCCGATAACACCCCGACAATATCCGCATCGGTCTGTTGCCAACCTGTCGCATGAGCATATCCCATTGACCCTGCCCCGACGATACCAACTTTCATTTAACAATACCTTTCAATAAAATTCTATCAAAAGAAATTATTGTAGGGGACGACCTGTGTGTCGTCCCGAATGGGCGCAGACACAGCTACGCCCCTACAAAACGATATGTAAATTAGATTCTTAATTCAACAATGACATTAAGTGCATCATCTCATCATCGGTCAACGCGCTATTGTAAATTGCTAAACCAGCCAACATCCCATGAAAGAAATTACCTGCTTCGCCACTGCGACTCACAGCCCCGATGGTAAAATCCGCGCCATCGGCACCACCATCAAATAGACCTTGTGGATAATGAAAAGGGTTGCGTCCCTCGCGTCCATCTAAACGACCATCTAAATAGGCTCGTGCATACATACCATCATAGGTGAAACCCACACAATGCCACTGATGATACGTCAACGGTGTTGCGCCAATCGCAGCATCCATACAATATTTATAATTAGGAGTCGGTCCACCATGATACGAAACATGACCACCCACTTGGTCACCACTATCCCAAATCGGCAAATCGAGGAACAAGCAATATTGGCGTTTTTTGCGCGATTCATCCCAGATACCAGCAATCGTTTCACAATCATAAGTCTCAGGTTGTTCCATTCGCTTAACCCACGCCACCACACTGACCTGAGCCTCACGCCCATGAATGTTGAGAATAGAACACTCCCCACGCGGAATTCGTAGCCATTGTCCACGCTTAAGATATAAAACTTGTCGTCTTAGCTCATCATCTTCGACAAAATTCGGTATTTCACTCATCACTTGCAAATCGAATTGATATGCGCCTTCTGAATGAAAATTTTGGTGGAAGTTCCATAGCGTAATTAAATTTTCTTGAGGTAACAAATCGAGTTTAATTGGCATGAGCAATCCTATATTCTGTGGATATATAGCCAAAAAAATTATAACACGTTACCATAGATTGACATCTCACCAATGTTAGCCATGAGATGAACTAAAATTCTTAGTTTCAGGAGTATTTACACGATGAAAAAACTTTTGAGTTCCTTAATCGTTGTTGCCCTCGTGCTGATGAGTTTGTCAGTCGTTGTGGCACAAGATGATGTCGTCGAACTGACTATGGGCAGTTGGCGTACAGAAGATATTGAGCAATGGGATACCATCATTGCAGCTTTTAACGAAGAATTCCCGAATATTCAAATTTCCTTTGAACCAACCCTCAATACCGAATACGATTCATCACTACAAGCACAACTCGATGCAGGTGGTGGTCCTGATTTGATTACTTGCCGTCCGTTCGATATTAGCCTTGCGCTTTACGAACGTGGTTATCTCGCTCCTGTTAACGAATTACTCCTTGATGCTGATGGCGAAACTGCTTTTGGTCCTGTAGCACGTTCAGGTTGGATTGCTGGCGATAACGAAACAGTCTACTGCGTGCCGATGGCATCCGTATTGCACGGCTTCTTCTACAATGTCGCTATGTTTGAAGCTAATGGTTGGGCAGTTCCAGAAACTACTGATGAATTCTTGCAACTCTTAGCTGATATTGATTCGGCTGGCATCACCCCACTCGCAATGGGTACGGCTGATGGTTGGACAAACTGGACAATGGGCTTCCATAGCAACGCACCGAATTGGTATGGTGGCGAAGAAGGTCGTCAAGCACTCATCAACGGTGAAGTCGCCTTGACAGACTCACAATTCATTGAACCAGTCGAATTCGTCCTCGCATGGGAACCATACCTCGCAAGTGGTTACGAAGCAGTTGGTTATGCTGATACCCAACAACTCTTCCCATTCGGGCAAGCAGCTATCTTCCCAGCAGGCTCATGGGATATTCCCTTGTTCCAAGCAGAAGAAATCGAAGGCGAATTTGAACTCGGTGCATTCAAACCACCTGTTCCAGAAGCAGGTCAACAATGCTACGTCACCGACCATGTCGATATTGGTCTCGGTATGAACACCAACAGTGGCGAAGCAGAACAAGAAGCAGCTAGTACTTTCTTACAATGGGTTGCAGGTCCTGAATTTGCGGCACTCTATACCAATGCACAACCAGGGTTCTTCTCATTGTCTGATTACGAAATTGACATCACAAATCCAGTCGCAGCTCAAATGGCAGCGTGGAAATCCGAATGTGATACAACGATTCGCCTTGAAGCACAATTCTTGTCGCGTGGCGAAACGTCACCACGTCTCGAAGCATGGCGCCTCTTCCCAGCTGCATTCGCTGGTGAAGTCACTGCCGAAGAAATGATGACTGAACTGCAAGGCTACCTGTGGTACCCAGAGGAAGAATAAGTAAATACATCTGAATGCTCTATCCGATAAATTACTGTAGGGGACCGTCCCGTGCGGGCGCAGACATCGCTACGCCCCTACTTAAGAATATTTATAGGATGAAGCACTATATGTATAGCTTATGACCATACCGATAGAGGCAGTAATTCAACTGCCTCTATTGGAACTATTATTTGATGGATAATAATTATGACTCCAAACCCCTCACGCAAGCCATTTCCTTTTCATATTATCGTCTTTATTTTGCCTGCGTTTTTATGCTACACCGTCTTTATGGCATTTCCTTTATTGGATTCACTTCGCCTGAGCCTGTTTGAATTTGGGCGCGATGGCACAGCGACTTTTGTTGGTTTGGGTAACTTTGAACGCCTATTCAGCGAAGAATTCTGGTCATTTCGTTTCTGGAACGCCCTCGAAAATAATGTCATTTTCTTCTTGATTCATATGGCAGTACAGAATCCGCTCGCCCTTTTGTTAGCAACAATTTTGACACGGCGCGGACTTAAAGGAGTTGCTTTTTTCCGAACAGTTTTGTTCGCACCCACGACCCTATCGTATGTGATTGTTGGCTTCATTTGGTCACTTCTGCTCAGTCCCATTTGGGGGATTTTACATTCGCCTCTCACCGATATTGGCTTACCAACACCCCTCCTAGGGAGAGCAGATACTGCTCTTGTAACTGTTGCGTTAGTGTCTGTATGGCAATTTACAGGCTTGCCGATGATGCTGTTCGTGGCTGCCCTTTTAAGCATCAATGAAGAAGTGATTGACGCTGCTATGGTTGATGGGGCTAATGCGTGGAATATCTTCTGGCGAGTCAAGTTTCCATTGATTTTACCAACTGTCGGCATCGTTAGTATTCTGACATTTGTCGGTAACTTCAATGCCTTCGCGCTGATTTATACCATGCAAGGCAGTCAAGGTGACCCCAATCTATCAACGGATATTCTCGGTACGTTTTTCTTCCGTGTGGCATTTGGCGCAGGGGGCGCAGCCGAACCAAACTTCGGCATGGGAACAGCCATCGCAACCATGATGTTCCTGATTATCCTTATAGGCGTTGCCCTGTATCTCTTTGGCATTCAACGTCGCTTGGTGAGAACATAGGAGAGTCTTCATTATGACAAGCATCACACCATCCAAAGCTAAAAACTCTCGGCGCAAACTACCTGTCGATAAAATTTTTAACGCCTCTGGCTACGCTATTTTGATTGCCTACTCATTCCTCGCCATTTATCCAATTGCAATTGTCGTCATGAATTCTTTCAAGGGGCGACGCGATATTTTTACCGACCCGTACGGCATTCCCAATCCCTTAGATTTGATTGGTTATGAGACAGTTGCAGGGCGCACAAGTTTTATCACCTACTATTGGAACAGTTTCTTCGTGACGATTGTTGTTTTGTTCTTAGTGCTGTTATTAGGGTCAATGGCAGCCTATGCCCTATCCGAATATCGTTTCATCGGCAATGGCTTCCTTGGGCTGTATTTTGCACTCGGCATCATGATTCCGATTCGCTTAGGGACAGTTAGCATCATCCGCATTATGCAATCCCTGAACTTGCAAGGCACAATCTGGTCACTGATTATTTTGTACACAGCATGGGGTATTCCGATTACAGTCTTTATCCTAGCGGAATTCATGCGTGATATTTCGCCTGACTTGAAAGATGCTGCCCGTGTCGATGGTGCAAGTGAATATCGAATATTCTTCCAGTTGGTTGTACCACTAGTTCGCCCTGCCCTAGCGACAGTCGCTGTCTTCCATATGATTCCTGTCTGGAACGATTTATGGTGGCCTTTAGTGCTTGCCAACACCGAACAAACACGCACGATTACACTTGGCGTATCCGAATTTGTGGGACAATTCAAAACCAACTATAGTGCCCTACTCGCTGCTTTGACGATTGCGATGGTGCCAATTCTGATTTTGTATGCAATTTTCTCTCGACAACTCATTCGTGGCATTTCAGCAGGAGCAGTCAAAAGCTAATGGCATCGTTACAAACATTTCACCAGCATACACTCAATCAATTCCAGCAAATTGTTGAGCATGAACAAGCACATATTTCAGCAGCGGCTCAAGCAATCGCAAGCTCTATTATCAATGAAAATGATTTTCTGACATTTGGTAGCGGACACTCTGAATTGGTCGCACGCGAGGCAATGTGGAGGGCTGGCGGACTCGGATGCGCGATGACTATCATCGACCCATCAGGCGGTGATGTCGAACGGTTGGAAGGCGCAGCATCACTCATCTTTGGGCATTATGTCTTGCGTGAAGGGAGTACGATTATCATCATCTCAAATTCGGGTATCAATCCTGTACCGATTGAAGCTGCTCAACTATGCAAAAATGTAGGATTAACCGTTGTTGCCATTACATCTCACCAACATAGTGAGGATGTGTCAGCACGTCATTCCAGCGGACAAAAATTGTACGACATCGCAGACATCACGATTGATACCCACACACCCAGAGGCGATAGTGCAATCTCCATGACTGGTAACGATTTAAAAGTTGGCGCGACATCAACTCTCGCAGGGGTCTTTATCATGCAAAGTATCATTGTAGAAGCTGCCCAAGCGATGCAATCTCAAGGCTATGAGCCTCCCGTTGTGGTGAGTGCTAATGTCCCTGAAGGTGATGCTCACAATAGCCATATCAAGAATCGCTACTTTCAACGATTATCACGCTATGTTGTTGATACAGCCGATGTGAAGTGACCAACACCAATGGATAATAAGTTTTGCATTGGGGTTGATATTGGGGGCACAAAAATCTCATTCGTATTGATTAATCGCGCAGGAGATGTTCTCGCATCCCATCGTTTACCAACCAATGCAGACGACGGTGAAGAGACAGTCTTCAAGCAAGTTGCAACGGGGATTCAGCATCTACAAGTTAGCACAGACAAGTCGATAGAAGGCATTGGTGTCGGATGCCCAGGACGACTCAATCCGCACACGGGTATCGTCTATAAAGCCACCAATATGTACTGGGAGAATGTCAATTTACGCGAAGGTATCGCCCAAAATCTACAGCACAAATGCCCGATTTACATTCATCAAGACGCAAACGCCCAAGCTGTCGGTGAATATTTTTACGGTGTCGCAAAAGATGTCAGCAATTTCGTGATGATGACCATCGGCACAGGTTTCGGTGGCGCGGCGATTCTTGATGGACAACTCGTTATCGGACATAGCTTTAATAGCATGGAAATTGGGCATATGCCACTGGATGTCAACGGACGACTCTGTGTTTGTGGGATGCGCGGCTGCCCTGAGATGTATATTTCAGGAGTCGGATTGCAAGCAGGTGCACAAGAATTACTGCCTCAGTTTCCTGATAGCCAACTCCATCAAGTTACCCCACTGACGACTCCCACCATTTTAGACGCATTTCATCAGGGTGATGCACTTGCTATCCAACTCATTGATGAGATGAACGATTGGCTGAGTACCATGTGTATCATCTGTATGAGTATGCTCAATCCGTCCTTGTTTGTCATTGGTGGTGGTTTAGGCGATGCCCTCTTCGACGTGATTCAGCAACACCTTCCACAAAAATTAGCCCATCTAAATCGTGAGATTCATGTGCCTGTGCCTATCAAACAATCTCAACTCGCGGATAGTGCGATTGGCGCAGCCGCCCTCGTCTGGCATCATACAGAAAATCACTGAACACTCACTATTCTGTACTGGTGACCTTGTTCAAGTTACGCGGTTCATCAATATTCAAGCCTCGTTCACCTGCCAGATACATCGCAAAATACTGACCAGGAATCACTGCACAAATGGGGCTCAACCACTCAGGTATCGCGGGTAATCGCATTGCATTCTGAGCAGTCGCTAGAGCCTTATCATCATTGCTAACCACCAGACACTCAGCATTTTTAGACTGTAATTGTGTGAGCAAATCAAGCATCTGAGGTTGTGGTTTACCCTGTGGTGCGACGACAATCACAGGAAAACCATCTTCAACGATTGCAATCGGACCATGACGGAAATCAGCTTCGCTGTATTGTTCACTGACGATATAGCATAACTCTTTGATTTTGAGGCTAATCTCAAAAGCCGTACAATAATTATAGCCCCGTCCGATGGTCGCCAATCGATTGATATAACGATAGCGTTGTGCCCAATCTTTAATAGAAGTGTTCAATGACAGCGTATCATCCACCCATTGAGGCACTTGAGCAAGATCATCATAAGGTGATTCAGTTAATGCTTGTACCAGCATACTAATCGCCAAGAGTTCGCCAGTATACGTCTTAGTCGCTGCTACACTTTTTTCGACACCCACACCCAACGCAATATGATAATCCGTAGACATCGCTAAGGGCGACTCAGGGTCATTCGTGATGCTCAATGTTAATGCGCCTTGAGCTTTAGCATCACGGATAACCTGTCGCACATCAGCCGATTGTCCACTTTGCGAAATACCAATCACCAGCGCGTTAGATAATTTTGGCGTTGTATCATACAAGGTATGCACTGATGGTGTTGCCAATGCAACAGGCAACTTCGCCCGAATACCGAGGGCATATTGAGCATAACGGGCAGCATTATCGCTTGTGCCACGCGCAGCAATCATCACAAAGGCTGGGTTAAAATCACGAATTGCCTCAGCAATCGTGTAAACATGCGCTCGCTGCTTATCTAATAGATTCGCTAGTACCGTCGGCTGGGATTGAATTTCGTCTTGGAGATGAGACACTCAATGCTCACTTTCGTAAATCAATTTACCTTGAGAAATTGTCGCTAGAACATGATGCGGCGATTCCGCTCCTAGAATAGCAAAGTCTGCATCATAGCCCACTTGAATACTGCCGATTTTATCGCCGAGACCTATCGCTTGGCTGGCATTATAGGAACTTGCACACCACAAATCAGTGATAGGTTGCTTAACCGCCTCACTAAAATTGAGCAACGCACGATTCATAGTGAGCGTGCTCCCTGCCAATGTACCATCGTCAAGACGTGCAATCTTATCTTTGACTGTCACAGCATAATCTCCTAGGTCATATTCTCCGTCCGCCATCCCTGTCGCACGCATTGCATCAGTTATCAGAATCAAGCGTTCGATGCCAACAATCTGCAATAACAATGCCATCATCGCAGGATGCACATGCACATTATCCGCAATCAATTCGCAATTTACATCAGATGATAAGAATAAGGCAGCCAATGCCCCAGGAGTTCGATGATGTAATTGAGGCATTGCATTATATGTATGTGTCGCGTGTGATAAGCCTACATCAATCGCTTGCTGAGCCGTTTCATAAGCAGCCGTTGTATGGGCTGCTGATACAGTCACACTATACTGCTGACAAGTTTCGATGAGCCACGCTATATCCTCTTGTTCAGGCGCAACTGATACTAGCCGAATCACATCTAAATCAAGCCATGCCTGAAATTCTTCGCGGTCAATCGGGCGGATAAACTCTTTATTTTGTGCGCCACTCTTATCAGGATGCAGATACGGTCCTTCCAGATGTGCGCCAATAATTCGTGCTCCATCATGAGAAAGAGGCATTGCTTCTTTGATAGCAAGTAATGCCTGTGTCGTCTGTTCGTTTGATGCTGTCAGTGTTGTTGGTAAAAAACTCGTCACACCTTGTTTTGCAAAGAACGCACTCATCGCCAAGAGACTATCAATAGAGGCATCCATCGTATCGTAACTATTCGCGCCATGCACGTGAATATCGACAAAGCCAGCGAATACCAAGCTACCCTGTGCATCATAGTGATTGCCATCAGGCGCATTTCCTTGACCAATTGCTTGAATCTTGCCTTGCTCACACTGTATCCAGCCGTTGTCTAGCACACCATCAGGCGTAACAATACAACCATTCGTGATAATCATCTCTGTCATGATGTTGCCTCTAATAGAGAGAGTTGCGCCAAAATACCTGCTCCTACAACAGGGCGATATAGAGCTTGTGGGCGTTCTATCAAATTGAGAGCTTGCGCGAGTCCTCGACTGATAGGATTGTCATTTTCGAGGATGCTCCCAGCAAAAGCAAATTTAGGTCGTGGCATTTCTAAGCGCGTCATTGCGATAGTCGCTTGCTCTTTAAGCCTATATGTCGCTTGTTGGATAATCTTATCGACAGTGTCATCTCTACCAGCTAATGCCAATACTATCGGTGATAAACGTGCAATAGCTGGCACAGATTTTTCGCTCAGATAAATCGCTTCAATGATGCCCCGACCACTATCAATATTGAGTTCTGTAAGAATCGCCTCATACAAAAGGCTTGTCTCGTTCACATCATAACAATGTGTCGCGTGCTTGAGGGCTTGCAAGCCAATCCAATAGCCACTGCCCTCATCACCAAGTAAGTATCCCCAGCCACCAACTTGCAATTTATCGCCATCGGCATTGATGCCAAAGACACCGCTTCCCGTGCCTGATAAAATCAGCAAACCTTCGCGTTGTCCCGTTCCACCAACTAGTGCAATTTCGTTATCCGAAGCAGATGCAACATGAGTAGACGGCAACACACCATGCACGACAGAGAGCAACCAATCCGTCGCATATTCTGCTGATGCCCCTGCAATCCCGATGCCAACACCAATCACATCAGGGCATTGCTCTAACGCTAGTCGCATGGCTGATTGAATATGGTGTGTCGCATCCTCACGACCAATTAAGTTCGGATTTGCAGTCCCCTCAGTGACTTCAACAATGACAGTCGCGTGCTCATCAATAATTGCTACCCTGAGCGTACTGCCACCACCGTCAATCCCCATAAAATAAGGCATGTTTAATCACTCTCCACGCAAAAGCCCTTTATAAACACTCGGTTTACTATCAGGGATAACTATCGCGCCTACTGCTTTCTCGTAGAATGACTCAGGACCAACCCAGCCGATAATCGCATAGCCATAGCCGTATTGCCACATATCATGCAAACAAGCTAGTAGCAATGCCTTCCCTGTGCCTTTACCTCGTGAAGATTCTGCAACGCCTGTCGGACCAAAAAACCCTTTGCGTGTTGTATCATAACAAGCAAAACCAATTAACTGCTCATCGTGTGTTGCGATGAAGCATGTCACAGGTTGCCGATTGATAGCTACATCACATTCACTGACCCAATACTCGCTAAAATATTCGCGCACCCATGCTAAAATCAGGTGCTTTTCGGGAGCTAATGCCCGACGAATCGTGATGCCATGTTTGGATTGTTGTTCTATAATCGGAGTAAGTGGTGGCAAGTCATAGAGCTTAACCAGCATATCGGTCATGAAAATTTCTCCCCAATAATTGGTCGCAAATGCCCCTTCGATTCTTCTAGTAATTTAACAGCTTCGGTATAGCTTACCCCTGTTTCGTGCATGACAATTGCTGTTTTAGGATTATTCTGCGCTGACTGTAGCAATTGTTCTGCTTGAGCATCATCCACACCCGTAATCTGTTGCACAATCCGTTGAGCGCGATGCCCTAATTTCTCATTGGTAATCTGCACATCTACCATCAGATTGCCATAGACCTTGCCCAATTGTGTGAATGTCGCTGTGCTGAGCATATTGAGAACGAGCTTTTGGGCTGTCCCTGCTTTGAGACGTGTACTGCCTGTCAGTACTTCTGCGCCTACGACAACCCCTATCGGTACATCAACTGCATCTAATAAGGGTGCAGGATCATTACAGGATAGTCCAATAGTCGGCACACCGATTGAGTTAGCATACGCCATCGCCCCTAAGACATAAGGTGTGCGTCCACTTGCTGCAATTCCAACAACCACATCCGTTGCGGATAGATTGCACTCTTTTAAGTCGTTTGCCCCTGCTTCAGTATCATCTTCCGCGCCTTCAACCGCTTTGATAAATGCCCCATCACCCCCTGCGATAATGCCTTGTACTGTCTGAGGTGATACACCAAAAGTTGGTACACATTCCACTGCATCCAGCACGCCTAAACGTCCACTTGTCCCTGCCCCAACATAGAGCAAACGACCACCTGATGCTAACTGCTCACACACTACATCGACCGCTTTCGCAATCTGTGGCAAGGCTTGTTGGACAGCTAAAGCAACCGTTTGATCTTCTTGGTTCATCAATTGCAAAATCGACAAACTATCCATTTGGTCAAGCGTTGATGTCTTTGGATTTTGAGTTTCTGTCAGCATTATCTCAGTTATCCTGTAGTTTTTTGTAAAATAATAATTGTCATGCCTCAATCCCCGTGATAATCGCATCATGAACTGCACGCCGAAGCGCATGAATCCCAATTTTCGCTCGTCCATCATATACACGATTCGTCAGCAAAGCGACAACTAACTGACGTTGCGGGTCAATCCATAGTGATGTGCCTGTGAAGCCCGTATGCCCATAACTATCGGCACTGAAAAAATCGCCCGCTGATGAATTATTTACTGAGCGTAACATCCAGCCGAGTCCGCGCACTTCATTACCTGTTTGCGCTTGTAATGTTGTTGCTTCCTTGTATAGATTATCTGAAATAGCATAATCACGCGCCAGCCATCGCTGACCAAATTCTGCGACCATTCGCGCATTAGCGAATAAGCCAGCGTGTCCAGCAACACCACCGACACCACAGGCATTTTCATCATGGACTTCACCCCATACCCGACGTTTACGCCATGTATTGTCAATTTCAGTTGGGATAGTTTGCGCTTGCGAGATGCCATTTTTGACAGGGTTAAATATCACATCGGACGATACCAAATTGGCAATTGCTCTATCCAAAGATTGTCCATAAAGTCTCGCAACAACTTCACCAAGCAACATTAAGCCAATATCACTATAGCGCACCCCTGTATCAGGCGGTGCAACAAACGCATAATTACATAATCGTTCTACAGCTAATCGCCAACGGTTTGACTGTGAGATCGGGTCTTCTTCTGTTGGAGGCACTAGCGCAGGTGCAACAGTATATACATCGCGCCACGGTGGTAGTCCACTCGTATGGGTCAGTAGATGAAAAATCGTCACTTGAGCAGGGTCAATCATTTGACCAGCATACTCAGGATGCACATCTTGCCGTTGCTTGCTATGAGGGTCTTGTCCACCATCAATTGAACGCGGTGACTTATTGCCAAATTCAGGGATAATGTCCACTAATGGCGTATCGAGTACCTGACTATCGCGTGTTATCAGTGTCAGTAGTGCAACCGTTGTATATAATTTTGTTACCGATGCGAGGTCAAAATAATGTGAGGTGGTTACGGGGTAGGCTTGTGCATTAGGGTCAAGATAGCCCCATACACTATCAACAAGTAACTCACCTTTTTGCATCACAGCCAATGCCACCGCAGGTGCAATCCGTTCTTGAACCGCTCCCTGAATAATTTTATTCAATTGCTTTGTCGCATCTACATCAAATCCATTGACCAATTTTGTATGAACCTTATCTCATATATACAACATCTACATTACAGATTGCACCCTATTTATATTTAACGCAGAGATACAAAGGCGCAAAGTCACAAAGAAATTAGGGAAAAGAAAATATAAAACATCCATTAAATTATCGTTTTATAATTTCTCTTCCATTCTTTCACCCTTCCACTCTTTGCGTTATGCTTTTTAGGATTTATTAATCAATAAATTAAATATGGCTCGCGCATCGCCCGAAACGCTTGCACATCAGTATTCCACCCTTGTATCACCTCATCAACTGAAGCTCCATCATCCAATAATTGACGTGGCTTATCGCTCCCGATAAGTTTATCAAACATTGGATAATCGCTCTCTTGGTACGGAGGCAACCACCCAAACTCATCAGGATACATCGCCTTTATCATATAAATCACATGCAACCATGTCAGCAAAGGGTCATAATCCTCACCCATGATATGCACCTGCACACCATCGCAGACTTCGTTCGCAAATTTCCGAACCGATGGCATAAACGCATGGGGACGAAAGCGCACATCAGGCAAATTAAGTGCATTTAATTCACTCGCCAATAACCGCCCGTCTATAAATGGCGCACCCACAATTTCAAATGGGAGTGTTGTCCCTCGCCCTTCACTGAGATTTGTCCCTTCAATGAGACACGATCCAACATAATGCTGAACTGTCGATAAGTGAGGCATATTCGGTGAGGGTGGTATAAAGGGTCGTCCAACAGCATCCCATGTCATCGTTCGTTGATAATCTTCACATGAGATGACAGTCAACTCAGCAGGATTCGGATTCCATTTAGCATTGCACAATTGCATCATCTCGCCGATAGTCATACCGTGCTGATTCGGCACATTAAAACGCCCTACTAGAGAAGATATACCCTCTTGCAAACTACGTCCTGCAACGACATCACCCAATGGATTTGGTCTGTCTAAGACAATCACAGGTATACCATGCTCACCACAGGCTTCAATGACATGCGTCATTGTCCATTGATAGGTGTAATAGCGTACTCCAATATCTTGAATATCACAGACCATCACATCAATGTCAGCCAACATCTCAGCCGATGGACGATACTGATTACCATATAAACTGCGTATCGGAATACCTGTTGCACTATCAACCATATTGTCGATTGTCTCACCATCTTGCACTGCTCCGAACAAACCATGTTCCGCGCCGAAGAGTGCTACCAAATTAACCTGCTCTGCATCCACCATCGACTGATAGCTAGTGACCATCTCAGCATTAACAGCACTCGGATTGGTGAATAAGCCGACCCGTTTGCCAATCAATGCCTCAAAATTAGATGCTTGCAAGACATCAATCCCGACTTTGAGCATCTAATTGACCTTCGCTGTCGCAGGTCGTTGCCCCGTTGCTTGGAACTGCCCTGCCAACAATGCCGATGCCGCTTGCAAGGATGGCACACTTTCACCAAAGGTCGAAATTTTGACCTCAGCATCAATCACATCCACATCATAAGGATTACGTAGAGCAACTAAAATAGATTGTTTGGCAACATCTAAAAATGTCTGTGCAAATTGATGTTGTGCCGATACTTTATGTGCATTGCGTGTCGCAACCACCAGAACATCCACTTTTTCTGCGAGAGCTTGTGCATGGTCAAGTTGTTCTTCTGAAGGATGCAAAGCGTGCAAAGTCACAACCTCTGCTGATGAAATCTCCTTCTGCACCGCTAGAGCAAATTCGGTGCGATCATTGCGCTCCATCACTTCACTATCTTTATGAGACGCAAACTCAATGACACCAATTTTTTTGCCAGCAAGTAAGGGCAACACACCATCCAGCGCGATTGCTGATTTTGCACTGTCTAATGCTAGTACTTGATGTGCTTCTGTGTTGACTTGTACAGAATCTATTGCATCACTATCAATCGTAAACTGTTCTTTGATACGCATGATGCGCTCATAGGCTTCATCAAGATTTGATTGACTAATACGTCCGTTAGCAACAGCCTCTTCCACTGCCTGAAACGCCGTTTCTTGATGCGATTGTGTGTGCGAAATCAGCAGAATATCCACACCTGCTTCTAAACCCAATACGGATGATTCGCCCTCACCATAATGCTTAGTAATAGCGTGCATCTCCAAGCAATCTGTGACAATCACACCGTCAAATTTGAGATAATCGCGTAATAATTCGTTGATAATTGTCGAACTCAGCGTAGCAGGATATTCACCGTCAAGCGTACTATAAATTGTGTGTGTGGTCATAATCGAAGCAATGCCCGCATCAATTACATGTTGATACGGCACAAGGTCTTTCGTCATCAATTGATTGAGTGGCGCATCCAGCGTTGGCAAGTCAAGATGGCTATCAACACTTGTATTGCCTAATCCTGGGAAATGTTTGGCACATGCAACCACACCACCAGCTTGAAAGCCTTGTGTTGCTTGTGCTGCCAATTCACCGACCTGTTGCGGGTCAACACCAAAACTGCGTGTCCCTACAGTAGGATTTTCAGCGTTATAGCTTAAATCGACAACAGGAGCATATGTCCAGTTAATGCCTAGAGAGCGCATTTCATCGGCTAGCATCCGCGAGACTGTTTTTGTGTGGTCTAATTTATCTTGGGAGGCTGCCAATGCCATTGCCCCTGGACTTTCAGTGAAGCCTTGTGCTTGACGTAAGCGTGCGACCATTCCACCCTCTTGGTCAATGCCAATCAGTATCGGAGTTTCACTCGCCTGATGCAAACTGCGCGTGAGGTCAGCCACTTGTTGCGGACTTTCGACATTGCGTGCAAATAGAATCACACCGCCGATACGTCCCTCAGATAGCCACTCCAAAATATAATCAGGCGCAGTCAACCCATGAAACCCCACCACAAACCGTTGCCCAATCCGCTTATCAACACTTGCCATATTGTGTCACTCCTCGTTAAATGCGTTTCAAACGCGCACGGAATTTATATCTATCACCCCGATAAACAGACTTTACCTCTTCACAAGCACGATTCATGCTGTCGTATGTCACACGATGAATCGCTAACACAGGTGCGCCAACATCAATACCTAATAATTCCGCTTCATCCTCACTGGCTGCTCGTGCTTCAAATGTTTGTTCCGCCTAAACGAGATTAACGTTGTATTCTTCGCGCAAAACAGCATAAAGCGACTCGCGTGAAAAATCGTGCTTGTCAAGAATCTTTGGGCATAGCGTCGCAATTACAGACGCACACTCTATCGCCATCGGACGATTCCCTACATGACGCACGCGCTTGAGTTCCATGATGTCCGCTCCCATCGGCATATCGAGTACCTCAACCACATCAGGAGGAGCAACTTTGACTGTCGCACTCAACACTTGGCTGACAGTCGCTTGCCCCCGAATTTCCATTTCTTCCGTGAAGCTCGTTAAGGTTTCAATTTGTTGCTTCATCGGAGTTTCACTGACATATGTGCCTTTACCAATTTGCACATTCAGGTGTCCTAATTGCACCAATTCCTTGATGGCTTTGCCAACCGTTACCCGACTCACCTCAAATTGTTCAGCAAGGTCACGCTCGGATGGAATGCGCGTGTTATAAGTCCATTCCCCCGTATGAATATGATACAAAATATATTCTTTAATTTGCTCATAGAGTGGTTTCGGCGAATCTGTCTTGAGCATATACCCTCTCCCTATTTATATGTCACGACCTGAGAAAGTAAGATAAAACAATCACACCAATGACAAGCGTCAAGCCAATGATGCCACTTAAAATGCTCACCACAAACTCAGGACTATCGGTTGGGTGCGCGAACGCCAATAAAAATCCCCCACCACCGACAAAAATACCAATCTGTAAAAATCCGCGCAGATGATTATGCTTCATACAGCACCAAATCGCCCATTTGGGTTACAGGCGTACAGGCGACTTGTTGCACGTATTGCTCAGTAGCTTGCAACACAGGCACATCCGTATCACATATCCCTTCTTGATAAAACGGGCATCGCGGATGAAAAGCACAACCTGATGGCATATCCAACAAACTCGGAATCGCGTCCGAGCGCAATTGCATCATCTCTTTTTTGCGCGTTAATGTCGGGTCAGCTTCTGGCACAGCCGATAATAAGGCTTTCGTATACGGATGGGCTGGATTACGGATAATGTCGGGGGTGCGTCCAATTTCAACCACACGCCCTAAGTACATCACTGCCAGACGACCATTCCACGCAAAATACTTTGCCAATGCCAAATCATGTGTGATGAACACCACTGCTAAATCCAACATATCACTCAAATTGTGCAACATCTTGAGCAAGCCCACCCGAATGCTGACATCCACCATACTGACTGCTTCATCTGCGACTATTAACTGTGGATTTACGGTCAGCGCACGCGCGATACTCACCCGTTGTCGTTGTCCACCACTCAATTGATGCGGATACTTATTCACAATATCCCCAGGTGGTGTTAAATCGACTAAATCCAACAACTCCCATACTCGACGGCGCAATTCTGCACGTCCTTTGACCATCTTATGCTTCTTGAGCGGAAAGCTCAGAATCTGTCCAATCGTATGCGATGGATTCAGTGAAGCAAACGGGTCTTGATGCACAATCTGCATACTGCGTCGCAAAGCCGAACGCTCTTGTCGTGAATAATCACTAAGAGGCGCACCATTCACCTTTACGTCACCCGATGATGGCTCAAGTAAGCCAGCAATAATCTTGCCTGTTGTTGTCTTACCACAACCACTTTCCCCCACAAGGCATAAGACCTCACGCGGATTAACCTCTAAATTAATATCCTGCAGAACAGGAATTTCACCATCTGTTGTATCAAAGGAGCGATACACATGCTTAAGTTCAATCAGAGGCATATTTTTATTTTTGGGCTTCGTCATGATTGTGCCTCCAAGCGTTGCTTCAGAACAGTTTCACTGTGATAACAACTCACAATATGATTGGCATTATCAACTTGTCGTTCCGCAGGAGGTGGTGTCACAGTACATTCATCAGTAGCGAATCGACAACGCGGATGAAATTTGCAGCCTGACGGTGGTGCAATCAAATCAGGCGGACTCCCAGGGATGCTCTGCAACTCTTCTGAATCGGCACTCAAACGTGGCGCAGCATCCAATAAACTTAGCGTATAAGCATGACGGGGTTTATAAAACACATCAGTCACAGGTCCTATTTCGACAATTTCCCCTGCGTACATCGTCGCCAATGTATCGGCAATTTCGGCAGCAACTGCCAAATCATGGCTGATGAAAATCACACTGAAATTGAGTTCTTCACGCAATTCTTTCAGCACTTCGAGGATGCTCCGTTGCGTCAGAATATCGACAGCAGTGGTCGGCTCATCCATGAAAACCACTTGTGGACGAAGTAACAAAGCCAATGCTAGCAACACACGCTGGCGCATCCCACCACTCAGTTCATGAGGATAAGCATCAAAAACGCGCGTTGCATCCAAGCGTACTTTCTCAAATAAATCGAGTGCCACATCTCGCGCTTCTTTGCGTTTCATCCCGTGTGCTTTAGCAGTATCGTAAACCATCTCGGAAATTTTCAACACAGGGTTGAGGGCATTCAATGCCCCTTGGAAGACCATCGAACATTCCGACCATAAAAATCGACGCATCTCACGCCTTGATAAATTCAAGACATCCACCTTGCGTCCATCGCGTCGCGCATAAGTCAGTTGCCCGCCATCAATATTGCCAGCCGAAGGCAACAAACCAAGCAGACCGAGCGTTAAGGTCGATTTACCACAGCCATTCTCGCCAATCAGAGCCAGTGTTTCGCCTTCATGCAAATCAAATGATACATTATTGACAGCACGCACCTTGCCTCGTTCTGCAAGATAACTCACAGAAAAATCGCGCACACTGAGTACAACCTTTGCTTCCAATGCTGTTGAATTCATAGTTATTATTTTCATCAATATTCAAATTCTAATTGTAGGGGTGCATGGCAATGTACCCTGAAAATGCGATGTGTCTACTTACAAAAATCTCTATAATCCCTGACGCAAGCGCGGATTGAACATTTCTTCCAATGAGCGTGTGAACAAAATCAGAGATAATTGGAATAAGGCAATCGCTGTAATTGGGGCAAGAGCCATCCATAGTGCTTGACGGTTATAGAACGCACCACGCGTCTGAGCATTCCAAATCATGATGCCCCAATCAGGCTCACGCAATGGTACCATCCCCAAAATGACCAAGCCCACTAGTGAATACATCGCACTACGCACAGCAAAGATGAAGTTAATCGCAATGTAGCTAATCATATTCGGGAACACTTCGCGCATGATGATATGTGATAAGCCTAAATCAAGTGCAACCGCTGCCTCCACATAATCACGCTCGCGCAGACTCAGCACTTGTGCGCGGATGGACCGCATCAGTCCAGGCCATGTCAACGCTGCCAATAACACCGCCAGCATCAAATTACTGTCAAAATTGATAATACTCGCCAGCACCAGCAATAACGGAAAATTCGGTATCGTCAAAATCAGATTCGCCAGCGCATTCAACGCACCATCAATCTGCTTACCACCCAATGCCGCCAGTGACCCTAGTGCAACCGCAACCACTGTCGAGAATAAGCCTGCCTGTATCGATGTGATGATGAGAACGCGCCCACCATAAATAATATGCGACAGAATATCACGCCCTTGCCAATCCAAGCCCAACGGAAATTCAGCCGATGGCGAAGCATAGAGCGAATTTGCCCCCTCTGCCCGACGTTGCATCTGTGGACGCCCTTCGTACTCCACGAATAATGGACCAAAAACAGTCAGCACAACAAAGAAAACAATTCCAACAAAGCCTACAAATCCGCCTTTATTACGGACGAGCATATGCCCTGTACCGCGTATCCACTTGCCCAATCCCGCCATCTGGCGTTGAAAATGCTGAAATTGTGTCTCATCAAAACTGACATCATCTAAAGAACGAGCTCGTGTTTCAAAAGGGTCTTGCTGATTAACATAGATATACGAAATGACTACTGCCCATGCCAACATTGCTGTCACTACCCCACCAACAATGCCAAACATGAAGCCACCCAGTGCACTAGCAATTAATGACCAAATAGCAACAGGATAACGCCCATGACGCACTGCCCAAATCAATGGCACTAAGCCACTGCCAGCCCCAACAAATAAGCCCACACGTAAAATTTGTGACCAATCCATCAGGCTTGCTCCTCAAGGCTCACACGTGGGTCTAACCAACCCAACATCAAATCGGCAAGAATATTAGATGCAATCACCGCAATCGTAATCACAAGGAAAATCCCCTGCATGGTCGTATAGTCGCGCGTTGTGACGGCAATTGTCAATGCACGCCCCAATCCAGGATATTCAAAAAAACGTTCGACAATCACACTACCGCTCAGCACAAAGCCAATGCTAATTGCCAGTCGCGTCACCAAAGGCAACATCGCGTTCCGTCCTACATACGAGAACAGAATACGCCGTTCGGACAAGCCACGCGCTTTCGCCACGTTGATATAATCCTCACCTAATGTCGAAATTGTGCTACTCTTCATACTGAGCATCCACACGCCAACTGTCGCAATCACATAAGTCGTGACAGGCAATAAGGCATGTTGAATGACACTCCCAATATATGCAAATGTAAATCCTGCTGGAATATCAGGGTCTACCCCACCACGCATCTCACCGACATTGAACCATTCTAACTGCACCCCGAAAACGATGATGATGATAATCGCATACACATAATCAGGAATACCTGATAAAGTCGATGCAATCCCCGTCATCACATTATCAAACATCGACCCACGCCAATATGCCATCGCTGTGCCAAGGATAATGCCCAGCGCAAAGCTAATCAAAAGCGCAGACCCAACCGACAACAATGTCCACGGTAAAAAGCGCAAAATTAGCGAAGTCACTTCTGTCCCTGCTGATGAAATCGACTGCCCCAAATCACCTTGCAATAAGTTACTCATATATTGCAGATATTGTTGCCATACAGGCACTGTTGGGTCATAACGAAAGAGTGTGGCTGCGATATTAGCAGCTTCGTCTAAAGTGTAGCCCTGTTGCATTAGTTGGTCGGTTTTGATGCTAATCGGGTCACCAGGGAGCAAACGAATCAAGAAGAATGTAAAAGTTGTTGCTGCCCATGCCGTTAGTATTCCCTGCCAAATTACACGGAAGACAAAACTACGGCGGATGTCAGCAAGGCGTGTGCGCCAAGTTACTTTATCATTCAAGATGGGAGCATCATCAACGGGGAACGTGCTTGCCATAAACTATTTTCTCCAAAAAGAACAATTTAAAAATTATAGGAGACGGCAACTGCCCTCTCCCATAATTATCTGTACTACTCTATCGAGGAATTATCCTGCTGGACTCAACTGACCATTCAGCAACATCCAGATAACAAAGTGGTCACTACCTGCTGGATTCCGCAAGATAGGATCATCCGCTGCTGGCAAACCAGCAATCACATCCGTGTTGAATGGTTCTGCACTCAGCATTTCATTGAGTGGAATGAAGAGCATTTCACTGTTCAGAATAAGGGCAACTTCGTCAGCCGCCACACGATGCGCTTCTGTATCGAGACCATTGTTGACGTTGTTAATCATCTCATCGAGATTTACCACCGTACCATCTGCCAATTCCAATTCAGTCAGTGAAATTGCCAGACCAGGTTGCTCATCAGATAATTCTGTCACCCAACGTTGTACAGGGTTACGGAAATGACGTGATGCTAACACATTACCAGCACCCCAACTCCATACACTGAGGTCGAATGACCCTTCACGAATGATAGGTGGAACTTCTTGCCAAGGCAATGCACGCAAGGTGATATCGAAACCAAATGCGTTCATCTGTGCGACAGCATCTTGGGTTGCACCAGCAAAGTCAACGAAGTCTTGTGGGAACACCCATTCCGCACTCAGTGTATTACCATCAGCATCTGCCCAGATACCATCACCATCACGGCTGTATCCAACACTTTCGAGCAATTCTTCTGCACGAGCCGTATCGAAAGTCCAAGGGTCTAGTTGGTCAATTGTTTCTTGACTGAGCAGGGATGGTGTCATGCTATCGAGGATACCTGACATAAATTGTGTGCCTGATGCACCAAAGCCATTGGTCAAGAACGCATTTTGGTCGCGTTCAATCACGAGAGCAACTGCTTGGCGTACTTCACGTATATTCCAAGGTTCACGTGCTAAGTTGAATAGCATCGCTGGACCATAGCCACGAGGTACTGTCACAATTTCGAGACCATTTTCAACAAAGGTATCAATAGTGGATGGTGGATACACATTGGTTGCATGGGCAATTTCGCCACTGAGTACCAATGGCGTTGTTGTTTCAGTTTCGCCAGCCCATAGCTTGAGTTCACCAAAGTTAACAGTATCGCTGTAGATACTATTCGGTTGCCAACTTAGTGTCAGGAAGGCATCGCCAACATTATCCAATGAGTAGGTGTAAGGACCTGTTGCTATCAATTCTTCTGGACGGAATTCTTGCAATTCAACCAGCAATGCTTGCCATTCTTCGCTTTCGCTATCAGCTTCAGTTGCAAAAAGTTCCATCGCACGCACAGCAAATTCACCGTAGGTATCATCAGCGACAATGTAATCTTTCAGTAAGAGACGTTCTGCAACTAATGATGGTTCGCCATCAATGAAGTGGAAACGTACAGTGAAATCATCAACTTTTTCGACCACATCGATGAAGTTGAACTGTGTCCACCCTGCTAGACGACCTAACTCATAAGTGGTCACAACATCATCAGCATCAAATTGTGAGCCATTGCTCCAAAGTGCGTCTTCACGGAATTTGATTTCATAGGCTGTATTATCATCAACAAAGCCCCATGTTTCTGCGAGAATGCCAACATATTCATTGCTTGCCCACATATAGAAAGCAGGAGTCAATTCAACCATGCCACGGAATTGATTTCCGAGGTTTTGGTTCGGACCACCAGAAGCATAAGCATTGAGATGATGGTCAGGTGGTAAAGTGTAAGGCCATGTCCCAAGCCAAGTACCTTCAGGGGCTTCCATATCTTGAGCAAATGGTACAGAGAAGACACTACTCAGCAACAGCAGTAGTACGGCAATCGGTAAAAACAATCGTTTCATGTACGTCCTCCGAAAAAGGATAAAAAATGAACTAACTTGAGTGGTATGGTGTGGACTAGTCCACTTAGAGCAAACTTTAGCACAAGATTAAAACGAACGCAACAAATTCGTTAAATTTGCCCTAAACACCCTTATATGCCATAAAACCACCATCAATCGGCACGATAATCCCTGTTACAAAGCGTGATGCATCACTCACCAACCATAAGACCGCTCCAACAAGGTCGTCAGGATTGCCAAAGCGTCCCATTGGCGTATGGTCGATAATTTGTTGTCCGCGTGGTGTCAGGTCATCTGTTTCAGCATCAATCAACAGGTATCGATTTTGCTCACCCAAGAAAAATCCTGGTGCAATCGCATTAACACGGATAGTCGAGCTATGTTCCTGTGCCATATAAACCGCTAGCCAATGCGTAAAATTATTGATACTCGCTTTGGCAGCCGAATATGCCACCACACGAGTCAACGGTTGATACGATGCCATCGACGATACATTCAGGATGACACCTGTTCCTTGTTCCGCCAACACCTTACCAAACACTTGTGATGTCAACACAGTTCCGATGACATTCAGATTGAAGACCCACTGTAATGCCTCTTGTGGCAAATCAAAAAATGTGCGCTCATTGAGCATCGCTGTTGCATCGGCACGATTGCCCCCTGCCCCATTGATGAGAATATCAACTTTGCCAAAACGTTCTATCACCTGCTCACATGCTGTTTCCAGAGATGATTTATCGAGCACATCAGCAGAAATACCTAATACGTCTGTTCCTTTCGTTTGTAATTCATTGATAAGCGCATCAATTTTTCTCTGATTACGCGCAATGGCTACAATCGACGCTCCTACCTCTGCCAAACCACGACACATCTCTGAGCAAAGCACCCCCGTCGCCCCTGTCACCACAACAACCTTACCTGCCAAATTAAATAAATTGTGTGTCATCCAGACAATACCTCCATGAGCAATATATAGAAACGCTATTGTATCTCATAGAAACATTAGAACGTTCACTTACAAAAATATAATGTAATTGATGTTTATCGACTATTCACATTCAACGGGTAAACTATATGTATCGTACAAATTGAACAGAGGTTTATTGGTATGGTCAAACGCATCGAACCACAAGCAGGTCAAGAATCGGTTTGGGACTATCCGCGTCCACCGCGTGTAGAAAAGACGAACAAAACACTGAAAGTGATCTTCAATGGGGAAGTCATCGCAGAAACCACAAATGGTTATCGTGTCTTAGAAACTAGTCATCCTCCCGCTTACTATATCCCACCCGAAGATATCAACATGGATTATCTCGAAGGTACATCACGAAGCACCTTCTGTGAATTTAAAGGAGCAGCTAGTTACTATACAGTGAAAGTCGGTGACAAAAGCGAGTC
Organism: Chloroflexota bacterium; assembly: GCA_039200705.1. Lineage (GTDB taxonomy): Bacteria > Chloroflexota > Anaerolineae > Aggregatilineales > Phototrophicaceae > JAUZRW01. The sequence continues at coordinate 25,369 of JBCCSC010000001.1, forward strand.
TAACTCAGCATGGTACTACAAGAATCCATCGCATGGATTTGAAGCCATTCAGAATCACGTCTGCTTTTATGCAAGTAAAATGGATGCCTGCTACGTTGATGATGAACAAGTCCAAGCCCAAGCAGGTGATTTCTACGGAGGCTGGATTACATCCGACATCGTAGGACCATTCAAAGGCGGCGCTGGCACTTGGGGTTGGTAATTATGACGATACGACAGTCTCAGGCTTGAGGCTGTCTTCAACCTCCTTTGTATGACGTAATACACTACCATCTGTCCACCATAACTCACGAAAAATCCATAAGCTAACCAAAATCACAATTGGCTCAGGAAAATAGATAAACCAATGCTCCAACTGCGACTCAGCCTCCAAAGTCAGCAAAAAGCGAATCCAAGGCTCAACCAAAATGACCAGCAACATGGGTATAATCCACTTTTTATATTGTCGCTGACGGTTTAGGTGTTTGAGGTAGAAAATCAGTGGAATCATGAACACAGTAAAGTGCGGAGTCGCTACCACAGGCGCAGCTATATTACTCACTGTGAGTGTGACCATCGCTGCCCACATCGCACGCTCTAACTTCCCTTGTACCAACACTTGATACCACGTTATCAGCATCGCACCCCACAACACAGCAAACAAGATATATTGAGAATTTGCAGGTAATCCAAGAAAATCTGTGAACAATCGCTCGTTCGGAGTCGATGGCGCATACCCTCCATACGCTGTGACCTGACCCCACATATCAATCAGCCATGTTGGAACAAAGACAAAAGATACACCAACTAACACTAGCATACTTACCACAAATGACCCAACAAATTGCCAGCGATTAGCGCGTATACCCCACAGAAATAAAAATGGTACAATCAAAAATCCAAGCTGTGGTTTAATCGTTGCTAGCGAGAGAGCCACACCAGCGATGCGGTCATGTTCCTTACCTAATCCCCAGAATGTAAGTGCAAAGCCAAAATAACACACCAAGCCCAACTGCCCTAAAATCAAGCCACGCGCAGCCGTATAATGCAACAGGGCAATCAACAACAGCAAAAGCAGAACGATTGCTTTAGGTCGAAACTTGAATAAATCGAGTAGTAAGAACAACGCAGCCAGTAACATGGCTTCCATGATGACCATAATAATTGCTGATGCCCAGGCATAATTGGTGAAGACCAAGGGCAAGAGCAAAATAGCCGTGTACATCGGATACGCAAATAGCACTTGGTCTTCATCAGGCATGGCAGGACGACCATACATAAAATTTTGGATATTGAGACTGGCTTCGTTACCATAAGGATTCAAACCATCAACCCAAAACGAACGAGACCCTTCCCAACGAGATAAAAAGTCATTGTGTCCAGGGAAAGGCTCAGTCAGTAGATTATGCGTAGCAATCACCATCACAATAAAAATAATGACACTGATGAGACCAACAAAAATAAATTGATTGAGCGAGCGTTTGCGCTGACTTGCCAAGAGTGAACTCCATGTTGAAACATCAAGCAGTGAATACCATCAAAATTGTAACATGCCTTATCATATCTCAGCATAAATATTATAATGACTATACGAAATTTTATTCTATAAAAAGAAAAGGGCTTAACTTATACGAGTATGGTACACAGAAGTCTAAAACAAAAACGACTGCGGTTTCGGGGGTGCAGTCGCTAGAAAACTATAAATTGTGAGATTTGATGTCGCTGAGGTCGCTCATTACAAGAACTGTGATCTAATCCCAATCCCCATTGGTTTCCATCATAACAATCCCAGTGAGCTAATGTCATCGCATCAACAGGCAATCGGTCGATACCATCAGGCATATCTGACAGGTCGTCAGGGCTACCGATAGTCGCGCGTTGCGGATAAGCTACGCTAGACATGTTTTTGCTCCTTTGTACTAAGATGACTCATAAGTTGATGCCAAGATTGCTGTAACTGTCGCATGATGTTTACTCCAATTTTCGTTCTTAGCCTCTTATAGTATAAGCTATTTTTACGGTTCTATAAGGGTCAATACAGTTATAGTATTGAAACGTCTGACTAAGAGTTTTCAAATTATTAAAGTATCGGAATGTGATGAATCACAATTCAACTAGAAACATACTAAGCAACTTACATTAAGAGACTGTCAAAAATACCCCTTCTACACTAAATTTTTGCAAGATTTCAACACTTCGTTATATAGCTAACCGCATGGCTAGATGCCATGATACACATTCGTCGGTAAAATAGTCACAATCTAGCAATCATAAGCGTTATTGAGATTAATTTTATGGTAGAAATATTTGATATAGTTCTGCGGTGTGTGGTCTTTGCTTTGGGCGCAATTTTGACCATGTACACCATTAATTCAGCGTTGCGTTCGTTTGTCTTACCACGCGCAGACCGTACCTTCCTCACTAATGCCACCATGCAAATGATTTATCGCATCCAGTCAATTGCTTTCAAAGCATCTAAGCGATTTACCAAAAAAGATAGAATTCTCGCCATGCACCCGCCGTATGTAATGTTCATTTTGCCTCTCGTGTGGCTGACGTTGATTATCATCGGTTACACAGGCATGTATTGGTCACTCGACCCTGCCCTATCGGTTCGTGATGCGCTGATTCTCAGTGGCTCATCCTTGATGACACTTGGTGCCGCCTTTAGTGAGCGTTTACCAATTATCCTCCTGACATTCTCACAAGCGGCTCTTAGCATGATGTTGATTGCTCTCTTGATTGGCTATCTACCGACCATGTACGGAGCATTCTCTGAACGAGAATTACTCGTCACCAAGCTCGAAGCCTTCGCTGGTTCGCCACCTTCCCCAATAGAAATGATACATATTCTGCATTACGTCACCTATCTCGATAACCTCGATACAATGCGTAACTTTTGGCAAGACTGGCAAGATTGGTTTCTACAAATTGAAGAGCAACACACCACACTCGCCTTGCTCAACTTCTATCGGTCGCCACAACCAGACCGCCACTGGGTCATTGCCTCAGGCTGTGTGCTTGATACCGCAGCTCTCATCATTTCATCAGTGAATACTGAGGGTGCAAGAGGTGCTGGCATCGTCTTACGCTCTGGATTTTTGGCATTGCGGACTATCGCAGATTATTTTGAACTCGATTACAATCCGAACCCAAGCCCAAGTGACCCTATCAGCATCACTCGTGAAGAATTTGACCGCGCTTTAGATAGGATAGCAAAATTTGGTGTTCCACTACACGAAGACCGTGACTATTGCTGGGATCATTATTCAGGCTGGCGTGTCAATTATGATGAAGTCTTAATTGGATTAGCAAGCATCACCCATGCTCCATACGCCATGTGGAGTTCAGACCGCGCTAATGATTGGCATACTGATGATATTCCGCCTGATGCGATTAGTATCTTGGAGGGTATTCGTACCAATTGATAATTTTATGCCTGTGTTTTGCGACCAACCAACAAAAACCGATGTTGCTCAACCCATAACTCGCCATCACGCTCAATCATCTCATGAATAGCAAGTAATTGTTCCCGATAGTGTTCAACATCAAAATCAGGAATTTGCCATTCAACTACTTTCAGATAATAGACAATCGCGCCTACATCAAAAAATCGCAAATCAGGGAAAGCCTCTTCTGCTCGCAAAATTTCAAAGTTGGCTTCTTCCAGTTCGCGCTGGTTATTTTCAAGCCCAAAATCTATGAACTCAGGCAACTTGCCAGAAATCAACTCATTCAATCGACTATCATTTTTGCCACCGACCTGCTGTGTGATGAACAAACCATCTGGTTTGAGGATACGATACACATCCTTAACGTCAAACCATTCATGTCGATTAATGATTAAATCAAAGGTATCATCATCAAATGGGAGTGTTTCTTTTTCTTTGATACCATGTACCGTGATACCCAATGGTTCTAAACGTTTTTTTGCCACAGGGATATTCGGTTGCCACGCTTCAGTAGCATGTGTTCGTTTGGGTAAGGGCTTTAAACCAGCCAGAAATTCCCCTCCCCCAGTTCCCATATCTAATAATGAGTCAACTTGCGACAAATGTTCTTCAACAATCGCTTTATAATCCCACGGTGGATTATCATTCTGCCAACGATCATGAATATGCGAAAAATCCCAACCACTGAACGGTTGCGACAGAGCCTCATTGATTAACTGGTCAAATTTTTCGTCCAACATTTTTTACCTCACGCTTTGTGGCAAAAATACATTATAGTTCAAATCCTTTCCTCAGTACTCAGACAAGAGCACTTATAACTATTTTCTCAAAATTCTGAACATATGACCGTTCATATGCACAACGCAAAGCCCTCATTCTCCTGTACCCTTGAGCTACAACACATACTATCAGCATCAATATAGATGGATTAGAACAATTTCTAGAATAAGATGACTGTCAGCATCGCCTCACATAACCCGATAAAAGCTAGCCCAAATGAATGACGCAAGTTGCACCAAATAGATTAAACAATACAATGAAGCTAGACGATTACAATCCTCATTACAGACTGTGAAATCGTCGAACAAATTATTGAGAGGGACAATCATGCACAAATACTTAACACGACTATCGTGGATAGTCATTGCACTGCTCATGATAATTGGATTACACGCATCGCATATCACACATGCACAAGAACTCACACGAGAGACATTCTCAGGAGGTGCTAGTGCAAGCAATCTGCTCATTTATGATTCCTTTGCCTCGCCTGTTCATGTTGATGCTGTGCGTGATGCCGTCACCACAGCGATGGATGGTTACAATGCACTATTTGATGCCCCTGCCCTTGTACCTGAGCTAGAGGTATTGGTTATAATCGAGTCATTCATTCCGATAGAAACACTTGGTGGGTCACACACATGGGCGCAAGCCAAGTTTGATAATGTTGGTGATATTGCTTTTAGTGAACAAGTTGGCGACCACTTATTCTTCAATGAGGATATTTGTTATCTGCAAGTCACAGATTCGACTACTGATAATGACTTATTAGCGTTTGAAATTGCCCATGAAATCGCACGCTGTACCCTCGCCAATACCTTTGATGCACTCGACACAGGGTATAGTAGTGATGAGAGTTGGCTAGTCACTAGCATAGCAGAATGGTTAGTAAGCACGGTGTATCCAATCGACGCAGGCGCAATATTATCAAGGCGAGATGGTGTTAATCAATTAACAGATCTCATTTTAGCATCTGATACCATTATCGGTGATAGCAGTCTCTTGACCGATGCACACTACGCTGGGGTCTATTTCTGGATATATCTGGCAACATTAGAGGGCGATGCCTTAATCCCTGCCTCAACCGAAGATAGTGTCCTTAATCTTTTATGGAACTACACAGGATTTTCTTATGATACAGATGAGTTTCACCCTTACCTAGCAAGCGAAATAGAAGATTTAGCTGAGCAATTTAGTCTATTTGGTGTGGCTCTCGCGATTAACTCCCTCGCGGGGCAAGCAAACAGTGATGTTTTATTCGATGGTGCAATCCCAACCGATATACCTGTATTGGATGCAGTTGTGATGAATAACGATTTTGCCTTGCGCTTCAAGCAATTCAGCACGTTCATTGATGTGCCAGCGATTGAAGTGTCGGTCACATCACCGACAGATAGTTCTGTGCGTGTTCAAGTATCGGGGGATAGTCTCAATTATCAAATTGTGACGGCTGATGCACCCGTCATCTTATGCAAGCCTGATGACGAAATCATCCTAAGTAGCATCGTATCACGCGCATACGAAACAGACCCATTCAGCACGATTGATTTTGAAATAACTTACGAACCCCTTGAAGACTACGAAGACTGTGAGGAAGAAGAACCAGCCTCATCACATGACGACGATGAAGACAGTGATACAAGTTGTTTGGTAGGTGAATTTGAATTGGTTGATATTCCCACAGAATCATTTGCACAAGTTTTTGGCGATATGGCAAGTCCTGACGATATTTTCATCGAGTCAATGACACTGAGCATTGATGACTTACTCAATATCGACCATCAAGCTGAAAATTTCAGTGTGAATACTGATATGAGTGGGATTAACATGTTGGTCACGATTGATATTGCCGTATCAGGTAATTTCGGTGTATCCACATCAGACGGTATCACCTTCACAGTTGAACGGTTGACTTACAGCTTCGATAGCATCAGTGCCGTTGCCAATATCGATGGTCAAACAATGGATTTATCTGACCTTGCATCAGATATGGTCACCGAATTTGGGAACAATGTTTTCTTGCCACCTGCGCGTTTAGTCTGCACAGATTTTGGCTTAGATTACTATGTCGTAGTCAATGGTATCGAAACCCTTTGGGGCTATCATAGAACGGCTGGCGATACCGAATAAAACAAGCCATTGCGTTAAACCGCAAATACCGAAATATGATATTTGCGGTTAACGTTTGCAAACAAAGCCCCCTGTTATGCCCTGTTTAACAGGCAAACTTTTCTAACCTTATGGCGCATCAATCGACAAGGCATCAACACTGGCATCATCCAGCAAGACCCGTTCGCCTGTTTGCGGATTGTACCAGCCAATCAACATCGTGCTGTTGTCAGGGACATCAGGTAAATCATAACGTGTGCTGATGACTTCATTGGGTATCCAACTCGTTGTCGGACGTGCTCCATCAACAGGCACACCATCACGCACCACTAGTAATTGTCCATCGGCATCAAACCACTGTACAAACAAGCGCAAGGATTCATCAATCACTCTATCAGTTTGCCAATATAAGATGAGCGCGTCATCATCAATCAAATAGCCAGTCAGCGCAATGCCATTCAGCCATTCTTGATTGAGCGACACATCCAAGTCAGGCAAATCAAACTCACGCTCTGGCACAGTTATGGTGATAGGTGTATTCACAGGCGCAGATTGATCGCCCACCTGCATCCTCGGCTGATATGTCCCAGCAGGCAATGTCGGTGGCACAATCACACGCTGATAGCCACGCCAGACATCATTCACTTGCCATTCCGTCAGTGGATAGTCAACAACTAAGTCGTCAATTTCGGTGAAGGTTGTATCATCCCAAAGGATACGTGGGTTCAGACTCGCTGATGTAGAGCCTTGCCACACCCACGAGAACTCGATGCTATCCCCAACTTGTACAGTTTCGGGGAAACCATCTATCTCAATCAGATTTAGGTCAGCAAAAGTCAGCAAACGATCAAAGAATTGCCGTTCGGTCTCAGCAGCAGGTCGTTCAACTTGTAGTATATCTAACGACGCATCAATCCCAATTGGATTATTATTATCGCTGTTGAGGATGTCTAAGCGCGTGCCATTCGCAGAGGCATACACACCAACAACCACATCATAGGCAATCGGTGGTGTATATTGTGGAATCATCAGTGTCACGGTCTCTTGCAGATAATAATTAGGTAGCCAATTGCTCGTCGCCAAACCACCAATCGTGAAGTTACTAGCGTCGGCAATCACAATACCTTGCGAATCGACTAATTGCACCAAGGCAGAATAATCAGTATTCGTACGGTCATTAGTCAATGCCCAATAGAGCCTTATTTCTGTGCTATCACCTGATGCAACAGGCTCTAGTATGTCATAGCCCAGCAGACGAATCTTATCATCAAAGTTCACACTGAGTGGCACATCAACACCTTGTAAGATGCCATCTTCGTAGCGCGTATTGCGTAAGATGTTATCAGTGGTATCAATCACTTGTGTTTTGAGCATAAAGAGAGCAATACCCATTACACCAAATGTTGCAAAGGCAGTGAAATCAAATGAATTCTCAGGGGATTCAGGGCTTGTTGTTGGACGCATCCGCCAAGTAGCAAGCAATACAAGGATAATCGTCACCAAGCTGAGGAAAGTTGCCCCTTGTTGGAGCATTGTCCCAGCGTACCAAAGCTCTATGTTATATGTGCCAGCATCAATCTCAAAACCGACCAAGCCAGCCTCATCAATAGGCATGACCTCAACAATCTGCTCATCGACCCGCGCACGCCATCCTGGCACGTAGAGCCAATCGACAGTTAATATTGTCGATTCTGTCACCTCAACAGTTGCTTCTAGGCGAATAGACGATTGTTCCAGTTGCGTGACCGTCACAACATCATCGGAGCGCAAACGGTCTGGATTATCTTGGAAGCGGTCAGTATCTAATGCTGATTGCAGTGTCTGTGCTGGCAGATATTCGCCATAAGACGACAATACAGGTTGTCGTGATGTCACCTCATAGCGTTGGGCTTCCGCGACGGTGTTCGGATTAAAGTCAATCTGTGGACGATAGAGCCAAGGTACACTATACAAGATGATGCCAGCCACTAAAACTGCCATCCCACTCACTTTGCCAAAGCGTGTCGGCAACAAGCGAACAAGATAACTAGCACCTATGCCTGCCAGCAATGCCAAAACGAGGCTACCGATACTCATCGGTCGCCACGCAAATTGTGAGTATTGCAATAAGCGTACCGACTGCCACAAATCCGCCGAAGCGAGCACTTGTGAAAAGACAACCACTGCCATCACAAGATATAGAAAAATATGTAAGCCAAAGACTGAACCATAAGCAACTTTTTCACGCGGTTGCGGTAAGAAAAAGCCAAGAACGCCCAATATCAGCAAAATCCAGTGGAATGTAATCGGGACAGTCGCTTGTAATTGTGAGGGGTCAGCCGTTTGTGGTAAAGCAAAGACCTCCCCTAGCGAACGCAGGGTATTGGTGACATCAATGAAGTCAAGGCTATCCAGAACACCATTAATCTTGACAAAATCTGTTTCAGTCAAGGCAGGCAACCAAAAGAATGCCGTCAGTAAAATTGCAAACACCCCTGCTGTCCCTAATCGCCATGTAGTACGTGGTTGATGCTCACTATTCAGAATCAGTAAGCCACAATAAGCAACCAATAGTAATGAGCCATAGAGTGTCATCACATTGTGCGCCATGATGAACAGCGCATAACTGATAATCGCCAGCAGATAATCGCCACGCCTGCCGAAACGAGCCAAGCGCGTGAAGCCCCATAAGGCGAACGGTAAGAGTGCCATCCCTGCAAATTCATTGCTGGACCCGCGCGTGACCGTATCGAATAAAGTATAAGGTGCATAAAGATAAGCCAGAACAGCTATATACGCTCCGACATCATCAACCCACTGCTTTGCCCAAAGCCATGTGCCAAGCCCTGCGAGGAAAACATAGAGTATCATCGTCGCTTTCCACGCCGTGACCCACGTCAAGCCAAGTGCATGGAAAATCAATATGGGATAGTAACTCGTCGGGGGAAAATAATTGAAGAGCGATGCACCATAACCATAGGCTAATCCACTGACATAACGCGGATACAGCCCTGCACCGTCCCGAATGGCATCATCTAGCACAATCGAACGATAGACATGCAAATTACCATCATCAGTGAGAGGCATGGTCTCAGTCAAAAATGGGCTGATACTGACCAATGCCAGCACAGCAATCACAATCGTTGCCAATATCCAATTGAGTTGACGAGCCATGCCCTATACGCCTCTATATTGTCGATGACTAATGCGGTGAGCATTTTATCATAGAGGTGTTCACTTGTGACTCAAGGGTATCTACAATTTTGCTAAAAACAGGCGCAAATCATAAGTGACCATGTTGTGCATTTCCCATTGTTGCCCCATCTGTGACAAGATGTCATAGTGATAACGCATTGCGTTGAACACATCAGCCAGCAGATTCGCGCACTCATATAAATGAGTCAATGTCGCTAAATCGCCATAGGCTGACCATTCTCGTAGATACGCTTCTTGCAATTGTAAACGTGCAGTCGATTCATTATGGAATTGTTGCTCAATACCCGTCAGAAAAAATGCCAAGCTGAAAAACGGACAGGTTATTGCACTATCTGACCAATCCGTGATGAGGATGCGGTCATCATGCAGGATAATCTGCCCTGCACACAAATCACCATGTTCCAATGTTTCAGGCAATGAACTGGCTTGCAAGGCATCAATCACATCGCCCAATCGCGGAATTGCCTCACGCACGCTTACCATTTCATTTTGGCTTAGTGGATTATTTCCTCTTTGCAGATGACCATCATCTGCTAAAAATTCATCCAGATGGTCAGCTAACCAGTCAAGCCCTCGCTGTGGTACACCTAATGCGACTAGCTCATCCATTTTGTCAATTACATGGATTTGCATCTGGGCATAAGTGACTATCGCTGATTGCCACTGTGCTAAATCACTTACACTACTCAAATCCACTTGACCATAATCAGCAGTGCATAATGAATTCGGTAATATATCAGGCAAGATAGTCGGTGAATGAGTCGGAAACTGCTCTGCTAGCCAGCGTGTTAGCTGGGCTTCATGCGCGAACATCTCAGGCAATAGTTTGAGATAGTAATCATTCTGACTTGTGGAAATACGCCAAATCGCAGAGCGTTCCCATGAACGAATTTGCTGAGGTGTCTCATCTGTGATGGATGATACTGCCTGATACAAAGTCTCTAGCCACTCATGGCGATACCAAGCAGGTTGTTCAGGTTCAGCCAATAATTTGAGTAAATCCTCACGGTTGATAAACAAAGCAGATGAGATTTCAGGTAAATCATCCAGTACAATCCAACGCGCATTATCTGGAATAGTGCCACCTTGATAACACATCAGATAAAGAACATGAAATTCACCCGTCTCATCATCAATTGGAATAAATTGCGTCATCAATGGACGAATCGTAATGACAGATAAGTTGTACTGCTCTGCAATTGCTTGGTTAACAGGAGCACAAGTCTGCCAGAAATGCCGTTCAGGGCTAACAGTTGGCAAGCTGTTGTTATCGAGGAGAAGAATTGTATTGCGCGTATTATCACGGCGCAGAATAACTGCTGTGTCGCGTTGAATGATATTCATTTTATATCCTTTGATTGATGTGTATACAAATAGTGTGGTGTGTTGCTGTCACCACAAATGTTGAAGTATCAATTGGTCAAAGGATAGTTAGCGTATCATCAAAAACTCCACAATTTACTGCTCTTAGTATAACGCAAGAGTGCAAAAAAGTTATCAATATATTGGGCTAGGTCATCGTGAGTGACTTCAATTGGCGTAAACTGATTTATAGGAAGGATAAATTAAGGGACAATATTATGGTTCTCAGTCAATTAGAACGCCTTATCATTTCCGCACAATTAATCCAGATTCATGAAGAACGACTTCATCCACAAGAAACTGAGTTAATTGACCATGTCGAGACACTTGTCGTCAATAAGACGACGAATATTGAATATTCGATTGCCTTAGTTCGAGCACGGAATATTCAAGAAATCTATGTCATCATTCCTGGGTCAAATGATAAAGCCGATTGGTTAGCAAATTTCCAGATTCGCCTGAGTCGTATGGTTTACAAAGTCGCAAAATCGATTGATCCCATACAAGACTACGGGAAAGCTATCGATTCTCACGATACGATTGAAGATATTGGGATGGTCATTCCTCATGCGAACAAAGAAGGGTGCGAAGCATGGAGTGACCAACGAGTACATTCAGGCTTCATGCGTGCGTACTATCAAATAGAGGAACAAGCGATAGCAGATTTGAAGGATGTACTTGAGGCTCATCCTACACATTCAGTTGTTGGTACGGCTCACAGTCTTGGTAGTGCTATTTTGCGCTTCATGATGCTTGATGCAGTCTACAAAGGTTTGTTCGAGAACCGCAAAGCTCCTGCATTGTATACCTATGGTGCGCCTCGTATGGGTAATCAAAAATTCTGCAATGCGCTCATCGACTATTTACCCCATATCACCCGTGTTGTTAACGGTGTTGATTTAGTGACACGTTTGCCATTACCTGTTATCGGATACCGACATGAAACTAAACAACACTATATCGGCAAGCGGCAATGGTTACGCTGGTACTATAAACAAGATATTACTGACCATTTCATTGAAGCATATCTGTCACAATTACAACATCTGAGAGGATTCATTGCACAAGACGCAAAAACCCCGTCTATAGATTTAGAACGAGGTTCTGCTCTGTCTTAATTGTAAAAAGACAGTGTATCACGTTGACGGTCTGCTTCACGTAAGCGACTAATCTCACCATAGAGATCGTCCATTTGCGTACGTGAAAAATACCAGACAATCACAGCACCCAATGTGAGCCAAAATAGGCGTTTCATCATGGGATTTTCCTTTCAGTGAAATAGTTGACTATTACTGAACAAATTTAGTATTGCACAGTTTTTAAGCTACGCAATGGCAATATGGGTTTGTTCAGTTAAACGCTTGCGAGCACACGAGCAATTGTATTTTCGAGTTCGAGGCGTGTCAGGGGTTTAGCAATATAGCCATCAAAACCTGACGCAAGGATATTTTCGCGGTCACCGTGCATGGCATTGGCTGTGACAGCAATCACAGGAATATCCTGAGTTTCAGCGTTAGCACGAATATGCTTTAGCACTTCAAAGCCATCCATGTCAGGCAGATTAATATCAAGTAACAACACATCTGGGATATTATCAATAACCATTTGTAAGCCTTCAGCACCCGTTGCTGAGCCTGTTATATCGTATGACCGCAACATGCGTTTGACCAAGCGAAAGTTAAACGCATTATCTTCAATGTATATAACTTTCATGGATTTTCCCTATGTTTGTTTATTCTAACGATTTTATTTTGGCATGGTTATGGATAGATAACAAGCTAAAGTATTATCAATAACTAAACTGTAACTTATGTTATCATCAATTTTACACAACTGGCGACATAAACAATCTGGGAGGTATTATGCAGGTATTTTCAGGAGACTGGGCTGAAGCATTTCACAAACAAATTAATCTAGACGGGACATATGCAACATCAGGTGCGAACTGGACACTCGGCAAACTAGCATTGGTTCTCGATGATAAAGCCGTCGTGTTACATTTACATGAAGGTGTTTGTCGGTCTGTCATCAGCACATCAGCCGATAATGCGACCCCAAATGCTGATTATGTTATCAGTGGCACAAGCGATACATGGCAAGATGTGCTTGCAGGTAAAACTGCCCCACTCATGGGTATTATGAGTGGTAAGCTGAAACTCACTAAAGGTAGTATTGGTAGCCTCATGCCCTTTGCAAAAGCAGCCGTTGATTTAGTCAATAGTGCTAAAAAGCTCGATACAGAATTTTAAACCTCAATCTTGATTGAAAACAGTAACTTCACACAGAACAGAGTGTTGTGATGTTCAGAACACGTTCAATATACATAAATAGTTTGTGACAAAAATCACATGCTGAGTCTGCATGGGTTGAGTAAACTTGTGCTGTATTCTATAATGAGGCGCAATAGTGTCTGTAATGTTATATGTTGCGTAGTAGAGAATTAGAAGGTATAAGGTACCCCGATGAAAATGATTCAAGACCCTCAATTTGGTGAGATTGTTGATTTCGATCATGTCCGCAATACGATTGATGATGTTTATGATCGACTTTCCCCTGAATTTAATATGATGGATGCCATTCAATATGGCTCTGAAATGTATGAATACAATCCTAGCTACATCATCGCTGCTGGTGCGAGTATGTTAGCGTGGATGATGTTCATAGCAGCCGATGAACACGAATTAGCAGAAGAACTCAAAGGTAATATTTTCACCCTCGGCTGGACAGAAAAGCCAATCGGTAGCGACCTGCTAAGTATGAGCACAGCCGCCACCCCAATGTCAGATGATCCCGACGAACGCGAGTTTCACGTCAAGGGTGGTAAATGGCTCATCAACAACAGTTACCATGCCGATTACCACATGGTACTCGCAAAAATTGACCCTGAGCAAGATGGACCACGCTCAATGTCATTGTTCCTTGTGCCTCGTAGTAGTACCAAAAATTGGCAACGACTAGAAACGCATGTCCTGCGTAATATGGTCTTGACTGAATTTGATATTGATGGACCTGGTAAATTAATCGGCAAGCGTGGCTATGGCTTACAAATTGTCCAACGGATGGCAGCCGCAGCGCGTTATCAATGTGCGTCGGCAGGTGTCGCGATGGTACAGAATAGCATCAATGCCTCCCTTGACCATCTCTCAGGAAAGACTATTTTCAAAGAGAATCCGATTAACTTCAGTAACGTCTTCCGCCAAATGTATAATATGGTACTGAGCGCAGGGTTTTACAATTTCTTATTCAACCGCGCTGTTGCCTACAGCGATACGAGCTTCCTCACATTCCATGGAACAATGCTCAAATCATGGCTCTTACTACGTACCAACGAATTGCTCTCTAAGATTTTGCTCGTTACAGGCTCAAAGGGCTTTCTCAAAGAAAGCATCATTGGGCGTGATACAATCGATTCGTTCGTTTTACCTGTCTTTGATGGTCACTACACCATCAACACACTGATGACTGCTAAACATATGAAGCGTTATCTTAAGGCAGATGAGTCAGCAAGCCTAACAGACCGCGTCAACTATCTGCGTGAGAATCTCTTTATCTATCAAGTCGGTAACCAATTGATGAAGAAATCACGCGAAACCCGTAATCCAGATTTCTACGATTATGCTGATTACTGGAAGCAAATTAATCCACCTGTTGATGTCGATGTCGATGCCCTACTCACAAGTGTAGAGAATTTGATGGCGGAGCTAGACGAAACTGACCTCAGTAGCGATCTTGAATACAAATACAAGACAGGTGTCTTGGTACACTGGTTAGAAGCAGTGATGGCATCAGCCGAATACTATGCTGTGATGAATGATGACCTCTATGCCAATGTCATCGTGCAAACTTACAATGGATTTGTCAGTGAGTTTAACCGCATCATCAGTGAAGGTGCGTTACAAACCGACTTCCTGACACCATTGCGTCAGCGTCCATTACCACAAGTAGACGATAACGAAACCTTCTTGCGGAATCTCCTTGATATTCAGACCAAAGTCGAATCAATGCGAATGGCTGTCGCTGGCGATTAATTTATCCCGAATATCCAAAGCTGAATTTCCTAAACAGGTACTATCGACGTTGATAGTACCTGTTTTTGATGGGAGATAGTGTTTAAAGTTGAGCTAATTGTGGTGGATAACTCGCAAACAGTTGTGTTAGTTCACGATATTCTTTATTGATATTTGCTGGTGACCAGCCAAAGTGACGGTCTCCAACACCTGTATCATTGTCAGTAATCATGAAGCCCCATTGGAGTGCAGCACTAGCACGATTCTCTAGCAATTGGCGATTTAAGAAACGTTTGGTTGATGCTGTACGATTCCCTGCTTGGGACGCACCAAACTCTGTCCAGAACATTGCACGACCCGTTTTTGCTGCTGCATGAATATCTGCCATGCAATCATCTTCTAAATCCCAAGCTGCGTTGGCATCGCCATTATGAATACTTTGGTATGAATGGCAGGTTACGATATGAATGTGCTTCCGTTGACTGTAAAAATCAACGGCAAACTGCTGTTGTGGTTGATGTGGTGGCTTGATATGTGAAACATTGATCATCCCAATTCCAATCGGATGCACGGTATCCATCTCATAAATCATTGCCGATGTTTCATCGACCCAACGCGCAAACCCTGTCACATCCTCATCAGTAGCAGGAGGCATATAAATCGCTGGCTCATTCATCAATTGCCACATGCCGACCCCTGCATGGTCTTTAAAGGCTGAAACAACGTCTTTCACATACGGATGATAAGCATTACGGAAAGCATTGGTGTTGAAATAATCTTTATGACAATGCCCCATCGGTGTGCCTTTGTGATGCCAGTCACCATCTTCTTTCGGGAACATACCCACGTCAGCCAAGGAATCGGCTAAACAAACGACAGCTAACAAATCATGCTTCGCCATAACGTCCAATGTCTCTTGGATGCGGTCTAAATTTTCTTGCAGACTGCTATAGGTAATGTGAGGCGTAAAGAAGCGTATCCACTTCATACCAAGGTCACGAACAGTCGCACAATATTTTTCACGCATATTGGGGTCTGCCCATTTCCATTGTGGAATTCCAAAATGTGGAAATTCGCGGATGTTAACACCTAATCTGGGCTTTGTATCCCCATCGATTGCTAAAGCAGTGTATTTTCCTAGTGGTCCTTGTTTTTCAACCAGTTGGAAACGCCCTGTGAGAGGGGCAGGCTCAAAATCTGCCGTTTCAGCAGATACCGCTTGTGCCACAAACATCGGCTCAGGGATGGGGTCTGGTTCGGGGTCAGGAACATATTCATCAGGCGACACAATATATTTAAAATCACTACCCACTTGTTGTTGAGCAACCCACTTACCACTAAAACCAATCGGAGAAATAATCTGTCGCCACAGATAACCGATACTTTCAGTGGTTTCGGGTACAACCAGTAATTCTGTTCCTTTCGGAATACTAGTCATTTTATCGTGCACAGTATTGGGTTCGTGGCGCACATTCAACTCACCGATGCTAACCACCATTTGTGTGCCTGCCCAAGGTGCAAAACCGACAACGCTTAATTCACCTTCGCCATTGAATTGTAAGGTGTTTCCATCGCGGTTAGCTGTTCCGTTGATGACCAATGTTGCATCATCTACTTCGTAAATGTGCGTTTCACCATCTTGTATAAATTGAATTATAATCGGCATAATGCTTCTCTCGACTAATTGACAAAAAACAAATTATCTTTGATACGATTATTTTCAGTTTAGTCTCAATTAAGCCGATGAAAGCATAAGATTAATTACGCCATCAACTCCACAATGATGTCCGCAATCTCGAAAGCAGCGCGTGGACGACCCACTTGCTTGGCTTTTTCTGTTCGTGCGTTCAAAATTCTGCCGTCATCATTTAGCCAATGGAAAACAGTTTCTAACACTTGCATCGGCGTAAAGGCTTTATCCCCTGCCCCATTTTCGAGGACATATTGCGCGTTACCTGTTTCTTGCCCTTCAATCACATCTGTGATGAGGATAGGTCGCCCCATTGCCAAGGTTTCAGAGACGATTAACCCCCCCGCTTTGCTGATGACTAAGTCAGACGCTTTCATCATTGCAGGGATATTATCGACATAATTGTAAATGTAAGTTGGCAGATGCCATTCAGTGTTCTTGAAGCGCATGTACAGATCATCATCACCACCTGCGACCAATGCCATTTGGACATTTAAGCCAGAGTGATTGAGTCCGTGCAAATTTTCAACTAAGTTGCTAACACGCTTACTACCCACGACGACAATTGTTGTCTTATCTTGTTCCCAGCCGAGTTCTTCACGGATTTCTTGTGGTGTGCGAGCTTCTTGGTCGATGGCTGGATTAACAGGTACACCAATCTGCCGAATTTTGGATTTGAGCAAGCCATGATTTGAGGCAAGCTGTGCGCCAATATCGGTAGGAACAATCGTCAATTTTGAGATTTGGTTGAACCACCGCCGATGAATAGTTGTCAAGTCGGTGATAACTGTCACAATTGGCATCTTGAAGCCACCCATCTCATAAATGCTCTTGAGTGGCGCGAGATAATCTTCGTGAACAACCACAATCACATCAGGGTTTGTCTCTTCGATTTGCTTGACCACCGCATCACGCAACATGACCGCTACAGCACGATTCGTTGCCAACGCAGCAATTCCTGTGTCACTTAATTTATAGAGAAATTCGTATAAACCTTCGCGTTTGGAACTCGCATCATACATATCATGAATTTCTTTAAGTAGATCAGGTGAATCATCACCCTGTGCAGGGTTTGCTATTGTTACTTCAACAGTATCATGTTCAAGCTCTAGTGCCGTTTTAATCGCATTAGCAGCACTTTTATGTCCGAATCCCAAATTTGTGACCAAGATTAGTACCCGTTTCGTCCCCATTTCGTGTGTCCTTTATGAATTTACGCTGTCATGTTGATTAACAATACGTACTGGTGGGTTGTGTGTCGCTACTTTTAATAATCATGCCTATTACACATTAAAACACATCAAGGTCATGCCCCGATACGACATTCCCACGATAATAACGCTTCACCTCATCGAATAATGCTGCCTCGGTTTGCCCCCAAAACAATTGATGCACGAGTACCAACAACTTCGGACGTGCTTGTTTGGCAATTTCCGCTAATTGTTTAGTGGATGTATGCGATGTCGCGTGATACTGTTGCCACGCATCACTTTGCTCTTGGAATTTCTCAGCAGAATAGACTTCATGCACAAGGATGTCACAACCTGTCGCGTGTTCAATGAGAGCCTTCGTTGGTGTTGTATCACCTGAAATAACAATCGTTTTATCTTGAGTGACAAATTTATAGCCATAAGCATCCAAACCACCATGCGACCCCCTAAAAGCAGTCACAGAAACACGTTCATCATGGTAAACCGTCCCTGTTGCAATCTCAGTGACATTCACTTTGAGTGGATGAGCAATCGGTGCAAGTCCATCACGATGTTCACCAATGCCGATGCGGTAGGCTTTCAGTAGATGATTTATCATTGCCCCTGTGCCAGCAGGTCCCCAAACAGAAAGCGATTCCTCACGGTCTAGTACCCAAGGCGCAATGATGAGGTCAGGGATACCTGTTGTATGGTCAGGGTGCAGATGTGTCAAAAATAAACGCGATAAATTCTTGAGTTGTAAGGCTTTTATCCCCTTATTGTAAAATGCTTCCGATGCACGTTGAATTGCGCCACCGCCACAATCCACAAGATACGGCACATCATCCACAATGATAGCGAGACTCGATTGATAACGTGATGGCAGAATATTGGGTGTGCCCGTCCCCAATAAAACGAGTTTGGTTTGCGACATGACTCAATGATTTCCGTGTGTGCTTGTTATTTGTCATTACATCTACAGATAATACCGTAAAAGCACAATATTGGTGATGTTCTTATCAAACATTGTCTTAATCACAAGCAACTTGGAACAATGTGCATCATAATAGCGTCATCGCAATATCGCATAATAACGAGGGAGAAAAATATCATGCTCAAGTTTCGTTTATTGATGTTGACGCTTTTACTGACTTTAATGGCAAGCAGTGCATCCGCATGTGGTGGCTTATTCTGCCAGAATGTACCTGTCTCACAACAAGGGGAACGCATCATCTTCACCATGAATGGCGATGGTACCATTAGTGCCTATGTCCAGATTAATTACACAGGGTCTGCCCCTGATTTTAGTTGGGTTGTGCCTGTGCCAACTGTCCCTGATATTGATGTCGCCGAGATGGATTTATTCGATGAATTAGACCTCCTCACACAACCCGTCATCATGCCACCACAATTCCCTGATAATTGTGAACTTAATATTCCACAACCAGTGTCTGTGATGAGCGAGATGGGCATGGTCGCCGATAGTGCAGAATTTGAAGTGCAAGTCTTGGCATCTGGCACGGCAGGTCCTTTCGCTTATGATGTTGTCGATAGCCCTGACCCTAATGCCCTAATCGAATGGTTGCGCGATAATGACTATCAAGTGACACAAGATATGGAACCACTCATTCATATTTATAACGATGAGGGAATGCCCTTCTTAGCGATGAAACTCCAGCCTGACCAAGGCGTGCAAGATATTCAGCCTGTGGTCATGACCTATGAATCCGAGTTACCAATGATTCCAATTCGATTGACGGCTGTTGCAGCCAATCCCAACATGAACATCCTAACGTGGATTTTCGCTGATGAGCAAGCCTATCCACAAAATTATGAGCATATCACCATTCGTGACCGTGATATTCGCGGAGAGCAATTCACATTCACAGGCAATAATTACATGCAATTGCTTGATGATGCTATTGACGAAGAAAATGGTCTAGCGATGACCACCGAATACGCACAACCCACATCCGAACTTGCTGAGTTACAAATCACAGACCCCACCTTGCAACAACTCACACAAGATTATACTTATGTCACGCGCTTATTGGGGCGTATGTCTCCTGAAGAGATGACACTCGACCCGATTTTTGCCTTCGATGGCTCACGCGATGATGTCTCAAATATTCGTGATTTAACTGACCGTAACGCCCATGTCTTCTGGCAATGTGATCCTATATTCTATCCAAGCAATCAAGCGTTAATTTTTGCTGGGATTGTCGGAGCATTCGTATTGACATTCTTAGCTGGATACTGGTTCAACCAACGTGGACGTGGCAAGCAGAAAAATAGCTGAGATTAATTTGTGGGAGAGTTTTGAAGCTCTCCCATCATTACACGATATGCCAGATGATGCTCATGACACCAAGTATCAATGCGACCATCGGAATGATGTAATCAGTAATCAAGCCTTTCATGCTAAATCATCCTCATCTGGGAAAAAGATTTCTTCAATAGTTTGCTCAAAGAGATACGCAATCTTGAATGCAAGCGGTAAACTAGGGTCATATTTGCCCTTTTCTAACGCACTAATCGTCTGACGACTGACATTGAGATGGTCTGCCAAATCTGATTGTGACCAATCGCGTTCCGCACGGAGCACTTTAAGACGATTTTTCATCATGCGTATCTCCTCTGTGCAACGAACTGTCCAATACCCCACAAGACAATCATCATCGGGAAGACCCAAATCGCATGTAATGGTGGTACTCCAACACCAGAAAGAAAGCCCCATGTAAAGGTGATAACACCTGTCAATCCCATGCTGAATGCAATCGCTTCCAGTTGGATTTTTTGTTGGAGTTCATCTAAATTACGAATCCATTCCATGTAGCCCCACAAACCATACAAGACAGGTAGCATAGGCAATATAGCAACGATCATGCGTATCGGTTGTGCTTCGATATGGTCAAGCAAATACACTGTGAACATGAGAATCGCGACATAGCTTCCCATCGCAATAGCAAACTGCCGATGGTATGCACGCTGATTCTGCATGGTTTTCGTACTTTCTTCACGTTCCTGACGGCGAATTTCCCACATCATATAGATGAAAAAGCCAATACCAGCCAATACTCCTACGATGATGCCAATGATAAAGGCATCTAGTAAGAGCACAATCGGCGTAAATATGCTGATGCCGAAAGCCACTCCGAGTATCAAATTTGCGATGATGTCACTGACTTTAAATCCGTTAATGGTTATAGTCCTTTCTTGTAATTGGTTTTCCAGAATTGTATTGCTAGGACTGGTACGAAAATCATCATCGAAATGCCAAAGCCAAGTGGCACATCTTGGAGTGCAACTGCGTTGGCTGTGCCAGTAGCAGCGGCAAGTGTGATGATTTGACCAACATTCATGCCTTGCTCGTTTTTACGTTTTTGCATGATTTCACTTTCCTTGATAGTTATTCTTCATCACTTTGATTGAAAACAGGATAAAACGCGAAAACCATAGCAACAGCGATAGCAATGCCAACACCAGCACTCTCTGTTGATGAGCCAACGGCAGTACCGATAGCAATCGCAATAGCAATGGGTGCACCTAAATTACGATTTCGCACTTCTTCTAAGATATTCATTGTGTGTCTACCTCTTTAAGTTTTATCTGATAACCACATAGTAAACCAAAGTTCACATTATGTCAATTAAACTTTACATTTTGATTGCTAGGTTTTACATTATGCTTGTTTTGCTTTACAAAAGATCACTCTAAATTGAGTGGGAAACAAAAAAAGCCACCTGCATAATGAGGTGACTTTTTGATTGTAGTCAGAAGATTTAGCGGTTTTCTAAGGTCGAAAATGGTCGAATCTCATCAGGGAGAGTATCACGAGAGCGGATATACAATGTATTCAATGCACCACCATTCGTTGCACTATAGAGACCATAACTCGTTGGACTGTTAAAAATCATGTAGATTGTCGAACGACTCGTACTCTGGAATGTATTCAAACCCACGAGTTGGTACGTTTCAAATACAGAACATCTAATATCTTCACTCACTGACGAACGTGCACAAAGTTCTGTTTCAACAAGACCCTGCTCTTCAGTAACACGAACGACATAGTAGGCGAATTGATTGAATGTCGGTGTGAAGACCCCTTCGTCTAGTGTAATCGTTATTTCTGCAGGTCCAAGGTCATTAATATTCAATACACCTGTCGGTGATGTAGTGGTGGTGTCGTCACCAGTTGTAGTTTCATTCGTGTCATCAGACTCGTTGTTACTAGGCTCACTTTGTTGGATTATTGGAATGATAGGAGGTGCAGATGCCTCACCAACAACAGTACAATCACCTACTTGCATAACATCATTTACTGCCACCCAGATTTCAAGAGCAGAACTGTTTGGTGCTGCCTGAGATTTATCCAACTTAAACCAGCGACTACCATCATTAGCTTCTGCTTCTCCAAGCGGTTCAAATGTCTCACCGACTGGTAAGAAGGCAACGGATGTCCGATTAATTCCAGGTCCAACATGCAATCTGACAGTGCGTTCTTGATCGGTGCTGATAAGACAGGCGGTTGTCACAGGTCTCTCGATTGAGGTCAAGAATGTGAATAATATATCCTCTTCCAGATCACCCTCAAGAATAACGAATCCAATCAGTTGCGGTTGTTCAGTTTCATCTTCAACTTGCGAGACCAATACAAACGCACGATACATTTCTGTTTCGTACATAACGCCTGACAAATCATCTTCTTCTAATTGTGAAAAAGCTGTTTCGTCTACATCAAAATCTTCTATTTGTGCAACTAAAAATACACTCAAGATGCCTTCAAGTGTAAGGTCTTCTGTTGAGGATTCTGACATTTCAACAGATGTTGCAGGAAAAACTCGAAGTAGCGTTTCGCCATCAGAAACTTCTAAAACTGTATCGTCTTGTAACTGCGTGTCAAACCCTTCTGGAATTGTCACACTCAGTGGAAAATCTTCTGTACTTATCATAGGTTCGGGCGTTTCTTCTTGTGCTATTGCAACATACCCCATCAAACATACAAACAATACAGTAAGTATGTAATGCAAGCGATATTTCATTATGACCTCTTGTTGGTAGTTTATTATCGACTTTATATTATGTTGACTTTCTCAAGCAAATAATTAACGTTTTGATGGTGCGATGCCTCAAGGAGGCGAAGTTTGTCTAGGAAACACTAATCTGCAGTTATTGACAAGGACAGATAATATACGATACAATTATTTCATATCGTGAAATGGCATTTTACTTTGTGAAATCATGACAAATACTGCACCAGACGGTACACAATCTATCATTCGGGCATTGAGTATCCTCAAAATGTTTGATGACACTCATCCGAATTGGGATTTACAAGAACTCACCGACGCATCACAACTGAATAAAACGACTCTCTTCCGCATATTGGGTGCACTGGAATACGAAGGCTTACTCGAAAAAACGGATGAAGGGCGTTACACACTCGGTTCAGAGATGATTGCCCTCGGTGGACGAGCAGCACGCGCCAATAATCTGCGAACTGTCAGCCAGCCCATATTAAAGCAATTGACATCCGCCACAGGTGAAACAACCACGCTTGAGGTGATGCGTCCCGAAAATGACCAAACATGGTCGATGTTGGTAATTGATGAAGTCATCGGCAAGCACCTCGTGGGTATCACACAATATATTGGTAGTCGCCTACCCTTGCACGCTACCTCAACAGGCAAAGCAGTTTTGGCTTTTTCTGATGAAGATACGCAAGCAGGCTTGCTATCAGCACAATTTGCCAGTTTCACAGACCAAACGCGCATTCATGCTGATGTCCTGCGACAAGATTTAGAGACCATCTATGGACAAGGGTATGCACTTGCCTATGGTGAATTGGAGTTGGGATTAGTCGCTATTGGTGCACCTATTTTCGATGCGACAGGTCAAGTTCGAGCAGCCATCAGCCTGACAGGACCGAGCATGCGAATCAGACGCAATGACGTTGACACCCTGGCACAACACGTTTGCCAACACGCAGAGCAAATCTCATATCAATTGGGATACCGAGTATAGTTTTTGGTGATTAGTGATTCGTTGTTGGTCATTGCTCATTTTGGTATTCACAAAGCATTCAGAGAATAACGAACAACAGACATTTAACGGAACAAAATTTAAAGAGGTAAATAATGGCATTAAACATACAAAATCCACCTGAAACACTCCCCGAAGTTGACCCGTCAATTGCAGAAGAAGCAATTGAACTAGCTGCCGACTTACTCCAACGTGCCGAGCGCATCCAGACCGATGCCGAAGAAAAACAAGGCGCAAAACTTGCACGAATGATGCGCGACCCTAATGGCAAAACAATGACTATGCAACTATCCGACCAAGCCTTCCGCAGTCATGACCCTGCGCGTGTTGCTGACCAAATTGCTCATTTGATTGACCAATACGGCGTGCCTCGTTATTTTGCACAGTGGGAACGGCTTGCTCTAGCACTTGGCTCACAAACAGCACGTTTCTTGCCCCATATGGTAATTCCATTGATTGTGGAACGCATCCGCATGGAAACCAATAATGTGATTTTGCCCTCTGAACCACGTCAATTTAAATCCTATCTCAAAAAACGTCGTGAGACAGGGACACGCTTGAACATCAACCATCTCGGCGAAGCAATTTTAGGCGAAGGCGAAGCCAGTCGTCGTCTCGAAAAATACATGAACTTGCTTGCAAAGCCTGATGTGGAATACATCTCGGTCAAGATTTCATCAATTTTCAGTCAAATTCACTTGGTTGCGTTCGATTACACAGTTAAACGCATCAAAGAAATTTTGCGCCAGTTATATCGACAAGCAATGGCACACACCTATACTCATGCTGATGGTCGCAAAACGCCAAAGTTCATCAACCTCGATATGGAAGAGTACCGCGATTTACACCTGACAGTGGAAGCCTTCACTGATGTTTTGGATGAGCCTGAATTTAAAGAGTATCGCGCAGGGATTGTGCTACAAGCCTATTTGCCTGACTCCGCATCGGTGCAACGAGAGTTAACTGCGTGGGCAGTGGAACGGGTCGCCAATGGTGGCGCATCAATTAAGTTACGCATTGTCAAAGGGGCGAACTTGGCAATGGAACAAGTCGAAGCCTCTGTTCATGGTTGGGAACAAGCCCCTTATTATTCCAAAGCAGGGGTCGATGCCAACTACAAACGCATGGTGACCTATGGCATGACCAAAGAACGCGCACAAGCAGTCAATCTTGGGATAGCGAGTCATAACCTATTCGATGTCAGTTATGCCCTGATTCTGCGCGAGCGCAATGGATTAGAAGAATACGTCGAATTTGAAATGCTAGAAGGCATGGCGAACCATCAGGCACGAACCGTTCAGGATAAAGCAGGGGGTTTATTGCTGTATGCGCCGATTGTCTCACGGGATGATTTCCATAGTGCAATTGCTTATTTGGTGCGTCGTTTGGATGAAAATACCGCCGAAGAAAACTTCTTACATGATTTATTCGATATGCGCGTCGGTAGCCCTGAGTGGAAAAAACAACGTGACCTGTTCTTAGAAGCATTCCACAATATGCGTGATGTCAGCGACCAACCCAATCGCCAGCAAAATCGTCAAACTGAAGAAATCACTTTTGACGCAAATGCTCCATTTGAAAACATCGCCGATACTGATTTTTCACTGCGCCAAAATCAGGTGTGGGTCAAGCAAATTGTAGAAGATTACAGTCAAAAATCGTTTGACACTGTGCCCCTGCAAATTAATGACGAAACGATTATCACAGATAGCTTGGGCGATGGTCATGACCCTGCACAGCCTGATAGCATCGCCTATCAATACGCGCTAGCTACTCCTGAACAAATTGATACTGCCCTATCAACTGCGGTGAGCGCACAAAAAACATGGGAAGCTCGTCCATTTACAGAGCGTCGGCAATTGCTCATCAACGTCGCAGAGACCTTTGCGAATCGTCGTGGAGACTTCATTGGTGTGATGATGCGCGATGGGGGCAAAATGGTCGAAGAAGCTGATCCTGAAATTTCAGAAGCAATTGATTTTGCCAATTACTACGCGCGAACATTTGATAATCTTGACACTGACTTAGCAGATGTGAAACAGCGTGCGATGGGTGTTGTGTTGGTAACACCCCCTTGGAACTTCCCCTTTGCGATTCCTGCGGGTGGCGTGTTATCGGCATTGATGGCTGGCAATAGTGTCATCATCAAACCTGCGCCCGAAACTGTTCTGACGGCGTGGTACATGGTCAATGCCATGTGGGATGCGGGCATTCCGCGTGATGTCTTACAATTTGTGCCAACCACTGATGATGAAGTTGGCAAAGGCTTGGTGACTGACGAGCGTATCTCGGCTGTGATTTTGACAGGTGCGTACGAAACAGCCAAAATGTTCCTGAACTGGAAGCCAAATTTGCGCCTCTTTGCAGAAACCAGTGGTAAAAATGCGATAATTATCACGGCTCTTGCTGACCGTGACCAAGCAATTAAAGACCTCGCAAAATCAGCCTTTGGTCACGCAGGGCAAAAATGCTCAGCGAGTAGCTTGGCAATCCTTGAAGCCGAAGTTTACGATGACCCTGCCTTTCGTCGTCAACTAAAAGATGCAGTTGAGAGCTTACATATTGCAACCGCCCATGACCTCACAACCAAGATGACAACAGTGATTCGTGAACCTGATGCCAAGTTAAAACAAGGTCTGACAACACTCGAAGCAGGTGAAGAATGGTTGCTCCAACCGCGCAATATCGACGGCAATCCGAATCTATGGACACCAGGGATTAAATTGGGTGTCAAGCAAGGGACATTTTTCCACAAAACGGAGTGTTTCGGTCCTGTCTTGGGCTTGATGCGTGCTGATAATCTCGACCATGCGATTGAATTGGCGAATGATATTGATTATGGGCTGACAGGTGGCTTGCACACCCTTGATGACCGCGAAATTGACATTTGGCGCGAAAAAGTCCAAGTCGGGAATGCCTATATCAATCGTGGGACAACAGGCGCGATTGTACAACGGCAACCCTTCGGTGGCTGGAAAAAATCAGCATTTGGTTATAGCAAAGCTGGCGGACCCAATTACACCTATACCCTATCCCATTGGGCAGATGACACTGACAACGAAGCAACTCTACTCGGACGCGCTCACAAATCGTACAAAGAAGCATGGGAAAATCACTTTTCAGTGGAGCATGACCCCAGCCAAGTGCGTGGTGAATCGAATGTATTCCGTTATCGCAAAATGGGACGAATTTTACTGCGTATGAGTGAACATACACGCTCTGTTGATTTACAACGAATGCTGATGGCGACGCAATATTGTGATGTACCACTCTATATCAGCCTCACCAGCAAAGATGCCATGCAAGACATCCTCAAGTTGGATTCATGGCGACATATCAGCGTACAAGTCGAAGATAATGCGAGTTTCGTGCAACAGATTTACAGCACAGAGTATCAATACACACAACGGATTCGGGCGATTGAGCCAGTTTCCGATGAAGTGCGCCAAGCAGCCATTGACGCGCATGTGATGATTGCCGATGCCCCTGTGCTCAGCAATGGACGTTTGGAATTGCGCCACTATCTGCAAGAGCAATCCATGACGCAAACCACCCACCGCTACGGCAATGTCGTGACTAAATAAGAGTATATTTGAAGGCGTGCATCATCTGGTGTGCGCCTCCCCACTAAGCTAAGTTTATGATCCATTGCAACTAATGGTGTTATTAATCCCCTCCCATCCTCATACGTTCCAGTTCCAAGTTACGC
The DNA here is from genome assembly GCA_039200705.1 of Chloroflexota bacterium. GTDB lineage: Bacteria > Chloroflexota > Anaerolineae > Aggregatilineales > Phototrophicaceae > JAUZRW01. The sequence continues at coordinate 52,884 of JBCCSC010000001.1, forward strand.
TCGAAGGCAATAATTCTACTTCCATCCTCATGTTTCGTTCTCATTGCAAATCTTTCAGTATCTAACAAAAATCGATGAGCAAAAGAATTTCTAATTTCTTCTCCACCATTTAAGTCGATATTAGAGGGTTCTTCAGGCAAAGCATTACTCATTCCATTTTGACGAGCAAGTATGTCTTCCCAATCAGAACCTGTATCACTTCTCTCACGAAGAGTAGCCATTATTAGTATTGCACGTTCGAAAATATGTTTTATTAAATCGTAAATTATAGCACCTGTTACGGTACCAAGAATACTTGCAGTAATAGACTCACGGGTCGCTATTGTGATCCATTCACTGTTTGTACGTTCAAATGATTGTAAGCGCACCATACTTTCACTTACTTTAGGAAAAATATCATTGGACGTACCAAGATTATTAGTCTTAATGACTTGAAACAGCATAGCATTTAGTGCTTTGATAAATCTAGGGATTTCTCTCTCATCCCAATCAGAACTGAAGTAAAATATTGCCACATCATTTTTCTTCAGATGAGAGTTTGCGAGTCGCTTAATTACTCTTATAAATTCAGGCGAAATCTGCTCTCTCAATGTCTTGTCAAATGGGTTTTCAGATTCACGATAATTCTCTTGAATTACTCTGAGTCCTAGTTCAGTAAAATCTGTTAAGTTATTTGCCGATATTTGTCCAAGTAATTTAGCTAAATATTCATCAAATCCCTTTTTAAACCACAATGATGGGTTGTTATCATTTAAAAAATATCCTCGCCAGCTTTCATCTGTCAAAGCCTCACCCATTAACTTATTAAATCGGTTAATTTCATGTGGTAATGCCATATTTAAATCCTAATTTGGGATGAATAAATTTTTAGAGGCAGGTAAACTTTTTACTGTGACCGCCAAATCAGAGAGTAAATCGCCTGTGGACACAAACTATGAATGATATTATTGCGGTCTAAATCAGTGATATAGACCGCACGTGCCGTAATTTATCTCACTGTGTAAAACGTGATTGTTGCTGTGAGCGTCCGTAGCTACGCCAATTTTCGCTTGGCACTTTATGCTTCTCATATAAATTTGTCGAGACAATCCACCAGTAGGCGACTGTGGTTGCCAAGTAGACTAAAAATATGACAAAGCCCCACCCTAAAGTGACTTCACCTAGAATTTTTTCAAAAATCGTAGCGCGATAGTCTGTTGTCAAGTTGCTGGGTTGTGTTGAAAATAGAATGATGGATATGAGAAAGCCTTGTAATAAGGTCACAATCAGCATAACCCGTAGATATCCAAATATGTATTTAAAGCAATCGTTCAAAAAATTACGGTCTAAGTGCATTATCCATCTCTCCCGAATGAATATTGATTTCCTATCCCAAATATGAGCGAATATATTTGTCCACAGGATAATTATGACAAATGCTGTTAGAAATCGCAAATTTTAATATTGACACTACTCAAGCAGATATTGATTTCATTCTGTTGGCACAGCTTGCCGATAAACCATCGTGAAGACCATCTCTGCAAGGTCTTCGGGAGATTGTTGGAAACCATTTTCGACCCACCACAGCATCGTCTCTTGCACTGCCCCATAGAGAAAACGTGCCATCATCGGCACAGGTAAGGTCATATCACTGCGATAACGTGCCTCGCGCAGATTATCTTCATAAGACGCAATCAAATAATCGCGTAATTTTTGCCAGACAGCCGACCCATGTGTGAAGTCAATTTGTGCGTAGACATGCCAATAATCTCGTAAGTTTTTGAAAACAGCCACCCACGAGAGATATTCTCGGCGCAAGGATTGTATTGTTTTGACCTCATCAAAGGCGTGCGTTTGCCAGTCATCCATATAGTGTTTCAACCCTGCCCACACAACATCGGCTTTGTCCTCAAAATATAGATAAAATGTCCCACGACCATAATCCGCACGGTTGGCAATTTCTGTAACAGTTGTGGTCTGATAGCCCTGTTCGATTACCAATTCCAATGCTGAACGAATAAATGCTTCACGGGTGCGGTCTCGTTCACGTTGATAGCGATTAATTTTAATTGACATTTGTTTAACTTTGAACACCTTGAGCAAATTGTTGAATCTATTTTATGCTGTACACATATCAAACACAATATTTTGAATGAGGAAACAATGTCAGCCAAAGTAGCTCCCCAGATGCCCGATAGTCATCTCATCGCAGGCTTATTCTTTGATTTTCAGCGCGACCCTTTGGATTTACTGGAACGTGCTCGTACTTATGGTGATGTCGTGCGGATGCGTTTCGCCTACAAGCAAAATTATGTCATGAATCATCCTGATGCGGTGCAAGAGGTCTTGGTCAAGCAAGCCAACAAATTCCGTAAGGACGATTTTATCCGCAATGCCTTTGAGCCTTTCATCGGCAACGGCTTGACCATCAGCGAAGGTGACCACTGGAAAAAGCAACGTAAATTACTCGCACCAGCCTTCCATGCCCAACGGATTCGTCACTACGCTGAGACAATTATCGCGCAAACACATCTATTGCTGGAAAAATGGCAAACTGAGCCAAACCGCGATTTGCAAAATGATATGGTCTATCTGACCACAGGCATTGTCGGATTAACACTCTTTGGCGATGATGCCAGCCAACAATCAGATGAAATCAGCCAGCTATTGGGTGAAGTCAATCAACTGTTCATCGAACGGTCACAGCAAATCGCCAGCCTACCCCGTTGGATGCCGACACAACATAATCGCAATCTCAACCGTGTTGTGAGTGCCTTTGACGAAATCGTTCATCGCTTCATTCATGAGCGTCAGCAGACGATGGCAGACCGAGGCGATTTACTGTCGATGTTACTTCTCAGTGAGGATGAAAATGGCAATCGTATGTCACCGCAAGAAGTCCGTGATGAAGCTGTCACAATTTTCCTCGCTGGTAATGATACAACCGCCTCCGCATTGACATGGATGCTCTATGCCCTGACTCAGCATCCCGACGTATTGGATAAAATTCGTCATGAGGTTGAAGCTATCGCGCCTAGTCGTGACCTCAGCTTTGACGATTTGCGAGACCTAAGCTATCTCAATGCTGTGATTGATGAAGTGCAACGGTTATATCCTGTCACATGGGCTTTCTCGCGTGAATGTATCACTGATTGTGAGATTATGGGTTATCACATCCCTGCCAAGTCGATTATTACGCTACCGAGCTACAGCATTCATCGTGACCCGACATGGTGGGATGAACCGTTAACATTCAAACCAGAACGCTTTATTGGTGAGCATCAACGTCCGAAGTACAGTTATTTCCCATTTGGCGGTGGCAGACGAGTGTGTATCGGTAGTAATCTTGCCTTGATGGAAATTCGATTGGTTGTAGCGACAATTGTGCGACATATGGACATCGTTTATACCAATGACGACCCTCTCAAACCAAATCCCATGATGGTAATGCAACCCAATCAACGGGTACAGATGCACGTCACACAGCGCGAAATAATCATGCAGTAATGAGAAATCTTAATCGTCAGTAAGCGAATTTGTGATTATGATTGTTATGAGTACACGACTTATTCTCGTGTGCTTTTTAGTTTTTTCGCCAGCAATGCCCGATATGTTGTGCGCTATTGTCGATATGTCACGGTCTGATACACTAGCGTCTAATATTCATTATCAGATTCTAAACTTGGAATTTTTTCATGCACCGATTGCTCATCACTATTGTCATATTCAGTTGCCTCTCCATGATTGTCTCAGCCCAAGAGACCGTTTTAGATACACTTATCGGCACGACTGTCCCCGAAGCCGAAGCACTACTCAATGCAGAAGGCTTTCGTCTTGCGCCGATTGTGCAAACTGTTCCAGCAGATAATGACAATGCCAATACAGTCGTTGATGCCATCACACTTGATGAGGATAATCTTGTCCAAGTAACTGTTGCCCGTGAGTATAATGTACGCCTCACATGGACGAATCCAGCCGAGTTCGTGCGTGGCTTAAGTGGCAATGAACTCTTCACATTGATTAACCAAACAGGCGAAGAACTACCCTTACGTAATTTGCGTATTGGTTCGTTTGATACATCCAATTGGCAAATGACATTACGTGCTGACCAATGCGCTCAAATATGGTCATACGATGAATTTGCGCCATTCCAAATTGAAAACTGTGCGACGATTCAGGGGGGCAATGTGGCACGTGTAATCGATACACAAGAACAATTCTGGATTACAGACGAAACATTTGAAGTGTTCCAAAATGGGATTCATCGCCAAACTTGTATCGTCTCAGAAGGGCAATGTGATGTTTGGTTATCACCAAATCCAATTGCCGAAGATATGGTCGATTACATCTACGCCTTATATAACGAAACCCAACTCGTCATTTACAACAATGATGACATGCGCTGGATGGATTTATCAGGCTTGAGTATTGATGGCATCGGCGACTTCGCCAATCGACGCATTTGGGATACGATTGCACATCCTGATTTAGAACGACTTGCACCACAACAATGCGTCGTGTTCAAACGCAATCAATCGCAAGCAACCCTGATAGACTGTGACGTTATCGCTACCTTTAACACCTCACAGAGTGAAATCTTCTGGACTGAGTCATTTGACCTCAATGATACGCTAACAGGTGATAACGCTTTGGCTTGTCCACCCTCCCAAGGTGATTTAACACGCTGTCTGCTATCACGATAAACTCATTGAGTCGTCACATCTGTACCATTGTGTACAGCACGAGTGATACGCTCAAAGCGTAAGAAGCCATCAATAACTGTATAATAACCTTCAAAACGCACACTATCACCAACTTGGACAACATCGTGTAGTGGCATACCGCGCATCAATTGGAAGGCAACGCCATTGATAACAACAGTGACAATTCCCTGATTATCATCGACTGAGGTCACGCGACCTTCAACATATACATTCACATCTTGAGCAACAGCAGGTGACGATGCCTCCGCAAATGGTTCAACAATTTGCGATGGTAATTGACTCAAAAATTGCAAGCGGTCAGGATTTTGTCTCACAGCAACAGCCCACAACAAAGCGAACAATACAATCCACAACAAGGTGACAGGGATACGACTGCGTCTTTTACTTGATTGAGATGTCACTTTTTCGGGTGATGGCTTGACAGTGGGTGGCTCAACCGATTTTGTGCCAACATCGGATGCCATTTGTGTTGCAGGTTTTGTATCAATCGAAGGTAGTGGTTGTGGCAAGGGAGGCAACAAACTCTCAATGCGGTCTGCTGGTGACCCCATTGTACTCCTGCTTGGTGCTTTATTAGAACGTTTCGCTTGGCGTACAGCCGCCTGTAACGCCTTAATAAAACTCGCACCGTTTTCGTAACGGTCAGCAGGGCTTTTCTCTAGCATTTTATTCAAAACAGGCAAAAAGGCAGGATGCAAATTCGGATTGATTGTAAGAGGGTCAGGCAATGGGTCACTGATATGTGCCATCGCAACTTGCAGAGCGGATTGTGCCTGATAGGGAATTGACCCTGTCAGCATCTCAAAGAGAATCACACCCAATGAGTAAAAATCTGTGCGTGGTTCGGACTGTGCCGAGCTAATAGCTTGTTCTGGTGCAATGTAGTGCGGTGAGCCGAAAATTTCGCCACCTGTCCCTTCTTGTACATCAAGCGCAAGCCCAAAATCAGTGAGGATAGCTGTATCATCACGCGAAATCATGATATTCGATGGTTTAATATCACGATGAATCACACCATTTTGATGAGCATAATCGAGTGCACTACTCACTTGCGACATGATTTTGAACATGGTGTCATAATCCATCAATTCATCATCATGTACATACTCACGCAAGACCCAACGCAAATCTGCCCCATCGACGTATTCCATCGCCATGTAGTAAATTTGACCAACTTCATTGAAGCGATAAATTGTGACAATATTGGGATGTTTCAGTTTAGCGATAGCTTGAGCTTCTCGGTCAAAGCGTTTGCGATAGGTCGCCTTCTTAGTAGAAGTTGGTTGCGACATGATTTTAAGGGCAGCATAGCGATTCAGCTTAATATCTAAAGCACGATACACACGCCCCATCCCACCATGACCGAGTAAAGCATCTATTTGATAGCCATCCACCTCTGTTCCGATTAGCGGATCGTTGTTTTGCACTGAGATTGCTCCTTGCGTGCTGTGTACAGTTTCACCTTAATCGGCAAATAGCCTGTAATCAATAGCAATAGCGTACTGTCGATTTCAACCATAGTCAATCGATAGAAACCCTGTGCGATTTTTGCTTTGAGGTATAATATTCACTGTAACTTTTATCATGATAATAGATGGCATATTTGATGATTTCTATCCGAACATTTATTGCATCGTTGTTCTTATTGATATTCAGCGTTTGGAGTGCGACGGCTCAAGGCGCATGTACGATTGATGTCTCAGCTATTATTGAACGGGTCAACACAGAATGTGCTGATCTTGGGGAAAATGAGGTCTGCTACGGCAACCGCAACGTCAATGTAACCCCCCGTTTGAATCTCGGCAATTTTGAATTTGATAGTCCAGGCGACCTCGCAGAGCTATACAATATTCAATCACTCGTCGTAGATGCTATTGACCCCACAACAGATACATGGGGTGTTGCCCAAATGCGCTTGCTGGTTGGGTCAAACACTGGTTTGCAAGATATGACGATGTTACTCTTCGGTGAATTCAACATTGAAAATGCAGTCGAGGACACCCCAACACTCGATTTGATGGTACAAATCAGCCAAAAGCAGATTTACATTGCTCCCAACACTGATTCTGCACTTGTCGAAACAGTCTCCAGTGGAACATTTTTGACAGGCTTAGCGCGTTTAGAAGATACATCATGGATTCGTGTTGAAAATCCAACAACAAGGCGCGTCGGCTGGGTTGAAAACAGTGGCATACAACCCGTAGAAGACTCCCTCAGCACAGGTATCCTACCAATTCAAGCTGGCGATTCCCCTTACTTTGGAGCAATGCAAGCCTTCTACTTCCAAAGTGGACAAACTGACCTCGGGTGCAATACAGTTGAATCAGATGGCTTATTGATTCAAACACCAGAAGGACAAGCGCGTGTTTCGCTTCTTATCAACGAAGTCAGCATCGAACTAGCCAGTGGCTTCAATGCAGATGGTGAACGTGAAAGTGGTACGGCTCTCATCCAAGCCAATCCTCTAAATGGGCAAGATATGACAATCGATGTCTTAGGTGGCGAAGCAACTGTTGAAACCACCGAAGGAAGCCAAGAAGTCACTACAGGGCAACAAACTTCGATTCCGCTAACAGTTGATTTACGCTCCCCTGTCGGCGCACCCCAAGAACCATCCACTTCGACGGTTAACCCAAGCAATGTTGTCCCTTTACTACCTGCTGTTAGTGCCCCACGTGTTGCATCAACCAATAATGGGTCAGGCTCAGGTACAAATGGAACAACCACAGGCAATGGGTCTAACAATTCAAATAGTGGCTCTGGTTCAGGTGGCCTCGACCTACCAGTTAACACATCAGGGAGCAATAATAACAACAATTCTGGAGGCAATGGCTCTGGTAATTCAACAGGCAATAACACGTCATCTAACAACAATAATAATAGCGGTAACGGGTTCTCATTTGGGGGCAACAACGGAAACAATAACAATAATCCAGCCGATACAACATCTAGCAATGGCACATTTCAAAATCAAAATAACGACTCAAACGATGATTCAGACCAATTCGGCTTTGGTCAGCAAGGTAATACTATAGCATTAGGTAGCGCGATTAGTGCGATGATACTATTCGCCCTATACCTCATTCGTTCAGCACGCAGTCGGCATTAAGTCTGTATCATTGCTTGGTATGAAAGCAGGAAAGCTCTCGTCTTTTCTGCTTTTTTACATTTCAATTGCACCAATTCACGTTATCATCCGTACTAAGTTATAGAACATTATGGGAAGCGAAAAAGGGATTTTTATGTCAGCCATGTTGACAGCCAACCAATTGAAGAAAACATTTAAAGGCTCTGGTGGAAAAACAATCGAAGCCGTAAAAGGGGTTGACCTCACTATCCAAAAAGGCGAGATTTTCAGCCTTCTAGGACCGAATGGTGCAGGCAAAACCACCACAATTTCTATGATTAGTGGGCTAATTGAACCCACATCAGGTGATGCTCTCATCGGTGGGCACAGCATCGTCAAACATCCAATGAAAGCGAAACAATTATTAGGCGTTATTCCACAAGAGATTGCCCTCTATCCTGATTTAACGGCACGTCAAAATTTAACTTTTTTCGGGCGCATGTATGGTTTATCAGGCAAAGACCTCAATCAACGTGCTGATGAAGTGCTTGATTTCATCGACCTCACAGACCGACAGCATGACAAAGTCAAAGATTTCAGTGGTGGGATGAAGCGTCGTGTCAACATTGGGGTTGGGCTGTTACATCGTCCACAATTAGTCTACATGGATGAACCTACGGTCGGTATTGACCCACAGAATCGTCGGCGGATTCTCGACACAGTTTTTCGCCTACGTGATGAATATGGCATGACTGTTCTCTACACCACCCACATGATGGAAGAAGCCCAAGAACTCAGTGACCGCATCGCTATTATGGATCATGGTGAGGTGATTGCGCTCGGCACACACGGTGATTTAACGCAACAAGTGGGTGAAGAAGACCGCTTGATTATCAGCTTTGGCACACAAGATATGCCTTCGACTGTGCCTGACTTAATTCAAGAACGTGTCGTCGGCGTTACGCGAGTTGATGCCCAATACTATGATGCTAAAGATGCCACTCAGAATGAAAGCCAAGTCACCATCTACGTTCAACGTGGACGCAAAGCCCTCCCGCGTATCTTAAATGTCATCGAAGATATTGATATTGAAGTTGAATCTGTCCAAGTGCGCGAACCCGATTTAGAAGCAGTCTTTCTGCATCTAACTGGACGCGCTTTGCGTGACTAGGGGGCATCATGCAGAAAATACTAACTGTAGCGTGGAAACAATTGCAAGGGGTTTATGCTGATACAAGCTTGTTGCTCTTTATGTTGGTTACCCCTGTGATGTTGGCGACCATTATTGGTTTAGCTTTTGGGAGTAGTGGTGGCACACTCACCATTGAAGGAATTCCTATCGCTGTCGTGAATCTTGATGAAGGCAGTGGTGATAGTGCTTTTGGCGAGACAATTGCCAACGTTTTACTGAGTGACAGTACAACGGATACCAACAGCAACGATACAGCAGACAATACTGCCGATGATAATCAATGTTCGCTCATCACTGACAATGCCGAAACTGATAATATTACAAGCGAGGATGAGCCACTCCCAACCTTGGAGACATTATTCAATGCCATTGCGCTTGATGATGCCGATATAGCGCGTGCAGGGGTTGATGATGGAACATATGATGTTGCGGTGATTATCCCAGCCGATTTTTCAGCAACACTCTCACCCGATGTGACCATTGCTGATGTACCAGATAATCCAAGCGATATCGAAATTGAATCGGCAATATTAGAAATTTACAGCAATGGTGGCGCACCAATTGGCGCAATTGTCACACGCAGTGTCACCGAAGCAGTTATCAATGATATTGTGAATGGCACAACAACTGTTCGAGCAACGTTGACTGCCCTATTCGCTGATAGTAGCAATTTAGCCACATTAGCCACAGCAGATGAAGATGATTTTGCTAATTTTGGCTGTGCATTTGGGTCTGACTTACACACGGTGCGCTTAAATCGTCTACCACTAGATGATGTCCAAGCTGAAAGTAGCTTTGTGCAGATTATGGTCGGGATTGGTGCAGCGCAAGCCGTCTTCTTTGCAATTTTCACCATGAACAATTCACTACTCACAGTGTATAACGACAAACGCCAATGGATACTCCAACGCCTCTTGATGACCCCAACACCACGCAACTTCATCATCATCGGTAAGATTTTAGGCGCATCGTTATTGGTTTTATTCCAAGTCGGTGTCTTACTGTTAGCAATGACAGTTGTCTCCAGCATTGTGATGGGCGAATGGGTCTTCATCTGGGGCGATAATATCCTCTATTTGCTTTTGCTCACCCTAGCAGTCAGTTTATCGGTTGCAGGATTGGGTGTCTTCGTGATTGGTCTAGCGCAGACTCCTGAGCAAGCCAATATTTTCGGCACATTGACCGCACTTGGTATGGCGATGTTAGGCGGTGCATTTGGCTTCCAAATCGAAACTTTAGAGCAACTATCGATTATATATTGGGGTGTTGATGGCTACTCGCAACTATCAGGGGGTAGCACGGACATCCTCATGAACTTACTAATTCTACTGGCTGTTGGTGCTGTGCTATTTCTAATTGGGTCGTGGTTGTTCAATCGACGGATTGAGGTCTAGGAGGATTATCATGCAGAAAACATTAGCAATAGCGATGACAGATTTACGGATTTTCTTATCTGACCGCGCGAATTTGGTTGGATTGCTCTTGATTCCGTCCGTTTTGACAATTGTACTCGGATTCGTGGGTAGTCGCTCACTGCCAACCTTAGATATAGTCGTCATTGACCAAGATGAAACCACACAATCTGAAACATTTATTGAGAATTTACGTGCAATTAACGACCGCTTTGTTGTTGGCGTAGCAAACGATAACACCGCAATCGATGGCTTCCGTCAGGATGTAGTGAATGGTCGCTATGACGCCCTTGTTATCCTACCATCAGGCTTTGAAGATGCTATCCAGAATTTTGAGCCATTCGATGTGCCATTCTACAGCAACGAAAACCCCACAAGTCCAAGTGCAATTCAACCAGCAATCAGTTCACTGATTGGTCGCTTAAACGGTAGCATTGTGGCATCACAAGTTGGCGGTAGCATCGTTAATGAAATTGGCGCAACTGTAGATGCAACAGCTATCTACGAGACGGCGCAAGCCATCCTTGCACAGAATCCCGTCGAGATTAACTTCATCGCCACCGAAATTGATAACGATGGCGAACAATCAGGCTTTAATCAATCCGTCCCTGGGATGGGAACAATGTTCGTGTTGTTCACAATTTTGGGTGGGATGGCATTATTCGTCCGCGAACGTCAACAATGGACATTACAGCGCATGGTCGTCATGCCTGTCAGACGCGGGCAGATTATCGGTGGCAAAATCATCGCTTACTTTGTGCTTGGAATGCTTCAGTATGCGGTTGTCTTTGGGATTGGTTATGCGTTTGGCTTAGATTTACTCGATAATTGGCTCGGACTCATCTTAATTGCGATGGCATTCTCTTTAGCGGCAACTGCTCTAACATTTGCGATTGCGACCTTTGTGCGTACAGAGGGTCAGGCAGGACAATTGACAACCTTACTCGCACTGGGTTTAGCGGCAATTGGGGGTGCATGGTGGCCTTTGGATACTGTACCTGAGTTCATGCGAATTATTGGACATATCTCACCGATAGCATGGGCAATGGACGGTTTCCAAGATTTGATTTGGTACAATCGCGGTCTCGTGGACATTTTGCCAGAAATTGGCATTCTACTTTTGATTGCTCTCGGATTTTTCGTGGTAGGCATCTTCAATTTCAAGTATGAATAGAAGAGATTATCACACATTTTATCTAAGGGGAGACAATGGACTATCGTAGTTTAGGACGTACAGGTGTTCAGGTGAGTGCATTATGCCTTGGATGTATGAACTTTGGTGGACGCACTGATGCAGAAACTAGCACCAAGATCATCCACAAAGCACTTGATGCTGGTATCAACTTCATTGACACAGCGAATGTCTATGGGCATGACCCACAGAATTTTAGTGTTGGTCGTGGTCGTAGTGAAACAATTGTTGGCGAAGCAATTAAAACTAAACGCGACCAAGTAATACTGGCGACAAAGGCTTACTTCCACATGGGTAATCAACCTAATGATTGGGGGAGCAGTCGTTATCATATCATCCAACAATGTGAAGCATCCCTGAAGCGTCTCAAAACCGACCATATTGATTTATATCAGTTACATCATCCACATAATGGCATCCCCATTGATGAGACATTACGTGCACTCGATGATTTAATTCGCAGTGGCAAGGTCAGATATATTGGTACAAGTTCATTCGCTGCATGGCAGATTATTGAATCGTTGTGGGTATCAAAAGAGCATCATCTCAATCGATTCATTTGTGAACAACCATCCTATAATTTACTAGACCGTCGTATTGAACGCGAATTAATCCCAATGGCACAAACTTACGGAATTGCAATTATCCCTTGGTCACCAACAGCAGGAGGATTTCTTACAGGCAAATACAAACGGGGTGAAGAACCGCCACAAGATTCTCGATTTGGAGCATTCTGGACAAGTGCCAAAGACCGTCATTATTCGGAAAAGGCTTTTGCAATTCTTGACCTTGTACAAGAATTAGCCTATGAAAAAGCATCTACACCTTACCAAATTGCGCTGGCATGGGTATTGCACCAAACAGGTATTACAAGTCCTATTATTGGTCCTCGTACTGTAGAACATCTAGATAGCTCGCTAGAAATTCTCGATATTGAATTTACAGATGAGGATTTTGCACGTATTGATGCTATTGCACCAGCAGGTCAAATGACTGTTCCCTACTATGGGCATGATGGAATGGCTTGGGTTCCTTGGGGACCACATCAATATCGCTGGTAAGTAGTTTATGTTATAAGACAATTTGACTAAGGTCCTGTTAAGGTATGACCGTCTATTACTGAAAAGTAACTTTAGATGGTCATTTTTCATTTCATTTGATTACAGCATGAAGTATAGACAATTACAAACAAGACTTCAGAATATTACAATCATTACAAATCACTGTCACCATAAATCACAAACCTGACGAAGAATCCCAAATTCGCCAAGATGATAAGCATTATGTTGTCCAACAATGAGAATTTCACGAGCGATGGTGTGCCCTGCTTGTGCATGTGGAATCTGTGCTTGTAAATCTGTTTCAGGGTTCATGACCATATTGACCAGTGTTTGACGATCTGCAAGGTATTGGTCAATTGTTTGTTGCCATTCCTGAGATGTACAGACGGTATCTTCATCACGCCAATAATCATCAGGGAAATTAGGTGCGACATAATCTGACTTGAGGATGTATTCCAGAATATCTACTTGGCACAACCGAATATGCTCTAGTAAATGCCAAAAGCTATAGGTTAAGTTCAATGGTTTCATATTGTAAGCATGTTCAGGAAAGTCTTCGACTGCATCTTCAAATATCATATGCGCTTGACGAAGTATCAGCATATTAGCAAGTTCTTGACGGATTACAGCATCATCTTTCATAGTATAATTTCCTAAAGTTCATATTCAAAAATGATGATACTTCAAAATAGACTTTATGACATTTCATTACCTACTCACCTCTACATTATGAAGACAGGAGCAAAACTGATGCAAGCAGATTTATTGCTGAATGTACAATCAAAACTTGGTGAAGGACCGCTATGGGATGAGCGTGAGAATGTCTTATATTGGGTGGATATTTTGGGATGTGCCTTGCATCGTTACAACCCAGCTACAGATAATCACGATACCTTCGATGTTGGACAACATGTCGGTACAGTTATTTTAGATGATGAGGGCAAGATTTTATTGGCTGTTCAGGATGGATTCGCACGCTTCGACTCTACTACAGAAACCTTGACCATGCTGGCTGATGTTGAAGCAGATAATGATAACATACGCTTCAACGATGGTAAGGCTGACCCTGCTGGACGATTCTGGGCAGGAACACTTGCTTATGATGGCACACCTCATGCAGGTACACTGTACTGCTTAGATACAGATGGTATCGTTAGCATAAAAGAGCGTGATGTCACCATTTCTAACGGTATCGTCTGGTCAACTGACCACCAGACCATGTACTACATTGATAGTCCAACAGGCGTTATCTATGCCTATGATTATGATAAAGATACAGGTGACATCAGCAATCAAAAAATTGTGATTAAAGTGCCTCCATCAATGGGTGCGCCAGATGGCATGGCAATCGATAGTCACAATCAATTATGGGTCGCACATTGGGGGTATGGAGCAGTAGTTTGTTGGTGTCCAACCACAGGTGAACCAATGCAAGAAATCACTGTGCCAGCAACACAAGTCACAGCCTGTGCATTTGGTGGCGATGACCTCAAAACACTCTATATCACCACAGCACGCACAGGTCTATCAAACGATGATTTGCAAGAACAACCTCTCGCAGGTGGACTTTTCGTTGCTCAAACAAACGACGAAGGCACACTCACCTACCGTTATCGAGGATAATGCTACTTATTTCTTTCTATAGAGAGCATTAGGGAACAAAAACACAGTTAATCCGATTTATCCTTGAGATTATCGGTTTGCTCTTCTTTAGCATCCCACGGCTTTGTTTCACCAAAAACCCATGTCGAATTAGTATTACCTGTTTTATTCAGTTCATTGGTTTGAGGCTCATTGAAATTAATGGTCGAGCCGAGATACTCTTGTATTTCATTTTGATAGGTGTAGAAAACTTCGATGCGTAGTTCACCCAGATGTAACAAGTCCCCGTGATAGAGTTCTTCAGCCATCATCGGCTTCATACGAACCTTATTGTGCCAAGTGCTATTAATCGTGTCTAAGTCTTGCACATAAAAATAATCTTTCTTTGGCGCAATGATAATATGCTCACGCGAAACACCTAGCGCATCACCATCATAGGGCTTGGTATCAAAATCAACCTTACTACTTTTGGTCTCGCGCCCAATGATAATGCCTTTATCTTTCATTCGCACACGAACTTGTTGCTTGTCTTTGCCAACAAGTAACGTCAAATAATCTGGTTTGTGACCAGGACGCGGAATTTTATTCTCACTCATACCTGATAGTCTCATTATTATCTGATTGTTGTCATTTATAATTATATGACAATAATTAACCATAAACAAACGAGAAAAATTAATGTTTACACAATTCAACTGTACTTCATCAGGAACAAACAGCACCAAAAGTGCTCTCATCAAGGATTTAGGCTTATCAATGACGAATCTTATACATTACGAATTTACTATAGAAAGCAAATTAATGTACGTACCAAAAGGCATTGACTTAGTCGTATGGATAAACGCATCCAACGAACACGTAAACTACTCGGTAACGTTTTAGTAGAGCTACTGCAAGAAAAACCATTCCATCAAATTACAGTACGGCAAATCACCGAGCGTGCAGGAGTCGCATATTCTACATTTTTCCGTAACTTTGAAGATACTGGAGATTTATTGCAGAGCTACCTTAATAACTTTCTACAAGACCTCAGAAATCAGAGTTATCAGGCTGGAAACAGCAACTTACAACTTTACTCACGCGAAAATGTGAAAGCCATCTTCCAGCATGTTCAGAAGTATCCCAACAAATACTGGATTTTGCTCAAGACACCTGCCATACAGCCGATGTTAAATGAATTGCAAGAGGATGTAATTACACATAATTTTGACACTATAAGCATCCATAATCCTAATGCTGAACGTGATGTGCCACTCAATCTCATCTTATACAACGATGTGAAACAACTCTTCAACATCATCGAGTGGTGGCTTGACAATGACCTGAGCACTCATATTGATGATGTCGTTTCATATTACGAACAACTCGTCATCAAACCTGCACAAATGCGACTAGTTAACAATCCTCAGATGATGAAGACGACTCCTTGACAACATCTAACATACCAACCTCCATAATTCACTGAGAGTACAAAGATAATGGCTCTCAGTGTTACCTGCAAATATTACGATAAATAAAAGGTTGCATTTTTTTTAAAATCCGATACATTTTCATCATCGTAAGTTAAATGATGTTTAACACCTTTTAACAGGAGAGTTTATGAAATTCACTCGTAAAATGACAGTTCTCGTCGCTATTTTATCACTTGTAGCTGTCCTTATTCCAGCAACATCTGCACAAGATGATGCTATCACTAGCTTATGCCTCGTCACCGATCTTGGTCGTGTTAACGATGGTACATTCAACCAATTCGCTCACGAAGGTGCAGTCGCAGTTTCAGAAGATTTTGAACTTGACTATGACTTCATCGAAACAGTATCCGAAGCAGATTACGAAGCAAACATCAACACCTGCATTGATGATGGTGCAGATGCTGTCATCACCGTTGGTTTCTTGATCCAAGATGCAACAGTCGCAGCAGCAGAAGCTAATCCAGATGTATTCTTTGTTGGTATTGACCAATTCCTCGTTGATGGTCCAACGAACATGATTGGTGTTCAATTCCGTGAAGACCAAGCAGGTTTCCTCGTTGGTGCATTGGCTGCACTCGTCGCTAACGAAAACGAAGCAGATGTTATCGCAGGTGTTTACGGTATCGATGTCCCAGCCGTCGTTCGCTTCCGTAATGGTTACGAACAAGGCGCACTCTACGTTAACCCAGAATGGGAAATCGGCACAAACATCCTCGGTGCATATGCAGATAGCTTTGTTGACCAAGCACAAGGTATTTCACTCGCCAACCAATTCATTGGTGAAGATGCGTTCGTCATCTTTGGTGCAGGTGGTCCTCTCGGTTCAGCCGCAATTGCAGAAGCTGCAAGCCAAGGTGTCTTCGTTGTTGGTGTTGACCAAGATGAATACAACACAACCTTTGCTGAAGGCGAAACCGAAGGTGCTGAATTCTTGATTTCGAGTGCTCTGAAACGTGTTGATAACGGCGTCTACTTGCCAATCTCATTCCTTGCTGAAGGCGACATTGAAGCATGGAACGAATTTGGTGGTGGTAACTACCTCCTCGATGCAGAACTCGGTGGTGTTGGTTTCGCAGGTGCTAACGATGCAGAAATCGATGAAGCACTTTACGAAGAAGTTGAAGCGATTCTCGAAGCACTCATTGCTGGTGACATCAGCACCAATGTTGACCCTGTCAGTGGCGAAGTCATGGACATGATGGACGACATGGATATGGAAGATGAGGACATGGACGACGAAGACATGGATGATGAATCTATGGACGACGAAGACATGGACGATGAAGACAGTGAAGAAGATAGTGACGAATAAGGTCACACATCACTGAAATCATCTACAAAGAGCCATCTACTAATTAGGTGGCTCTTTTACTTTCAGTTTCACTCAATCGTCATATTCCTCGTCTTCGCTCTCATCATCGTCGTCCTCACACAGACGGCTGATGCTATAAACAGTACAGTCCGCTTCAGTCAGTTCAGGAATCACACGATTGCTATTTGCCCATGCGATTGATTCTTCAAGCGTTACTTGGTCAAGTGACCACACTTCAGCCAGCAAATCTTCGGGAATACTGATAAAAGCTGATTCATCCGTCGCTAGCGCAAGGTCGAATACGACAAAGTCATGAGCGAATGTTTCAATTAGGTCACCTGTACTAGCATCCCACAACATCACTGTGCTATCAGCCGATGTCGTTAATACCTGATTTTGTGTTGTGAGAAATGTCAAGGAGGTCACACTATCAGCATGTCCTTCAAACTCACTAACTTCTGAGCCATCTAAGACACTTGCAATCACAACTTCTTCGGAATCAAGTTCAACGATACCAATTGACTGTCCATCAGGCGAAAATTCAAGCACATTAACTTGCCCTTCAATGTCGTGTGGGGTAATTGTACGGATAACCTCGCCTGTCGCATGGTCAACAAAAGAGACTGTCCCATCGACAAAGCCAACAGCAATCGTTGGACCATCAGGACTACTCGCAACGTTCGAAATAGTTGCATCCATTTCAATACCCCATATCAGTTTGCTTGAATCTAAACCATACAATTCAAGCCGCCGTGCATCCCCAACAATTATTTGATTGGGTGAGGTAGATGCAAAAATTACTTCAACTTGCTCCCTAATTTCTTCTGCGCGGTTACAAAAATCACAATCAAGTACCTGCTGTGTCTCTAAGTCAATGATGTGGAAATAACGTCCCACCATACTTGGGCTGAACGGCGTGAATTGTGCAATAGCATAACGTTGGTCAGGACTCAAGGAGAGTTTGTACTGTCCACTAGCCAATAGATTGCTCTCTATCAGTGTTTCTTCGTTGGTTTCAATATTGAGAATCGTCAAAGCAGGTTGCCGTTTGCGATATGAAAGCAATACATCCGTATCACTGAGCCAAACAGCATCCCATAAATCATCATCACCAATTATGCCAATAATATCCACAGGGTCACCAAAAATTGAGTATGCTCGAATGTCGCCTTCATTGGATGTGACAAGGGCTGTACCTGTGACAGCGTCAAAAGCAATCGTCGTTGACATAGTGGATTGTGAGGTAAAGGCTTGTTCAAAATATTGCCCTGCAAAGTTCCAAATGCTGATGTCGCCCTCACGCGAAACAGCAATCACTTGCTCACCATCGACTGTAAACGTTACACGATGCGTTGCAGGGAATTGTGGCACAATGTCCCCTAATTTATTGCCTGTTGCAATCTCGTAGTAAGGGAGTCTATCACTATCGGTATTTACTATAAACACCTCACTGTTAGGATGAATCGTAATGTCGATAGCTGATGGGCGCATACTCTGATTAATGTTGAAAGAACGCACTTCATTTAGTGTGGCTGTATCGTAGATGGTAATCATACCGTTCAATTGCAAACCAACGATGTGTTCACCATTCGGAGTCATCCGTGCGAGTGCCAAATTGCCACGAGGTGTCGTTTGACTCACGACCTCCCCTGTTTCAATGTTGACTAGCATAAAAATAGCCTCATCGCCATCTGCTCCATTAGAAGAAATGAAGAGTGTTCGATTATCATCAGCGAGTGTTAGCACCCCATAACCACCTGCCACACGCCATTCAGTGAGCAATGTCTGCGTCTCAAAATCCCAAAGTGCAACCTGTCCTGTATCACTCATAGTGATGAGACCAAGTGTCTCATCCGCGCGTAGAACAAATAGCATACTAGTGATTAAGCCATCGACATCAAAGAATAATTGTGTTGCGGTGCGCGTGTCCAAGTCCCAGCTATACATCACATTAGGTATCGATGGTAATGTCCTTGTTTGTGATGCTTGCTGATTGCTAGGCGGTGGCGGATTACCCTGTGAGGGTGCACCATTGGGTGGTTGATTGCCCTGCCCGCGTGGTGGCGGTGATTCACCATTGGGTGATGGAGGTGCGCCTTCTCTCGGAGGATTACTTTGTGATGGCGTATTGCCTAATATGTCCCAATATTGGCTCGGATTAAGACCCGAAGCAAAAACAGCAAATGTACCATCGGGCGAAATAATCATCGACGAAATAGGAAAATCAACAGGTGTTTCTTCGTAGATAAGCCCAGGTGCGCGTGAGATTTCGAGCAGTGTATTTGTCGCTAAATTACCGTCTTGGTTGAGAATATCAGGGCTGAAATTGACACTATCCAATGCAAGCGCAAGCGCAACTTGTTCTTGACCAAGTGCATAGGCTTGTTGAGCAGCACTCGCAAGCGCATTACTGAGAGCCGCATCAGCCGCGAGTTCGGCATCACGTTGGCTAGCAATCGCTGTTGCTTGATTATCTTCTGCTTGTTGTCGATTAAACTCAGCCGTTGATTGAGCGTCTTGGGCAACATTGGCTTGATTGAAAGCAAAGAGTGACAAACCAATAGCGATAATAGCAGCAACGACTGCGCCGACCATCAGAAATTGTAAGCGTTGGGTGGATTGTTTCTGCAAGCGGTCTTTTTCTGCTTGGGCTTCGTGTTCTTTTTGAACAAGTCGTTCGCGCTGTGCTTGACTTTCACTGATGAACCTCAATTCATCCTCAGTGAGGATAATTGAACTCCGAGTACGCCACGCTTCGACTTCGATTAATTGTGTACCACGCAACAGATAGCTTGCATCATAATTTGCTCTGAGCCATTGCTTGACTGTTGCATTCAGCATCCGTTGGCGACGAATATCATCACGACTATCATCCAACCAATCACGCAATAATATCCACTCACGGATGAGGGCTTCGTGGGCAACTTCCGCAGTCGGTTCGCGTGTTTGTTCATCATTATCGAAAGTTAAAAGACGTGCATTCCCAAAAGCATCCAATACAGCTTGTAAGTCCACTGCATTAGGCGCAATGGAAAGTAATTCTGTTTGTCGTACCCGTCGGCGAGTATCTTCTGTTCCCTCCCCTAATGTGACAAAGCGTAAGAAAATTTGCCGTGCGAGAGCTTGATGCTCTTGTGACAATTGTTCGTAAACTTCATCTGCACGATAAGCTAATGCGCCTGCAATCCCACCAATCGCTTCGTAGCCTTCAAGTGTGAGACGATTTTGCTCACGATGCTCAAAAACCTCTGTCAAGGCATACTGTAGCAAGGGCAAACTCACAGCCTCAGCTTGAACATCAGCAATGATGGCTGTCGTTAGTTCATTTTCCATATCAAGCCCTGCATGGAGCGCAGGTTTAGTGATAACATCTGTTAGTTCCATTGATGTTAAAGGCAAAACAACTTGGGTTCGTGCTTGGATTAATTCGCCAAAGCCTTCGTGCAACATCGGGCGGTCATAAAAATCAGCACGAAGCATAATCACTAAGTAAAACTGCTCCGATTGCAGACTGTGATATAGCAAATCCAAGAATTGCTTACGGATAGTGACATCGGTCGTCTGTGTGAACAATTCCTCAAATTGGTCAATTACCAATAGCAAATGGTCATCTTGTGTCGGGATAACTTTCGGCAATAAGTCTACGAGAGCATCAGGCAATGCTTGCAATTCTCGTTCTGCACTAGCCAGTGGGTCTAATGAAATGGAGCGCAAAGTCGCCACTAGTTGTGTAAATGGATTGGCACTCGGCACCATATTTAAGATGAACCATTCATCTGAGCCTTCTAACTCACCGCGACGTAAAGCTGGCACTAGCCCTGCATGAACCACACTCGATTTACCACTCCCACTCGGACCAACAAGCGCGAGGAAGTTCTCGTTTTGGCTTTTATCATCAAGGCGTTGTAACAAGCGTTTGACGAGTTTATCGCGTCCAAAGAAAGTCATCTCATCAGCTTCATCAAAAGCACGTAAACCTTTAAATGGATTGATGATGTATTCCGATGGGATGCTATATGTTGTCGATTCACCTTCATACTCAATTGCTTCGCGGAAAGCATGTGCCAGAGCTAATCCACTGGGATACCTATCCTCTGGGTCTTTGGCTGTTGCGCGTTGAATCACCAAATTCACCGCATCGGATAGCATTGAGTTATCTGGAATAACTTCATTGAGGTGAAAGTCAAAAATGCTCATGATAGATGAGTCAGGAGTAATTTCTGCAAAGGCATATGCTCCTGTCAGCATTTCATACAGAACGAAACCTAAGCTATACAAATCGGATTGCGGACTGGGTGGAATATTTTGGATAATTTCTGGTGGCAAATACGCTGGTGAGCCGACAATATCCGCAGAGTCTTCATCACCACTAATATCTTCGGCTAAACCAAAGTCAGAGAGATAAGCATTACCTGATGTATCCAACAAAATATTGGCTGGTTTAATATCCCGATGGATGATTTGATTGGCATGAGCAACATCGAGCGCACTACCAATTTGTTCCATCATGCGTGCAATCGTCGCTTCGTCTAATGCCCCTACTTGATGAATATATTGCGACAAGTTACCAGCAGGATAATACCGCATCACCAGATAAGCCCCGTTAGGGTCACGCCAAAAATCATAGAGAGGCACGATATAAGGATGCTCAAGACGCGCAATCAGTTGGGCTTCTGATTCAAAGTTACGAATAAAGTGAGGGTCATTGGCATGGTGTGGCAGAATCACTTTAATCGCCACTTCGCGCTCAATCACAGATTGATGAGCTTTGTAGACCGCACCAAATCCACCTGAGCCAATCAATTGATTGAGTGCATAGCCTTTAATCACTTGTTGTTTTAAATCATCCATAAGTCATACATTTCTAAGTATGTTTTGTGAGATAGTCATTTGCATCTATTTTGTTCACTCACAAAGTATCATTAAAAGTTCATTTTTAGCGTTGAAGTTTATGTTAGTCTCTAAATGTAATGGAAGTTAATGCGTTTAAATTGTTTTTAGTAGGACTTTAGTTTTGAAACGATTTACATTAGAAGAAATTGGCAAAATCGCTGGCGTATCACGAGCAACAGTCTCGCGTGTGATTAATAATCATCCCAATATCAGTGATTCGGTGCGTCAACGGGTGCTAGAAGTTATCGAAGAAACGGGCTATCGTCCCAACCTCGCGGCACGCACACTCGCCTCCAATCAATCACATATTTTAGGACTGGTGATTCCATCAATCATCTCGCATGTGTTCACCAATCCCTATTATTCTATGCTGATTCAAGGCATCACTCAAATTTGTAATGAACGCGATTACACACTGACACTCTTCATGTTTCAGACGCGCGAGGAACAAGACAAAGCCACACGTCGCATTGTCAGCAATGGGCTACTCGATGGCTTAATCGTCAATGCCGATTACAATGAAAATAGTCTCGTGGAACATCTGCAACGCGCGAAGATGCCGTTTGTACAGTTGGGTCGTCCAATAGATGACGCGCCGATTCATTATGTTGATGCCGATAATTTTGATGGTGGACGACAAGCGACACAGTATTTGATTGATATAGGGTGTCAACGTGTGGCACAGGTCGCAACAGCAATTAATCCTGCTGGTGAAGACCGTAACGCAGGTTACTTACAAGCTCTCGATGATAATGGCATAACTGTCGATGAGAACTTGATTGTAAATGGTGATTTTTCGGAGAGTCAGGCGTATCGCGTGACGAAAGATTTGCTGAAACATGAGCCTGATGGCATTTTTGTACAATCAGATTGGATGGCGATGGGTGTGATTCGGGCAATTCAGGAAGCAGAATTGCGTGTACCAGAAGATATTGCGGTCGTTGGCTTTGATGACTTGCCGATTGCCACGCGTGATAAACCACATCTGACAACGATTCAGCAACCTGTGATTGAAACAGGGCGTGTTGCTGTGGAGACCTTGTTGACGGTAATTCAGAATCCTGACATTGAGCAACAAAGAAGTCAGTTGCCTGTGGAATTGATTGTGCGAGATACTTAGAAATCTCAATCGTCTTCCTGCCCTGCTTGTTCCTTGAAGATATCTTTCACTAAAAATTCTGACGCAGTCGTGACGGACGTAAATTTATCATCTGTCGAAAATGAGCCTTTGCGCTCAAATTTATGCGCTTTATCTGACACCCAAACTTCAACCGTTTCATGAATAGGGTCAACAATCCAATACTCGCCTACGCCATGTTTTTCGTAGGCTTTGTATTTTTGCTGACGATCGTAGCGTGCTGTACCTGGTGATAGCACCTCAACAACTAGATTCGGCGCACCGATAATACGATTATCGTCTTGTTGGGCGATAGATACATTATCAGCTGAGATATAAAATACATCAGGTTCAAACACATTGTTATCATCCAATTTAACCTCGGCTGGCGCAACGAACACCAATCCTCCGAGTTTCCTGACCACTAATTTGAGCAAGAAAAAGATGTTACCAACAATCATCTGATGTTTCAAAATCGGTGGCATGGGGATAATAACCTCACCGTCAATCAGTTGAATAAAATCATGGGCTTGATAGTCTGGATGTTCAAAATAGTCACTTACAGTGATGCGTGTTTTGGATGCTTGTATCATGCTTGACCCTCTCACGAACGTTTGACCTCATTGTATCATGCCAGTGAAAATCCTTATTGCTCGTAAAAATTCGCACTGACCGATACTCTCTGTAAAAAGCATAAGTCAGTGCGCGAACACACCCTGTATCGACTGGCGCCTCTGAAACTGCATCCCTATGTCCAGATTAGATAGCACAAGCCATACAACGGCAGACAGATATGTGATTGTGTTCTATCCATTGCTAACAGGAGTCGTCTATGGACTAGATGAGTTGCACCCCAATCGTAAAAGATGCTCATCATGGTCAGTAGCACCGCCAAGCCAGCCCTAACACTTGCTAACTACACAAGTGCAGGCTCAGAAGGTATACTGTTTTTGGTTGTTGTCCATTTCGGACATCCTAAGTGGGTGATTGTTACAGCAATCGCCCACTTGTTAACGTCAGGATGTTCCAACTATACCCCTTTTGTGCATTTCTCGCAAATGCGATTTTGATATTCCTAAAGCAATCAGGTCAAACCACTAATAACCGCCAAGTCACCGAGAACGCCAAGAAAATAATGTAAAAGTGAGTTACACATAATATTGTCAAAATCACCGTTACTTTCTGATGTGATATGATAATGAGAAAACTTATTTAGGATGCGTTATCATGACCGTTGCAGAATTACTCGAACAAGCCAAATCACTTCCACTAAGGAACGGAAAGAACTCGCAAAATTGTTGATTGACACACTAGACAATCAACCTATTCAATCGTTCAAAACAGGGGATGAGATTGCACACTATATTGAGCAACATCCACCAATTGAACTTGTGGATTCCCACATTGATGACCCCGTTGAATGGGTAGCGACTCAACGTCGTAAGCGTATAGAACAATTGAATACCCTTACAGAAGACAATTAATTAGTAGTCATCCACACGAATAAATTCTCTACTTTGCCCTCTTCAAGCACAAAATCATTACCCATTCCCCCAATAACATTACATCTGATTTAGCTCTTATCTTGGCGTTCTTTGCGCCTCGGCGGTTCAAAATATTTCAAGTTAAGCCATAGTGCCACTATCCTCTGATGTGCGTTATAATCTGCCCTGTTTGAACTCATTCAACTGATATTTTTATTTCTGGAGAACCCCGTGTCAGAAGAAATTCCTGTCTTAGAGGTCAGGGGCATCACCAAACGCTTTCCTGGTGTGCTTGCCAATGACCACATTGACCTCAAACTGCATCGAGGGCGCGTGCTCGGTTTACTAGGCGAAAACGGCGCAGGTAAAAGCACCCTCATGAATATGATTTATGGCTTGTATCAACCTGATGAAGGCGAAATTCTAATCAATGGTTTGCCTGTCGAAATTGATGGTCCGAACGATGCCATCGCCAAAGGTATCGGCATGGTGCACCAGCATTTTCAGTTGGTGGATGTACTGACAGTGACCGAAAATGTGATGCTCGGCAATGAAAGTGTGAATGGCGCATTTTTAGACCGTGCTTCCGCCCGTAAAGAAATCATGCGTATCTCAAATGAATATGGGCTGGATGTGAATCCTGATGCGATTGTCGCTGATTTACCTGTCGGGATTCAACAACGGGTCGAAATCATTAAGGCACTCTACCGCAAAGCCGATATTCTGATTCTTGATGAGCCAACGGCTGTCCTCACCCCACAAGAAATTGATGGTTTATTCCGCATTATTCGCACTCTGCTTGATGATAGTGTTAGCATTATATTCATCAATCACAAACTCAAGGAAGTCCTCGAAATTTGTGATGACATCACTGTCTTACGACGCGGTAAACTTGCTGGACACGCTAATCCGAAAGAAAGCACCGAACAATCATTAGCCTCCTTGATGGTTGGGCGTGAAGTCGTCCTCCAAATCGAAAAAGATCGCGGTCAGCAACTTGATAAAGTGATGCAAATTACAGATTTGACTGTTATGGATGAGCGTGGTGTACCTGCGGTCAAAAATGTGTCACTGGATATTTTCGCTGGTGAAATTCTCGGTGTGGCGGGTGTGCAAGGCAACGGTCAAACCGAGTTAATCGAAGCAATTACAGGCTTGCGCGGTATCGAAAGCGGTACAATTACACTACTCGGTGAAGACATCAGCACAGCAACTCCGCGCGAAATCACAGCCTTAGGCACTGGACACGTCCCAGAAGACCGTCAACGGATGGGGATGGTCAAACCCTTTGAAGTCATGCACAACATGGTACTTGGTACATACTATCAAGCTCCTTTCTCACAAGGGATTGTGGTCAATGATGAAGCCATTGCTGAAAATGCTGAGTCACTCGTGCATGAATATGATGTGCGTCCACCACTGATTCATAATACGATGTCTAGTTTGTCAGGCGGTAATCAGCAAAAAGTGATTATTGCTCGTGAGTTTAGCCGTCCCGTGAAATTATTAATTGCAGCACAACCCACACGCGGTTTAGATGTCGGCTCGATTGAATTCATTCACAAGCAAATTGTGCGGATGCGCGATGAAGGCACAGCCGTCGTCTTAGTGTCAACAGAACTTGATGAAATTTTGAGTTTGTCAGACCGAGTAGCGGTGATGTTTGCTGGCGAAGTGATTGATACCTTGCCAATCGAACAAGCTGACCGTGATACGGTTGGTTTGCGAATGGCTGGTAGCCTCGATAGTCCTGAACGGAGTGAGTCATGAGTGATAATCGACCTCCTAGCGATGATTTAAATGTAAATGTTCCTGCGCCTGTCGCAGCCTTTGCACGCCTCTGGAACAATATTTCCAGTAGTCTCGTGCCATTTTTAGCGGTGATTACAGCGTTCTTATTCGGGATTCCGCTCATCATGATTACGGCAGGCTTGGATAATCCTGCACGCGGATTAACCGTTTCAGGGCAAGCCTACGCTGCTTTGGTCGAAGGTTTAACGGGTATTGCTGTCAGTGATATTGCGGATAGCAATGATTTTCGTGCATTGCGAACATATGATGAAGCCCTCGAAATTGGTGAACCTGGTCGGCAACAACTCGGCATTGAACGCATTGATACTCTGGGCTTAGCAACCATCCGACGCTATCAAGAGACACTCGCACCCTATCCCAACATCAACAGTAGCGATATTGGTGAAATCGTTGAGCTATTGCCGAATTTAGAGGATATGCGTGATGACTTCGAGCAAGACGCAATCATCACCACATTGTCAGATTTGACAGCATTCATGGATGGCGAATTCATCACGAGTTTGGCTGGTGCGCCTGATGAAATCCTACGTGGACGCGATGCACGTGAGCGCACGACTGTTTACGACGACTTAACAGACCTCACCGACGGTCTAACTGAATTAACAGGCGACGATTTAGCCGATGCTATCGACTTACTCCCACTTATTGAGAGTATGAGCGAAGAACAAATTACAGAGATGCTGGAGTATCTGGCATTATTCGATAGCTATGGTTTTGAACTTGCCGATTTAAGGGGCGCACGCACTATCGTCAACAACAACGTTGACCCTTTCGATGAAGAGTTGACCAGCGTGTTGATTGAACTTGATGAAAACAGTGGTGGCGATGCTGTTAACGCATTGAATCTGTTGGAGACTGCGGACTTAACCAATCAACGGAATCGCGTTGCTTCCAATTTCCGTTTGATGAACAGTCTATACGATGCTGAATTGTTGACCTCTGAGACTGTTGATGAGGCAATTGCTAACGAACTTGATACTGTACTCAACGAAAACACCATTTTGAGGCGACCTAGCGAATCCATTATTGTGATTCCACCTGAAAATGACGGCATTATCGGCAGTGTTGATGATGATCAAGAGCGTCCACTGTATTTTGCAAAAGTCGGTGGAGCAGCAATCTTGTTCCTGCCCTTCCAACTCGAAAATACGATTGTGAAAGCGATTCCTTATGTCATTGCTGGTCTAGCAGTTGCACTTGGGTTCAAAGCAGGTCTGTTCAATATCGGTGCAGAGGGACAACTTTTCATTGGTGGCACGCTAGCAGTCTGGATTGGCATCAGTGTGACGGGTGTCCATCCGATTATTCACATTTTGCTCGTGATTGCATTTGGCATCCTAGGGGGCATGATATGGGGCGGTATCCCTGGCTTCCTGAAAGCGTATACAGGGGCGCATGAGGTCATCACGACGATTATGCTGAACTTCATTGCGCTGGCGTTTGTGGATTTCATGATTAAAGCCGAAAATCCTGTTCTGCTCGGCGACCCAACATCAAGCGCACCGAAAACACCAAATATCATGCCAAGTGCGATGTTGCCAACATTCGATGAGGTGACATGGCTTTGGTTCATCGGCTTTGGGGTTGTCGTTTTTGTGATTGCGTTGTTCTCACAAGGGCGTAAAATCTCGACAGAAACGATAATTCGCCCTGCTGTCTACGGCATCGTAACGGTGGTCATGAGTTTCTTCATTCAGGCAATAACGGTTCAAGGCAATTTGCATATTGGCTTCGTCATCATGCTATTTTCCATCTGGTTAACCGATTGGTTCTTGGAACGCACGACCCCTGGATTTGAATTGCGAACTGTCGGCTTGAATCAACGGGCGGCTCAGTATGCAGGGATGAATGTGCCGTTCAATGTCATTCTGGCGATGGCACTCAGTGGTGGTCTAGCTGGCTTAGCTGGTGCAATCGAAATTAGTGGCAACGCGCATGTGATGTTCCCGTTATTGTTCGCCAATTACGGCTTCGATGCGATTGCGGTTGCCCTCCTCGCGCGGACGAACCCACGCAATATGTTGTGGGCTGGCTTGCTATGGGGTGGCTTATTGGATGCGTCAAACGTGATGCAGGTTCGCACGATTGTCTCGCTGGATTTGATTCGGATTTTGCAAGCATTGATTATTATGTTCGTGGCAGCGGATCAGATTATCCGCTTTATCTGGCGCGTTTCGGAACGCACGGATGCTGATGATTTGCAGTTCACCACTGGTTGGGGAGGTTAGCCCGATGAATCGCCTTAGTATAGCAAGTATACTCGCTCTGGTAGCGACGATTTTCTTGGGATTATCATTCCTGATTATGCCATTGCTGAACGCCCCTGTACTAGTAGATGATGCGCTTAGCTTAGATGCTGATGGTATTGTGATTCGTGAAAATATCACGGCGTTATCACTTGCACTCAATAATGTGCCTGAATTTGAATATAGCTTGCCGACAGTCAATTTGCTGGCTGTGGCAGTGATTTT
This sequence comes from Chloroflexota bacterium, assembly GCA_039200705.1. Classification (GTDB taxonomy): domain Bacteria; phylum Chloroflexota; class Anaerolineae; order Aggregatilineales; family Phototrophicaceae; genus JAUZRW01. The sequence continues at coordinate 81,674 of JBCCSC010000001.1, forward strand.
GGCAGTGATTGCGATGGCAGCAGTCTTCATCCCTGCGGTGACGCGCACGGCTCGCTATGTGTTGATGGTGGCGGGTATCCTCGCGGTACTCGGTCATTTTGCTGTGCCATTGCAGACCATCGAAACCGATGTCACCAATTATTCGCAGATGTTGGGCTATGGCTTCTGGATTGGCGTTCTCGCAAGTTTCGTGTTGATGGTGCAGGGTGTTATCGGGCGCGAAAGTGATGCGATTACTCGCACCGTGAGCGATTTCTTCAAAAGCTTCAGAGTCACTCGTAACCAATTACTCTCTGTGATTTTGGTCATCATTGGTGTGGTGACATTGTACGCAGGGGTGACAGGTTTCCAGCCAGAAGACATCACAGCCGAGGATGGCTCTGCGATTGTGGGAGAGACAATCACGACAACTTTGAACTTTGCACCACATGGTTTCGGTGAAAATCGTGACAATGCTGAGCCTTTGCAATTGGTTGTGCAGACTAGCACATTCATCATCGGAGCAAGTTTATATTTCCTTGCAGTAGGTGCGCTGGGGATAGCGAATTTGGGTGTGCTCAAGCGTGTGATGCCGATTTTGCTGGTGCTGGCTGGTGTCATGATTTTCCTCGTGTTGTTGGTTGGGTCAGCAGCAGGGGGTAGCACGAACGCGACCACCATGCTGACTGAGAGTTTACGAACGGCGACTCCGATTGCGATTGGCGCGATGGCAGGCATCTGGTGCGAACGTTCAGGTGTGATTAACATCGCCATTGAAGGCATGATGCTTTTTGGTGCTGCGATTGGGTTTACCTGTTTCTTCTTGTTGCAGGTGTGGTATCCGACCACTGACCAAAATGTAATTTACCTCTATATGTTCGTGAGCGTGATAGTAGCCGTTTTATCAGGCGGATTAGTTTCGCTCTTGCACGCATGGCTTTCGATTACTTTTGCGACTGACCAAATCGTGAGTGGAACGGTGATTAACATCCTCGCGTTGGGGTCAACCAGTTATATCCGCGCAGAAGTGTTGCTATCCAGTGAAGCAGGTTTGAACCGTCTGCCTATCATCGAGATTCCGATATTGTCGCAATTGCCCGTTGTCGGACCGATTTTCGCCTCGCAACCGATTTTCTACTTGATGTTCGTCGTCATCATCTTGACGCATGTGGTGCTGTATCACACGCGCTGGGGCTTGCGGACAATTGCTGTCGGTGAGAATCCTCACGCTGCGGATACGCTGGGTATCAAGGTCAATCGCATCCGATGGATTAATGTGTTCATCGGGGGCATGATTGCTGGCTTGGCTGGTGCATGGTTCTCACTCGAAGCCACAGGACGCTTCACAGATAGTATGACCGATGGTAAGGGCTTCATCTCACTGGCAGCGATGATTTTCGGAAAATGGACACCGAGTGGTTCATTTGGTGGCTCGTTGTTATTCGGTTTTTCGGAAGCTCTTGGTTTCCGCTTCCAGATTGAGAATGTGGCGTTGCCTCCGCAATTTTTGCAGATGGTGCCGTATATCGTGACGCTGATTGTGCTGGCTGGCTTGGTCGGGCGTGCGATTCCTCCGAAAGCGGTTGGTCAGCCATATAAGACGGAGGGGAGTCGATAGATTAGTTTTTGGTGATTCGTTTTTGGTTGTTAGTAGCATTTGATGATGAAACTCTGCAACTCTCACCTTGAAATATCTTGATACAATCCTCACCCCCTAAATCCCCCTCTCCACTGCGTAGAGAGGGGGACTTTCTCGTTATGATCTCTTTTATTTGTATTTGGTTTGAGTAATCACCCTGTTTGCATTGATTTTATGTTGGATACGGGGTGATTTTGGTGATACAGTCTCAAAAATAAAAGTTTGTGTTGGTTTTTGGTTTATTTTTTACCTGCACTCACCTTATCAACATCTTACACAATCCTCACCCCCTAAATCCCCCTCTCCACTGCGTAGAGAGGGGGACTTTAATGATACGTGATTTGTATCTATGGGTGTTGTGCAATTGAACGGTCATATGTTCGGGATTTTGCTTGCGCCTGAATTTGTATCAGTATTTATCAGGGGGAGTGTTGAGATAATCATCATTGAGGAAGCGCAGAATACGAGTGAATCCAGTTCTATAGATGAGACGTTTGTAATCAACCACATGATAATCAATTCGTTGAATACACAAGTCACCACTCCGAGTCGTTGTCTGTGATAATGCGCCTTGAATAGCATCGAGCATATCTTGCTGAACAGTCTGCATTTCTTGATGGGTAATCCTTGCATTGAAGGCATTAACGCAGTGTTCTGAAAAGCGGACTGTGAGCGATTGTGTCTCTGTTGGAACAAACAATAAGTCAAGTCCGATAACAAACTCCCCGCCTGTTTGCCTACGCCAGATGAATTCCAGCGAGATAGGTGATAAGGTCTTATGCTGAGATGTATCTGTAGCAGGGAATTCTTTGGCAATGGAACGCTCTCGGCAGATAGTGATGAAGTCAGGTTCAACATTGGTGTTGATTCTCCAGAGACCTATGCCTGTATTGCCGTATTCTTTCATGGCGATTTTGCCCTTCCCTACTATTCATCACGGACATGATACATCATGTCCCTACGATGTGATGATTTATAATTTTGAGGGTGGAGGCGATTCTTTGGCATCGCTGGTTTGAAGGGCGCGGATAACGAGTTCTATTTTTTCTTCAAATATTGCGTTATTGGTCTCCCAACCTGTGAAATCAGCCGCGAGACGGGAATGTAATTGACGTTTTTTGCCACTATGGAAATCATCACTGAATAGATGTCCATCAAGATTGAGGGGGATGAGTGAACGCACTTTATGTCCGCGCGATTTCATCAGTTGCCGTTCTTTCTCAAAGGCTGTGTCGATTTCGTTATCGACCCACCAACTTTTGAGAGAATGTTGCGAACAGCAGAGCAAAACTTTATCCCAATAGCGAATGCCTCTATCAATTTCTTCGTAAATATCATCGCCTGGGAGCATTTGTTTTTCATCGAGCCAACAGCGAATGCCCCTGCCCTGCAAAGTATCGTGGACACGTCGCGCGAATGATTTATCTTGATGGTTGTAGCTGATAAAGCAAGAATAGTAATCAATGGCTTTGCCGACGAGTGAACGGGCAAAGGTAATCATCGTATCGGGGACACCGCAACCACGTAAGAAAATTTCGGGTATGTTGCCACCTGATTTATAAAGGGTGTCAATGCCAATGGTGCTGGGATACCAATGTTTGACTTTATCTAAATTTTTAGCTTGAGATAGGTCAACATCAGCAAAAATTGTCCCTCCTAACATAGCCCTATTCAAATTTGCAGACCTCAAATCCGCAGAATCCAAATTCGCAGACCTCAAATTCGCAGACCCCAAATCCGCAGACCCCAAATTCGCATACATCAAATTCGCATCATTCAATTTCGCAGACCTCAAATTCGCATACATCAAATCCGCATTACTCAAATTCACATTACTCAAATCCGAACCACGCAAATCAGGCTTAATATTTGGATTCTCATCACGCCAGTTATCCCAAATACTGATGTTTTTAGCTTCAAGGGCTTTGCGGAGAATTGCGAGGTGGTCTGGGTTTGCCACGTGAGTTGTCCTTTGATGTGGTGTTCGTGTTGTAAAGGTATTGTGGCATGGGTGGGGGTTTTGTGCCAATGGGGGTCGCTGGAAGCTAAAGCTGTGCAGTCTTGTGCCATATGTTCAAAACATATGGCTAGCTTGTCTTGGGAAGTGCGCTAAAGGCACTGATTTTGAACCCTTTTAGTGGGTTTCCCATTTTGAATGTAGCGGATGGTTTTGAACCATCCGTGAGAGCAAGGGTACAGGGGTGCTGTTTTGGACACGTAAGGTCGGGGGTCAACTCCGTTGGAACTCAACACGGTGACCCTCCCCTACGGTGTGTTTAGGGTATTTTCGGACTAGGCGTACCTCGTCTCTACGAGGTGTAGCTGTTTAGAGAAATTGTGTTTGCAGGGATGGCAAAAATGCGGTACGATTGTGACATCCTATTGTTAACAAGTGGGATGTTGCAGCAACAGCATCCCACTTAGGATGTCCGAAAGGACTATTATCCAAAAACAGTATACCCTCTGAGCCGATGCTTGTGTAGTTTGCAAGATGGGGATTGGTTTGGTATGGCGTACTGACCATGACGCGCATCTTTTACGATTGGGGATGTCAGTCATGCAGTCCTCAGACGACAGCCTGTTAACACGGGACAGAACATCATCATATATCTGTCTGCCATTGTATGGCTTGTGCTATCTAATCTGGACGTAGGGATGCAGTTTCAGAGGCGCGAGTCGATGCAAGGTGTGTTCGCGTGCTAATGGATGCCGTTTGCTGAGGGTATCTATTAGCACGAATTTTTTGTTTTGGGGGGTCGTAGCATTTCAGCAGGTCAGGATTTTAGCTAGTCAGCATAGGCATTATCCCTTCAACCCAGATGTCGGGTGCTAAACTACAATATGATGATATTAAGGAAATAATAGAGCCTAGTATAACGCGGTTTGAAGCCTTGAAATGTAGGGTGGGATCGGCGTATCCCACCGCTCGTAAGGCGGACGCATACGCTGATGCGTCCCTACAAAATATAGCGAAAAATGAGCTTAAAGGTATTGTGGCAAAGCACACTTGAAATCCATAAAGTAGCTTGAGAGCCGACTTTAGTCGCCGACAATTGTAGCTGGATGGCTTTAGTAACTGGACAAGTTATGTGCTGTTTTGCAATGATGCACTCTAGTGAGTGAGATAGCACAAATCAGCGTATTTCATAAATCTTATGGTTTATCGCTCTAAGAGAATGGCAAGATAGCTTTAAGATTTACGCAATATTGGTGGCATATACCTAACGTGGTTGACTACAGAAAGACTGCATAACATGAGTGGGTCAACAATCATTGAACGGGTTCGTCGGTATCGGTCTCAGTTGCTTGCAGGGGCAATTTGGATTGCAACGGGAATTTCAGTCAATCTATATATGCGACTCAATGACCTGACTGTGATTGAGTTCGCTGACCAAATAGGACATCTGCTAAAAGATTTTTGGTACGGTCCTATTTTGTATATTTTGCTGTATTTTGTGCGTCCATTGAGCTTTTTCCCTGGTACGCCGATTACGATGCTAGCTGGGTATGTCTACGGGGTGCAGTGGGGATTCATCTATGCGATGGTTGCAGGATTAATTTCAACTAGTCTGCCTTACATCACAGGGCGATGGTTTTCAGATGAGAGTCAGCTAAAGAAACGTCTCTCGCAAAGTAATACCCGAAGCATGTCGTTCGTTCGGATGATGAGAGACAACCCGTTTCAGACAATTTTGACCACGCGGTTTCTATACTTGCCGTATGATTTGGTGAATTTTGTCGCAGGGAGTTTGCACATTCCGCTTGTGCCATTTGTGCTGGCAACCTTACTGGGCAATGTGATTAATGTGTTCATCATGGTCAGCATTGGCGCATCCATTGAAGCTAGTTTGGCGGAAGGTCGCTTCGTCATTGACCCAAGACTCGTTTTATTCTCGTTGGTGATTTGGCTTGTGAGCCTGAGCATCAATCGTTATCTAAAATCAAAAAACAAGGAGACACGCTCACTATGAGTAATGAATATCGCATGGTTGTCATCGGTGGTGGTGCAGCAGGTTTAACGGCTTCTGCTTTTGCAGGAGAACTCGGTGCTAAAGTCGCCCTCATCGAAAAAGCCCATTTAGGTGGTGATTGTACATGGGTCGGCTGTGTTCCGAGCAAGGCATTACTCAAGGTGGCGAAAATCGCTCATGAGATGCGCGTCGCAGATCATTATGGCATCACATCGGTGACACCCGAAGTCGATATGACTCGTGTCAAAGCCTATGTTAAACATGCAATTCATGAAGTCTATGAAGGCGAAACACCCGAAGTTTTCACCAATCGCGGTGTCGAAGTCATCGAAGGCACAGCGCAATTCATTGATGCTCATACGGTTGAAGTCAATGGGCGACAACTCAAAAGCAAAAATTTTGTAATTGCAACAGGGGCGCGTCCACTTGTGCCACCGATTGAGGGATTATCCGACATTAACTATCACACCAACGAGACATTCTTCGATAATGAACGCTTACCAGAGCATCTGGTAGTGATGGGGGCAGGGGCAATCGGTCTCGAAATGGCACAATCTTACAGTCGATTGGGTGCAAAAGTGACGGTTGTTGGTGCAGAAGTCATGCCCCGTGACGATGCCGATGCGCGTGATGTCATCAAGAAGGTACTCACCAACGAAGGTGTGACTATCATTGAAGATTTTGTCACTAAAGTTGAAAAAATCGACGAGCAACGTTTCAGAGCGATTACTAAAGACAATGGCAGTATTGAAGGCGATATGATGTTGGTCGCTGTCGGGCGTGCGCCAACAGTCGAAGGCTTGGGCTTGGATAAAGCAGGGGTCGAATACAGCAAGCGAGGCATTGAGGTCGATAAGTATCTACGAACCAATGTATCTCACATTTATGCTGTGGGGGATGTTACAACAGGTCCGAAGTTAACACATTATGCTGGTTTCCAAGGGAGCATTGCAGGGCGTAATATCATGTTCCCGATTGTCAATTTTAAGGGACACACCGACACCTTCCCTTGGACAACCTTCACTGAACCCGAAGTAGCGCAAGTCGGCTTAACAGAAGCTAGTGCGCGTGAAAAATTAGGCGACAAAGTGAAAGTACACGTTCTCCCCCTGACAGAAGGTGACCGCAGTCAAGCAGAACATGACATCGAAGGCTTCATCAAGATTGTCTATCAAGGCAGTGGTGATTTGCTCGGTGCAACAGTTGTGGCAGCACGCGCTGGCGAGATGATTCAAGAATATGCCAATGCGATGACAAACGGTGGCGGTCTGCGGAGCATCATGAATGCTATCCATGCTTACCCTACGTATAGCGATGTGGTCAAGAAAGCAGCATCACAGTTGACCATCAAAGAGCTGTTTGAGGGCACATCAGGCAGAGCGATTGATGTCGCTGGTCGGCTTCTCTGGAAATAATAAAATGGTGAGCATCGTCATTGAAGTGTGACGATGTTTTCATATATGAGACATACTCGTAGAAACAAAACGAAGGCAGAGTGAGTTCTGTCCCTATAAAACAGATTCGGGAGTATCTTGTGTGCTTCCGATGATGCTCAAAACAAGGAAACTAACTAGGAGACACCCCATGCTTGATAAACAAATGCGCTCAGTCAAAGAAAGTGTACTTCGTCCTGCTGCAACATGGCTTGGCACTCAGTTCACACCAACAGAAATTACACTGGCTGGTGGTGCAATCGGGATTGCGGCGGCTGGTTTTGCTTGGCAAGGCTGGTATATGGCTGGATTAGGCTTATGGTTAGTCAACCGCATCTTAGATGGTTTAGACGGCACAGTCGCGCGGATGTTCAACAAGCAAAGTGACCTCGGTGGCTATATCGATATTTTGGTAGATAATCTGATTTATGCGATTGTCCCGATTGGCTTAGCCCTTTCGATTGGGACACCGATTGTCTATGTTGCGCTGATTTTCATGCTGGCAGCATTCTACATCAACTCTGCATCATGGATGATTCTATCGTCTATTCTCGAAAAACGTGCTCAAGGCGCAAAATCTTCAGGTGAAATGACAACAGTCACCATGCCACATGGTCTGATTGAAGGCACGGAAACTATCGCATTTTATGTGCTATTTTTCTTGTTGCCTCAATTGATGCCTGCCCTATTCATCACAATGGGGGTATTGGTCTTAATCACGGTGGGTCAACGCTTGCAGTGGGCATGGCAACATCTGGACTAATTGGGTGTGTCATTAATCCAAACGAGTGACTATCTGCGTTATATATAGTGGGTAGAAACGATATTGGTAACCATCCGAAGTTTTACTGGTAGTAGATTTCTCCTATACGGGGCGACTCTCCCTCGCCCCACCCTTTACCCCACTCGCAGAATTGCTTTTGTGACTCAATTCTTGTAGGATACGTGCGATTTCCGCGCATTATTTAGGGTTCTCATGTCGCAAAAGACATTGCCACGCATTAGCATCATCACCCCAAGCTATAACCGTGCCCATTATCTTGAACGCACGATTCAATCCATCATTGGACAAAATTATCCGAATTTGGAATATATCATCATTGATGGTGGGTCAACAGATGGAACAGTGGATGTCATCAAGCAATATGAGCAATATATCACTGATTGGGTATCTGAGCCTGACGAGGGGATGTATCATGCGATTCAGAAAGGATTTGAGCGTTCAACAGGCGAGATTATGGGCTGGCTCAATTCCGATGATATGTATTTTGATTGGACATTTGCGACGATTAGTAAGATGTTCAACTTGTTCCCACAGGTGGAATGGCTGACGACAAATCAGTATGTGATGGTCGATGAACATGATGCTCCGCTGACAACTTATCAAGTAGCAGGGATTAGCAGTGAAGGCATTTTACGGGGTGAGCATTTGCCGATTGCCCAACAAGCTGTCAAATTCGATTATGTGATGCAAGAGAGTACCTTCTGGAGACGCTCTCTATGGGAGGAAAGCGGTGCGAGTCTGGATTTATCACTCAAGTATGCAGGTGATGCTGAATTGTGGTTACGCTTTGCTCAGCACGCTCAGTTACACGAAGTTTCAATTCCACTCGCAAAATTTCGGAAGCATCCTGACCAGATTACAAGTATGGTTATGGCGACATACGAAGCAGAGGTTGAACAATTATTGAGCCGTTATGTACAACCGTATCATCCCATGATGGCATGGTTACGCAAAACAGCCTCTAAACATACGCCATTTAGAATACGAGGACTTGCGGTGCGCTTGGGACTAATGCACAGAAGTTATCGCATTAATTACAATATGTACTCTCAACAGTGGGAAATCAAACCACGTTATTACTAGTTGTTAGTTGGTTGTGATTGGTTATTAGTTTTTCGTCTTGGTGATTTACAGATAGTGTATCAGTGCGGAGCTTTTATCTCGATATGGGTTTATCAATTATTACGTCGCTTTACCGTAGCGATGAGCATCTACCAACATATGCTAAGCATGTCATCACTTTTGCGAAGGCATTAGAAGACAAGCATATCCCATTGCAAGTGGTGATAGTGGTTAATGATGCGACGGCACTTGAAAAAGAGACAATTGCTCACTTACAAACACAATTGGATGTTAATGCACTCTTTGTCGCACGAGAAAGCCTCTATGCCTCATGGAATCGTGGCTTACAAGTAGCAAAATACGATGCTATCGGCTTTTGGAATGTCGATGACATGCGTCTGGCAGAAAGTGCCATCGCAGGAGTTCGAGCAATTGAAAATGGCGCGGAGCTGGTAGATATGCCCTACATTGCTGTGGATGCTCAAACACAACAAAAAACACAACAAACACCTTATAATCCACAAGTGATTAGTCCTAAAACAATTATGACTATGTTTGCCCTCTTCCGTCGAGATTTATTTGAGAAGGCTCGCACATTCAATCCTAATTTTAAAGTAGTCGGCGATTTTGAATGGTGTAGTCGCTCTGTTGTACGCCAAGCTAATTATCATCAACTTGATTTGATGGGAGGTTATTTCTACATTCATGGTGATAATCTCAGCAATGGTACGAATTCGCTGGAATGGGTTGAAATTAACACCGTTTTTCTGTGGCATGGGGGTGATAATTTTATCCGCCCTGTTGAACCACAACTGATGAAACACATTTGGGAACAATGGGGACACACTGGCAGAGAGAATTTGCCAGAAAACATCCAAGAATGGCTATGGGGCAACGGCGCAGAAAAACGCTATCTGGCTTACACGAAAGAACGTGAGCAACCGCAGTGGTTACGACGCATCCGCATGACACTTGCTCGTCGGGGATTCGTTTCCAGCATTGAATGGGATGTTCATCGTGAGCGGTTTTCGTGATTAGTCGCATGAGACTCGTCGAATACGTTCAATGAATTGAACTAGTCTCATTTTTGCTTTTACCCTTACTTCCTTTCTCAAATGTTATTCTGACTATTGATTTTTAGATATTGGGAGCGTTTCAAACACTTCCTTACACTTGTTAGATTGAACGTTTTGTCTATGCCCGCCCCAAAATACTGCGACGTGTAGTTTTCAACTTTAGCGACTCATATTCTACTCATTTTTGTAAATGTAAGTTATACTATTTGCATCTGCATATTGGTCAGATACTGACCTGACTGGAAATCTCGTGTTAAATCTCCCTGTGAGTGGGGTTGAAACGATTGTTTTTTTGATTTATCTGGGGTTGTGGGCAGGCTTACTCTTTGGTGGTTTAGTGTGGGGGACGCTAGATGAAGAGGAAAACCGTCGGATGCCTCTCACAACACGCCTCCTTTCTTCGTTTGTTCTGGTCATTGCAGGATGGACATGGTTTGCTATTGGGCAAGGCACATCCGTTGCTTCATTAGCCTTATGGATTGCAATTGGTATGACTTTGGGCTTCTTGGGCGATGTATTCATGGCGCAAGTGTTCACAGTTGAACCCTATGTGCTTTATGGCATGGGAGCATTTGGTATTGGGCATGTTGCGTATATCATCGGCATGATGACAGTTCTTCAACATCATTCAATAGAATTAGTGATAGTCGTCTTGGTTTTTGGGCTTTGGTGGGCAATTGCAAGCATTTTGTGGTATTACGTTGTCTTCAAGCGGAGCAAACCTAGTCTGCTGGTGTATATCGCTTTGCCTTATGCACTCTTACTCGCTTCAACAGTTGCCGTTGCGATGTTACTGACCCTCAGTAACCAGACCTATGCACTCATCTGGATTGGGGCAATATTATTCCTCGTCAGTGATTTAATTTTAGCAGGGCAACTCTTCGCACGCTTGCATTTTCGTCAGATTGGGGATGTGGTGTGGTTGCTGTATGGTCCTGGACAGATGCTGATTGTGTTTGGGGTTATTTTATATACTGTTCTCAGCATTTTTATCTGACTCAGGAACATTGTTCCAGAGATGTTATAGTTTCTTCGTTCGTAGTTATTCTATTGTTTTCCAACAGCCACTCATGCAATTCGACAGCTACCACACAATGCCCAACATCCGACCAATGTCCATCACGACGCAGGTTGATTAGATTGCCCGTTTGGTCTTCAAATTCGAGTAAGGCTGGTAAAGGCGCAAGGTACGGAATATCAAGCGTATCGAGTAAATCACGCATTTGATTACCGAGTTGTTCGCCTGTCCAATCGTCGGGAATATCCCAATCGGTGAGAAATTCTTGATAGCCTATACGGTCATGTTGCCAGCGTGTATCCACTAAGAGAACAACGAGTTCGCCTCCGTGTACTTCAACTTCATCACGCAGAGTAATCAATAAGGCTTCGGTGATTACCCATGCTTGCGCCCAATCGTCCCGTTGCTGACTTTCAGGCGAATAAGCATAGTAATCAATGGGGAGTTCTGTAGGTTGTTGTGCATCCTCGGCGGTGATGAGACTTGGTATACTAGCAGTCGAGAATAATTGTTCAATCAAGGTATAGGTGAAAGAATAGGTTCTTAAGAAACTACGGATGCCCCCGACTTGCTCACTACGGGTTGGATGTAATCGACGTGGTGGCGTAAAAACGAGTTCGTCATCATCGTTTAAAGTGAAATAGGGTCGAACAGGAGCTTGAACATAAGGAGCGATAAGACGACCATCCTCTAAAGTAACCGCTTGTAAAACGCCTACGCCATTATCAATGACATCGTTGCCGACGTAAATTTGCAATACCACGAGGTCACTATCATAACGATAGCCTTCACCACGATAGTAGAGATATTGTCTATCTGTGCCCCAGCCATGAAAACCTGCGTTGAGCACTTGTACATCCTGCCCTAGCCAATCACGGAGACGCGCGACGTAGGTTTGGTCAATAGGATGTTGCCAGCCTGCGGTGTACGAATCCCCTAAGAACATGATGCGTGTGACATCATCAGGTTTGTCATACTCGTGTTCAATATCTCGGCGACTCGCACTATTGAATTGCACCCAAATACGCTCGTTAGTCTCGCTATTCGACCACCAGAAATAACTGTAAGGTTCTGGATATGCACCAACATCTTCACGCACATCAAAATAAGTCTCATCTAAAGCAACGGGTAAAAGATGTAACCAGCGTCCAATTGCTTCAATTAGAATAATGGCGAATAGTAAGCCAAAGCCGATAGCGATTAAGCGTCCGAGAAGTGCTTTCATGAGGTTTCCATAATTAGAATTACTCAGATTATGAGCCGAATAATAACATCTCGTGGTGAGATTGCCAGCAGGTAAAAAATTCGTGTGAATAAGTATCATCGACAACCGATACTTATCCACACGCGAACACATACCCGTTTGATGGTGTGTATCTGAAACTGCATCCCGTGTCCAGAAAAACAGCACCCATCGTACAGAGGCAGACAGATATGTTGTTGTGTTCTATCCCGATTTAGTAGGTAGCTGAGTCGCATCCCAATCGTAAAAATGCTCATCAGGTACAGTACACCCTATTGAGCCAGCCCTATCACTTGCCAACTACACAAGTACAGGCTCAGAAGGTATACTGTTTTTGGAAAACGTCCTTTTGGACATCCTAAAGTGGGAAGCTGTTGTCGCAGCAACCCACTTGCTAAACATAGGATGTTACCATAATACCGCGTTTGTATGTCTTCCGCAAATTTTATTTTGAATAAATATAATGTGTCACGGCATTGATTGGCGTAATTGCTCCAATGGTGGTACGTTAATGATGTTCCCCTCAATTTTGCGAAAATCTATCCCTGCCCCCTTATGACTCATAATGAGTCAGTATGAGTCATTTTGATTCATAAAAGGTTACAACTTCGCTTGCTTGAATCATACTTGTTGTGGTATTTTTAATGCACATCGTTGTTGAATGCATCCCGCATGGTCAATGACGGTATTTTGAAATTTAGTATTTCACAATCGTATCTTGTCAAAACCTTAGTGGAGAGGAAGACGTGATGTTGGTCTCCCTAAATAGCTGGCAGACAGATACGTAGATATAACTATGATGAATTCTCAGCCAGTGGAGTCAGTGTACATAACGCTCAGAGATAACCCTACATCTCATTAATTAAAAAAAGAGCGTCCAAACTGCACCCCGTTGAGCTTGGACAACCCTTTTTTGGTATGTTGTCTGTGAGACTTCCGAGTAGTCCCTACAACTATTTCGTTCGTCAGCACTAGACCAACATCACAGTACTATGAGTACTATACCTAGCAACATTATACCCCATAACCCTATAAATGTACAAGTCAGTATCCCTGAAATAACTGACGAAATACAAACATTTTGTAATACAAACCAAATTCTAACCTTTGGTTTGTCCGATTTGCAACGCGAAGCCTATGCTCTGTACGACCTTGGGCTGAATGTGTTGCCCCAACCGATTGCTCGTAAAGGTGGTTTTCCTTGGAAGCGATTGCAGTATACACGCCTATCCCGTAATGACCGTAATTATGGCTTACGTCACTTGTTTGCTGGTGAGTGCAATCTTGCGATTATGTGTGGTCAAACGAGTGGTAATTTATTTGTGATTGATTGTGAATCACTTGATAGCTTTCATCATCATCTATCACAGATGGTAGAGCGCAAGATTCCAATTTGGGCAGTACAAACAGCACGCGGTGGACATATCTATCTACGTGCAAAAAATGGTGAGGTACACAATGTCGAAAGTGGTATCTTATGTGATGCAGAAGTCAAAGCACGCAATGGCTATGTACTTGCCCCACCATCCATACATCCAAGTGGTGCAATCTATCGCTGGATGACACAACAGGGAAATGACATTCCAGAGGTCGATGTAACACAAATCAACTGGCTAAGAGATAAATTCGGTGAAAAAGTCAAACTAACATATGACGAACCAGCAACTGGCATGGTTGGCAATTGGTCAATGGCAACTGTTTCACCTGCTTCAAATCTTAGCAAAACAACACGAGACTATCTCGAACATGGACACTCAATTACAAAAGGCAACCGCAACAACCGATTATTCAAAGCTAGTTGTGACCTTGCTGGCAACCAATACAGTCAAAGTGAAACTGAGAATATTCTAATCCCAATTGCAACCATGAGTGGACTAACAATATCCGAGGTTAAAGCAACAATCAGAAGTGCTTATAGCAAGCATCGTACTCCCAGTCGGCAAAATCAATTAGTATTGCATTATAGTTGGCGATATGCGCTTTTATGGTGTACACAACATCAATGGGATAGTCGAACAGCAGGTAGTGACCGTGCTTTATTTTTAGCAATGATAGAACGTGCCCGTGTTAGCAGTAATGAAAACGATGTGTTTCGTGCAAGTATTCGTGAATTGAGTCAACTTAGCAAACTTGGGACAACAACCATTCAACATGCTTTGGCTCGTTTAGAAACCATGAATCTCATCACTAAATGTGGCAACGATAAAATCAGTGGTGCAACTCTCTGGCGATTCAATGACCAAATTACAGATATTGCAAAAGAGATAGAATTGAATATGAACACAGTAAGTATCCCCCCCCACTGGTTAAGTTTTAGTGAGTCACTTTTCAATTCCGATTTAGTTGAACGAGGGGCTTTGGGTCATTCAGTGGCATTTGTTTATGCCTATATGCGAACACTTCATAAACCAATGATGCCCTCGGAGATTGCTGATGAGATGGGACTATCGTTGAATCAAGTCAATTATGCTTTACGGAAACTCTCTGATTGTGATTTGGTGCATCGCGTTTCTATTGGTTGGTATCTCAAGAAGATGACTGTTCCTGAATTAGAAGACCTGTTTGAATCTGTTCATGGTAAAGGTGATGCGCGTGCAGAGAAATATCGTGAGGAACGGCGTATTTTTGCTGGTGTTCTTCTTTTCAATGCGCGATTACGTTGTGAAGACCGTTTGTTCATGGATGCTGTATCGTCGCAAGTGGTATATCGTCGTCAAATGCAAGAGATGTTGGATGACCCTGTGATTCTGATGGGTCTGGAACTGGGAGGTGTTGTTCGATTAGGTGATGAGAGAGTGCATTAATCTCGTTTTCTGAGACTTAGAGTTATCACAATTGCATAGTGGAGAGATTGCTTCAATCGATTTTGAGCGAGGTTTGGCTTCGAGTTCCCTAGTTTGGATATGTTTGTATGAAACTGTTAATGAATTCAAGCTAATCTGCCGATATTATAGTTGCATTGCTATAATGCGTCTTGATTGATGGTGATAAGGAATAGTTTTCATGGAAAAAGCGAAGAATAGCTCACTTTTTTCTGCACGGAATTCGAGTTTTGTTGTGTTGTTATTTGCAATAGGTGTTAGTGGTTATCTGAGCTATCTGAAATTTGACACGAGTGTACAACCTGCGTGTAGCGTCGGTGAAGTTTTTGATTGCGGGACAGTACTGAACAGTGTTTACTCTGAGATTCAAGGTGTGCCGATTGCGTATCTTGGCTTGGCTGTTAATTTGATTGTGTTTGCTCTGTTGTTTTTAGAACCGCGTGTTAAGTTCTTTGCTCAGTGGAGTGTGCCCCTCGCATTTGGGATTTTGCTCTTTGCATTTTTGTTCTCGATGTATTTGATTTATGTGCAAGCCTTTTTGATTACCAAGTATTGTCCGTGGTGTTTATCACACGAAGCGTTTGTGACGATTGTTTTCTTATTATCGCTGAAACGCCTCGTGGATTGGATGGATACGGATGAATCAGCTATCGAGCAAGTAAGCAACTAAATCAGCAATTTCTTGGGGTGTCATGCGGTCATCGTAATTGTTGGGCATGGCATTCCCATAACCTTCGGCAATATGTTGTGAAGGTTCAACGATAGCATAGAAAGTATATTCACGCGCAGATTGCCCTTCGACTGTTGAGCCTGCACGATCTGCGAAATCGTCTAAATTGGGTGCGCCACTTGCGCCTTCGACATGGCAGGCATTGCAATTGTATTCACTCAACAGTGCCTCACCGTTAACCACATCGCCAGTATCAGGTAACTCAGCTAAAGTGATGATGCTTTCCGAACTACCACAAGCTGTTAATATCATCATCAGGCTTAGACAAAGGATAATTTTACGCATGATGTTGATTGCTCCATTTTTCACATAGTTTATATTTAGTATTTTACAAGAAACTCTGCTGTTTGCACTAGTTGTGATGATTTTTTCGTATGTTAGTGTAGATAATATTAATGAAATCATGGGAGAATACATGAATAAAGTCAAATGTCGTACTTTGTACAATCAAGTGAAATACGTTGATGCTGAGGACATGATTCAACGACCTTCTGTGTATGGTTTGGTCATCCATGACGGATATTTACTGGTTGGCAAGACCAGTCATACTCAACGTTATGTTTTGCCAGGTGGTGGGATTGACAAAGGCGAGGAGATAGACATCGCATTGATACGTGAAGTGCGTGAAGAAACAGGTATTACTGTCACATTAGAGGATTTTCTGCATTTTCATACAGACTTTTTTTATTATGACCCTCTTGATTTAGCAATACACGGTTTTCTTTTTTACTATCTTTGTACGCCAATAGAGACTGAGATTAGTCAACCTGAGCAACCAGAAATCGAAGATTTAGAAGATGCACTCTGGGTGGATATAAAGACACTGAGCGAAGAAGATTTTCAGACACATGGAGGGGTAGTTCTTCAATTGTTAGCTACGTTAGTCTAAGCATTTTGTGCTATTGGTATGGATTTTGCTACAGCAAGTTGTAGTTGTCTGCTATGCTTAGGGTCAGAGTAATTAACTGATACTAAGGAGTAATTCACCATGGCAAGCCTGATGGAAAAAGTTAGAACACTTTTGAGTGCCTCGTTCCACGATATGATTGATAAAGCCCTCAAACGCGACCCCATCAAGACACTCAATCAATATTTGCGTGAACATCAAGATGCGCTAGAAGAAATGCGGACAGACCGTGCAATCGCTGTCGGCAATTTGAAGACGGCAACTCGTAAATTGACTGAAACGCAACAGTTAATTGAAGATATTGAGGTCGAGATTGAAAATGTGCTGACAGATGATGATGCAACGAATGATTATCTGGCGGAAAATTTAGCGCAAGATTTGGTAGGTCAGGAAGAAAAATTACAAGTGCTGAATCATGCGTATGAATCGGCATTGCGCGTGAACCGTGCCTTGCAGATGGCAGATGCTAAGATGCAGGGGCGGATTGTATCTTTGCGAAATCAGATTGAGTTGTTGAAAGCGATTAAGTTTGAAGCAGACATCAAGAAAATGTCGGCGGATAAATTGATTAACTCAGCGAGAATGATTTCATCAGGCACAACGTCGGTAGAAGCCCTCGCAGAAGATATTAAACGTCAACGTGATAATGCTGATGCGAAGTTCGAGATGGCAATGGGTACGATGGATACTTCTTTAGAAAGCACCATGCGCCAGTCAAAAGCTAGTGCGCGTTTGGAAGAAATTCGTAATCGCTTGGGTATTCAAGAGCAAACAGAGGTTATTGAACCGTCATTGGAAATGTCAGAAGAAGATTTGGCATTGCTCGGTGAGGTTTAGGCAATAGATATTTATTTTTCTGGGCATGATACACCGAGTCATGCCCCTTTGCTCTGATAATGAGGATTTATGTGATCTGTTTGATTTGTACGGGATAGTTTTTGTGATTATCTAAATCAAACACATCAAATCGAATTTGTGGAAGTGTAAGAATCGCACAGGTGCGTGAGTCCTCGAAGCGATTGTGATGGACTGAACCTGCATTAAGTATCCATCTGCTTTTGAATTGACACTGCATCGGTTGATGAGTGTGACCCACTATGAGAATGTCAGCATTTGTTTGTCTCAAGGCTTGTTGAAATATGTTTCGAGGGCTATCAGCAGACAGATAGATTTTGTTACTTTCAGGTGTACCATGTGTGAGGTATATACTGAGTGTTTCTAATTTGAATTCCAGATATTCTGGCAATGATGTGAGATACCCTACAGTTTCGGACTGTAGTAAATATGGATGCGTTGTTTCGCCTGTTGCCCGCATATTGCGTCGAATCCATGCTTGGTCAACAAACGCATCTTCGTCATGATTTCCCATTACGGTTGGTATCCTGAGATGCTGAATGAGTTCAACAACCGCATCTCCATCTGTGCCACCATCTATTAAATCTCCTGCACAAAGAATTTGATCAACTTGATGTGCATTAAATAATTCTAGAGCTTCCTTGAATGCGCCCAAGTTACCATGAATATCTGAAATAATACCTATTTTCACTTTTGATAGACCATCACTTGCCAGAAAAGTAATTTTTTGTGTAAAGTTCGTTGGAAGCCATTGCTACGAATAATGTCATGGATTTGATCGCTATTATGGATATATGTGCGAAACGGATTGTTATTCAAGCGGAATGCGATGAAGTTCAACAAGCCGATAACTGAGTGTGTGACAATATTATCTCGTGGGAAGACGACTGCATAAACTTGTTCTGCACGTTGAGATGATAAATCAACAAGAGCTTCAAAGTCAGGATAGCAACAAATCACACGGTCTAGAGTTACAATATCAGCTGATGTGATTTGCGGTGCGAGTTGGACAAAATCACCATGCTGGAAGTCAATTTTATCGGCATGTCCGCGACGATTCGCTTCTTCTTGAGCAGCGTTAATATAGGCTTGCGATGCATCAACATCGAGCGATGATGCCAATCCCTCGGCGATGAGTTCATGTGAGATAATCCCAACTCCTCCACCGATATCGAGTAGCGTGCGGTCAGTGACTCCCAATTGCTTGATAGCATCTAGCATTAAGGCTGTGGTTTTTTCTGCACCATTTTTGCGATATTTCTTGAGGTCGCTACGGGCATATTTGATTGTGAAAACATCTTCTGCGCCTTGGCAATGCGGACAAGTCATGACGATATATATTCCCTATTTTAATAGTCATTTACCTTTAAACTATAACGTATTTTCTGGTGATTCTGAACAATTTTCTCCTGTCTAACGTATAACACAGTGTGAGCCTCACTCACCTGATGTAGCGGACGGACATCGGGTATTCAATAATCATGAACAATCACAAAGGAGACTCGTCATGAGTCCATTATCTTTGCACACACGCACGATGTTAGTTTCGCGTCTGTGGATGGCAATGCAATTCTATTTTGCTCATTGGCAGGATGTTGACCCTGATTTCGACCTTGAGGCGGATATTTCTGACTTAATGCAAGTTGCTATTGATACAGAGAGCCGTTGGGCTTTTACACTAGCGATGATACGATTTATCAGCCGCCTCAATAATTCGCATACATGGTATTTTGATAATCAGATTTTTGAAGAACGACGGCAAAAACGAGCGTATCGCTTAACTGCTCTACCTGATGATTTATGGATGGTAAAGGAAAGTTATGTTGATGTGTTAGACGCAGGGGACATTATCACACACATTGATGATAAACCGATTATTGAGTGGTACAACGAGGTACGTCCTTATATCAATGCTTCCAGTGAGCGGATTGCACGACGTGCATTTGATGGTCTATTGCGGTTGTTCATCTCACAACATACAACTTACACGCTATCAGATGGTCGTCAGGTGCTTGTTAATCATGATGAGGCAAAAGACACTCAGACTTTAAGTGATTTGCACACTACAGGGCGTTGGGTTGATGACGGCGACATTGCGTTGATTCACATTCCATCCTTTAATGAAGAGCGGTTTCAAGATGTTGCATTAGATTATGTGGAACAGTTTAAAGATGCCCATACAATCATCTTTGATATGCGTGATTGCACAGGTGGTAATACGCCCTCAAAGTTGATTCGAGCACTGATGGATCGTCCGTGTCAGATGTGGACGGAAGCGACTCCTGCGAACTTTGCTCTGTTCCACTATCGGTATCAAGAACGCGAATGGGGACATGCTTATACACAAGATGCTGAGTATAAAGCGTATTATGACGGAATGGTCAGTCATTTTCGTCGTCCGATGTTGATGTGGTCTCCGAGTGTTACACTCCCTGAGAATCCAATTTATACAGGTCGGATTTTGATGTTAATTGGCATTGAAATCGGATCGGCGGGTGAAGATTTTGTGATTCCGTTTAAATCAAGCGGTCGAGCAACTCTCATCGGCGAAAATACATTAGGTAGCACAGGGCAACCTTATCACTATCGTTTGATAGATGATATTTGGTTAGCAGTGGGAGCAAAACGTGCCTATATGCCTGATGGTTCATCTTATGAAGGTATTGGCATTGCGCCTGATATTCATCTGCAAGCGACTGTTGCTGATTTACGTGCTGGACGTGATGTGGTGTTGGAACGCGCTTTAGAGATGGCGCGTTCCGTAGCGACTGACTAGCCTATTTCTAGCACGCAAATTTGTTCAAAGTAAAAACCGCCATCTTCTTGTTGTTCGCCGAGAGCAGCAATTTCGACGACCTCGCCTTTTTTGCTGACTTCAATGACCCAGCCAATGGGTGCTTGGTTGTCGATTGCATTCATAGCGATGCCATCATTGACGATAACGCGGTCACCTGCCATTAGGAGTTCGCCAGCAGTTGGGAGTTCATGTTGGTCGGGATTGAAGGTTTCGGGTGCGATGGTGATGAGTTGTTGCTTCATGAGCTTGCTTTCTATCATGTATATTTTTTTTCCATGATAGCATTTCAGATAAAAAGAACGAGGCTCAAAAACCTCGTTCTAATATCAAACTATGAAGACTTGATGCTTAATCGTCACGGCTGACTTCACTTTGTAATTTGAGAACCTGACTACCATCTTCTTGTTTGATGAGGTAAGCTGGGTCATCATCAGAACCGTTACGTGTCACTTCTGTGCCATCGAGTGTGCGTGTAACAGATGCACGAAAAATTTCTACTACTTCACCTGTTGCTTCACCCTTGCCCCACTCCCATTTGACTTGAGTTCCTTCACGAATTGCCATTGATTTTGCTCCTCTTGTTTAGCTTAGTAATTTAACGAGACACTGTTCAGCACGGTTGAGGCTGTACTTGTCTTCATTCGTTGACATTGATTGATAAAGTTCACATAGTTCTCCTGCTTCATATGCTTTGAAGATGCGTGGGTCAATATAGTAGTCACGGCAGACTGCAATGGTATTGCCGAGACTATCTGCAACGCATTCAATACACCATTTAGCATGTTGATCAATTTCTAAGTCATCGGGAATATCTTCACACAGAACCTGAATGGCAAGTGATGACCCACCCCATGTGCGGAAGGTCTTTGCTGTAATATCCTGTCTTGTGATTTCTTTGAGGAAGTTGTTAACATCAGCCGAATCAACGACGTGCTGATTGCCTTCTTCGTCTTCATACTGAAAGAGTTCGTATCCTGGTAAATCGCGACACCGTTTGACATTACGAGCTAAGCGACGGTCACTGAGGATGATTTGATGGTCTTTATCATGTTTGCCTGTAAATTCGAAGATGACTTTGCTTCCCTTGATTTCGACATGGTCATCTTCGAGGGTTGTGAGTCCATACGAATTGTTTTTTTCTTTATAGTGTTCATTGCCAATGCGAATAAGCGTCTTTTCTAGTAAGAGCACAATTGTAGAGAGCACTTTTTCTCGTGAGAGTTTGTGCTTGCGTAGATTTTGATCAACTGTTTGTCGAATCAATGGTAGAACTTGTGCGAACTGGATGAGTTCATCGAATTTTTTACGGGATCGAACTTCTTGCCAACGTGGATGATAGATATACTGCTTGCGACCTGCGTCATCACGTCCTGTCGCTAAAATATGACCATTCTTATATGGGCTAATCCAGACTTCTGTCCACGCAGGCGGAATTACAAGGTTTTCAAACCATGTGCGTAAGTCATCGTTGTGAATCGTTTCACCGTCTGCATCTTGATACGTGAAACCCCGTCCCCAGATTTTGCGTGTGTAGCCTTGCATATCCGACGAGACATATCTGAGATTTGCTTCTTCAGCGACTAATTGTGTGTCCATTAATGATACCAATTCACATCATGTTGGTCATCATCATAATGATTGCAAATAATACCGAGATGAGGGAATTACAATAATTGTGCAAGAGGAATTAAGTGTTTGTAGTGGGGAATGCTTATACACTCCCCGTAGTTGTCTTTAGTCTGCAAGGGTAGATGTATCGCCGACTTCTTCGCCCATCGCTTGGGCTTTGAGGATACGACGCATAATCTTGCCTGAGCGTGTTTTGGGTAAGCTATCCACAAATTCGATTTGGGCTGGTTTGGCAATTGGACCGACTTCTTCGCCGACATGGTTACGCAGTTCTTCTGCTAGTTCGTGACTCGGCTCAAAGCCTTGCACGAGGATACAATAAGCGTAAATGACATTGCCTTTGAGTTCATCTGGAACAGCGATGACGGCTGATTCAGCAACGGCTCGATGACTGACTAAGCCTGATTCGACTTCGGCGGTGCCTAAACGATAACCACTGACCTTGATAACATCATCATTGCGTCCGATAACCCAGAAGTAGCCATCTTCGTCTTTGCGGGCGGTATCCCCTGCTAAGTACCAACCGAATTTTTCATATTTTTTCCAATATTGGTCAAGGAAGCGTTGGTCATCACCCCAAACCGTGCGGAGCATCGACGGCCAAGGTGACTGAATCACGAGTTCGCCATCTTCACCCGCTTCGCAAGAGCGACCATCTTCTTTGACGACATCAACTTTGATACCTGGGAAGGGTCGTGTGGCACTGCCTGGTTTAAGGCTGACACTTGGCAGTGGTGTAATCATGAAGCCACCTGTTTCAGTTTGCCACCATGTGTCCATGATTGGGCAAGTTTCGTTGCCGACAACTGTATGATACCAACGCCATGCTTCGGGATTGATGGGTTCACCAACAGAGCCAAGCAAGCGTAAACTGCTGAGGTCGTGGCGTTCGACCCACGCATCACCGAATCGCATCAAACCGCGAATCGCTGTTGGAGCAGTATAGAGAATGGTCACACCATATTCTTCAACAATGCGCCACCAACGGTCAGGATAAGGATAAGTTGGTGCGCCTTCATAGATAATGCTGGTTGCCCCTAAAATCAGAGGACCATAGACAATGTAGCTATGCCCTGTAATCCAACCTGGGTCAGCTGCACACCACCAACGGTCATCATCTTTAATGTCAAAGACCCATTTAAGCGTTGTCGAGGTATAGACTTGGTAGCCACCATGTGTATGAAGTACCCCTTTGGGCTTGCCTGTTGTGCCTGATGTATAGAGGATGAAGAGTGGGTCTTCGGCATCCATCACTTCGGTTTCGGCATTACGGTTGGCGATGGGCAGTTGCATCAGTTCGTGCCACCAATAATCGCGTCCTTGCTCCATGACGACTTCTTGCTGAGTGCGTTGGACGACAATCACTTTTTCGACCACTGGGGAGCGTTTAACCGCTTCATCGGCGACTTCTTTGAGATTGACTGTTTTACCCCGTAACCACGCACCATCTTGGGTGATGAGCAATTTAGATTTTGCATCAGCAATACGGTCAGCGAGGGCTTGGTCACTGAAACCGCCATAGACTACACTATGCGGTGCGCCGACTTTGGCACAGGCAAGCATCGCAATTACAATTTCGACGACACGCCCCATATAGATAGTGACGGTATCACCTTTTTTAACACCCATGCCCCGTAGGACATTGGCAAATTTATTGACCTCTTGCCACAATCGCCAATAGGACATCGTGATTTTCGTGCCGTCTTCACCTTCCCAGATGATAGCAAGTTTGTTCTTACGCCACGTCTTCACATGACGGTCTAGAGCGTTATGGACGATATTGGTTTGTGCGCCAACGAACCATTTATAGAAAGGTGCATTGCTATCGTCGATGACTTTATCCCATTTTTTATACCATTCGAGGGCTTCGGCGCGCTCTGCCCAAAATGCTTCAGGATTATCAACGGCTTCTTGGTAGACTTCGTTGTAGTCAGGGACATGAGCATTATTGATGACATCTTCTGTAGGGTGATACCACTCCGAGGTGGGTGGGGAAAATTGTTCACTCATCTAAAGGATTCTCCTCAATAAGATTAATCAATGTGTGAAACAGTAAGTTGCACCGATTATAGTCAATGTGAGGCAGAGGGGCAAAGGAAAATGGTTATTTTGAACCACAGAGATACGGAGAATACTAAGAAAAATTCGTGCGGAGACACATCGGTGGTAGTGATATGCCTCAGCACGCGAGAACCTGCCTCCATGACGTGTATCCAAACCGCATCCCGTTGCGTTTGTATGACTGATACACATCATATTAGCGATGATAATCTGTCCTGCATTAACAGGTGTCGTCAGGGACAAGCAGTTGCAGGCACAGCACACACAATCGTGAAAGCACGCTATCACTGGCTAACGCTACGCGCCATCCACCACAAACGTCCCTACGAGTCTGTTCAAGGGTGGTGCATCACGTTATACTACTTTTGGAATTTAGTCCTTTCGGACATCCTAAGTGGGGAGTTGTACCACCAACGCCCCACTTGCTAACTACAGGATACGCCGACTATACCCCGTTTTTGCGTTCCGCGCAAATGATTTTTTGATTCGCCACGAAGGCACGAAAAACACGAAGAAAACAAAAGGACGAGCTATGACTCGTCCTTACGATTGTTGCTGATGTGTTATTTACCAAGCGACGTTGGTGAGGGCATCGTCATAGCTGAAGAGTTGCGCTTGTTCAAAGAAACGTGCAACTTCGATTTCTGCATTTTCGACTGAATCTGATGCGTGGACGAGGTTGGCTTGAATGCTCATACCAAAGTCACCACGAATACTGCCTGGTTCGGCTTCAATTGAATTGGTGACACCGACAATACGACGGACGGCTTCGACACAGTTTGGACCATGTAGGCAGATGGCAATCACTGGGGATTGTTGCATGAAGCCACGTAATTCTGGGAAAAATGGTTTGTCGGTGAGGTGGGAGTAGTGGTCAGCGATGACATCGTCGCTGAGTGCCATCATCTTCAAGCCAGCGATGTGCAAGCCTTTTTCTTCAAAACGGGTGATGATTTTACCAATTAAATCGCGTTGAATCGCATCAGGCTTTATGAGGACGAGTGTACGTTCCATGTATTATGTGCTCCATATTGTGTGTTTGTGAAAAATTTTACAGGCGGATTATATCAGAAATTAGGCTGATGACAGTGGTGAATCTAGGAGGTTTTCAACTCCTAGTGAACGCTCAAAATGTTAGTAATCGGCGTTAATCCAACACTTTTTCACACTGAAATATGTCATGTTGGGATTTTGATTGCTTATATCAAAATTTGTAGATAGGTCAGAATCTGGTCGATAGATTGAAACATTATGACAAGGTGCAGCCATTTCATCAAACCATCCGACTATCCATGCAGTAAGTTTATGTATTTCAAATAGTCCTGATTCAACCTGCATTGGCGAATATGTAGAGTAGAGTCTAATATCTTCTGGAATACTAATCTCGTTCAAGATGAAACCTTCAAGCCTATACCAGCTTTTTAAATCTTCAGGAGATGCTGTATGTGCATATAGATTGTATTCATAGTTGTAATAATATTCGTCAAGCAGGAATGATGTAGAGATAAGCTCACTTTCAGACGGAACAGGTAAATCGGTTGATACTAAACGTCCGCCGAAGTGTGCAAATACCCAAATCCCTCCATAGCATATGAATGGTAAGAGCAATAACCCGACTAAAGTGAATAGGCATCCTTTGCGAAGTGATGATTTTCGTTCGTTTGTAGATTTTTCTTTTGACATTGTTTGTCCATTCAATCTGCCGCCATTGCTTCAACTTCGAGTTTCCAATTCGGTAGGAGCAATTGTGCAACAACCACAGTTAGTGTTGGTTCGTGGTCACCGAGATATTTTTTGCGGAGTGCCATATTCTGTGTGTCGTATTCTGGATGTGCCAGATAAGTACGGACAGAAACTATATTTTGGTATGTCATATTGGCAGATTTAAGGAGTGCGCCCATATGTTGCCAGATGAGATCACCTTGTTCTTCAAAACTTTCAGGCATGGTTTTCCCGTCAGCGAGGTAACCGTTCAAACCACTGATGATGAGCAAGCGTGAGCCAACACCAATCTCGATTGCATGGCTGTAGTTATTGTATTGTGGAAAAAGTGTATCTGGATTATGTTTGATAATCGGCATGTAAGCGTCCTTCCAAATGTATGATAGTAAGATGATAACGCATACACAGCAGATTTGGGATAAATCAATGTGTGAGCCATCTCTGACAATGACTCACTCAATGATTTTGCTTAGCTGGAAGGGATAATCAGTTGTTGTCCGACGAAAATGCGATAGTCTGAGCCGATGTTGTTGGCTAAAGCAATTTGTGCGAAGGGTACGTTATAGCGCAAGCCAATACGATACAGATTTTCTCCTGCTTGGACGGTATGGACAATGTTGCCTGTGGCATTGGTCGTGGTCACGACTGGATTTGATGTTGTAGTTGATGCGGTGACGACGGGTTGTGTCACTGCTTGGTTGTTGCTTGGTGTGCCAACGAGGATGACACTCCCTGCTGTTGAAATACTGGTACAGGTCATATCACCTTGTGAAGAGGCACTAATCGGTACAGGGACACGCGGACTGCCTGAGGCATCCATGAAGATGAGTGACCCTGAGCCACGCAGACAAACATCGACACTACCTGAGAAGTTACCCCAAATATCAACCGCATTGATGAAGCCTTGGTCAATCACCCACTGATTACCAACTCCGTTGATACTGAGTGTTGTACAGGTCATCCCTGCAACGGATGATACTTGAACGCTACCTCCGATGCTGGAGCAAGCATCAGGCACACGAATGGTGACAGGGTTACTGGCTGGTGCAGGATTGCTACTAGCTGGATTACTTGTAGATGGTGTGTTGTTCGGTGTTGACCCACTTCCTGACCCGCCTCCTGTTGGAGCAGGATTATTGACAGGTGGTGGATTGTTCACGGGTACTGGGTTATTGACAGGTGGTGGATTATTAACAGGTGGATTGTTCACAGGCGGTGGGTTATTCACGGGTGGTGGATTATTAACAGGCGGGTTGTTGACAGGTGGTGCGCCTCCCCCACCGTTACACGCAACTGCACCAAAGGTGATTGTCCAGTGGCTATTGATGCGACTGACTCCTGCAAAATTGTGACCTGCGTTGTAACTGTCAAGGATAGCAGCGCGATGTCCGTCACTGTTCATCCATGCTGTGACAACTGCTTGTGGTGTTGGGTAGCCAAAAGCGATATTTTCACCAACCCAAACGCCTGTCGGATAGCCATTGGCAACAGCACGGTCGGTTGGGGATGAGCCATTTGACCCTGTGTGGTCGAAGAAATCATTGCTAATCATGTCGTTATTATGGTCGGCAGCAGCAGCAGCTAAACACGAGTCCCATCCATAAGGGTCAAGTCCACGACTGGTGCGCTCTTGATTAACGAGGTTAAGCACAGCTTGTTCATCAGTCGATTGTGCAATAGATGGTATTGCTTGCAACAATAACAATAAAATGAATACAAAGCATAAGGACAGTTTTCTCATTCGGAATGCACCTCTCAAAATACATTATCTTAATTAATATTGTAATTATAGTGGTGCTGAATCAATATAGGCTCATATTCCTTAAAGGGGTTAGGATTGTGTAGCTAATTCGTAAACTCAAAATTAATCTTTGGTGAAGGTTAATGAAAGATGGGTCATCCCCGATTTGGTTATCAGGGATGATGTGATGACTATCATCGCAAGGCGGTTATCAGCGTCGGCGGATCACCATCGATGCGATTATTGACGGTATACATCGTAGCGACTAAGACAGCTATCGCAATGACGAGGGCTGCAATGACAACGATTTGTGATTGGTTGAGATTTTGGACAGCAATGCTCACCACTGCCCAGATAATCACAGTACTGTATGCAACTGCACCATGTGTGGTATTAAATTGCCAGATGACAGTGCTAGTGATGATGCCGACGACTATTAAGATGCCAACAGTCAAGGGCACGCCAAGTTGTGTTCCAACCCAGCCTGATTCGTAAAAATAAGTCGCAATACCTGTGCTGTAGGCAGCAGTCAACCATGCGAAGTAAACAGCAAACGGCACTTGGACGAGCCATAAATCAAGAGACTGTAGCTGGTCTTTGAAGGAACGAATTTCGCTAAATGCGACAACCGCTGTAATGAGCATCCCTGTTAAGATGAGTTGTGTAACAATCAACCAGATGGGGTTTTGCAAACCGCCTGTAGCCGTTGTTACGGCACTTTGCTGTGCCCATAACCAAATGTTGAAGAGCGTCATGATAATGATGAGATGCCAACCTATATCTTGATGTAAACTCCGTTCAAGTTGGTCAGGTCGTAGCTGATAGGTCGCATAAGATGCACACAATATCCAGATAACAAGCCACACAATGAAGGCATAGCCTGCAGGTAAGAGATAAAGAGGCGTTTCGCTTGGTGTGTTATCAAAATCATTGCGAAATAGGAATGGGGTGATGAATTGACTCAGTGCTAATAAAACGACCAAGATTTGTCGGATGCGGTCAAGTGTCATGGGAATGCTCTCCAGAATGATTAGGCTAGGCGTAAAGGTAATTGACGTAAGCGTTGACCTGTTGCTGTGAATAGTGCATTGGCGATAGCAGGAGGCACGACACCAATGACAGGCTCACCAAGTCCACCAATAGGCACATCACTGCTTTGGACGAATAATGTGTTAATTTCAGGAATATCACGCATGGTAATCAAAGGATATTGTCCGAAATTATTGGCAGTTATCATGCCATCTTGCACGGTGAGGGCTTCATAACGAACAGAACTCAAGCCCATCACGATTGTGCCTTCGACTTGCGCGCGTGCCCCATCAGGATTGACGATAAGCCCTGCATCGACTGCACACCAAACTCGATGAACAGTGTAGCGTGTATCCGTGACGGAAATATCCGCTACTAAAGCAACAATGGTTTGCCCAAGATGGCCGAGTGCTAGTCCATAAGTATGATTGGCTGGTGGCGACTGCCAATCAGACGCATCGGCAACTGTTTCTAACACAGCACGCATTCGCTGACCAAATTCGTTATCTGGTAGGTGATTCAAGCGCATTTGCAAGGGGTCAATATCGGCTTGATGGGCTAATTCATCTATAAAACTTTCAACAGCGAAGGTATTGGGCATCGTGCCTAGTCCACGCCAAGACCCTGTTGGGATAGGAAGGGCTTTACGATGATAGCGCACTTGTAGATTAGGTATGCCATATTCTACGCTGGTGAGTGCAAGGGGGTCAGCACCGAGAATCGCTGCTAATAAATCAGGATTTGGCACATTGGGTGAGCCATACATGATGTCACCACTGGCGATAGTATGCTCTAGGGCGATGATTTGCTGATTATCGTCAAGGACAGCACGAACATGGTTTTTTGATGGTGGACGATGATAACCGTAGCGCATTTCTTCTTCGCGTGTCCACCCGACATGCACAGGGAGTCCTGTCGCTTGTGAGAGAATCGCTGCTTCGACAGAGGCATTTGTGCCGAGTTTACGTCCAAAGCCACCACCGAGATAAGTCGGGAAGACGTTGACTGTGTTACTATCGACATCAATGGCACGGGCGACAAAATTACGTGTGGTTGTAGGGGCTTGTGTAGAGCAGTAGACGATTGTGCCTTCGTCTTGGACATGAACAAGTGCTGATTGCGGTTCAAGGTGGGCGTGGGATGCCATTGGAACACTGTATTCTGCTTCAATGATGCTCTGATTATCGCGCAGGATAGCGTCCAATTGCCCTACTCGCTGAACGAGTGTGCCATTTTCGTCTGGGATGCTCATGAAGGTATCAACATCATCTTGCGACCACGTTGTGCCACCGTCCCACTCTAAATCTAAGTGAGCAAGTGCAGCATGTGCTTGAGAGCGTGATTCGGCGACAATACCAGCGAAGCCATCTCGAATGACAACAGCAACTACCCCTGCTTGATTTTCTGCATCACCTGCGCTCACTCGTATTAATTCCGCACCATAGCGCGGTGGACGGGCGACTGCACCATAACGCATTCCATCTAAGCGAGCATCAAAGCCGTAGATAGCTCGTCCTGTCACTTTTGCTTTGAAATCAACCCGTTGCATGGGTTTACCAATGAAGTTGAAATCATTATTGGGCTTAAGAGTTGGGGTTGTATCAGGCAATACCCATTCACCTTGATGTGATGCAATAATTTCGCCATAGGTCATCCCACGACTGGTATCAGACTTGAGGAAAACACGGCTATTCTGAGCATTCAGCGCATCACTATCGACATTCATTTGTGTTGCTGCTTCGGTTACCAGCATTTGCTTCATTGTGGCAGCAATCTCACGGACAGGCTGATAAAGCGAGATAGTGGATGAACTGCCGAAGGTGAAAGACGTAAATTGTGTAAAACCAATGTCGGTATCAGCATGATAGGTTTGAATGGCTTCCCAATCGAGTTCAAGGTCTTCAGCAGCGATTTGAGCAATGGTTGTGTGAATGCCTTGCCCCATCTCCGATTTGGGCATGTGAAGATGTGCTGTATTATCGGGGTCAATTTGTATCCAAACAAAGGGTGACTCTGGCATATCGGCAGCAGGTGCAAAAGATGAGAAGGATGAGTTAATAGCAAGTTGTGCCTCCCGACGAATGATAGGAAAAGCAGCGACAGCCCCAATCGCTAAACCACCTGTGCCAATCCCTAAAATTTTTAGAAAACGACGACGTGACATACTACGCTGTTCATTTGATTCGTTATTGGTTTCGGTGTTCGGTTGTTCGCTCATGATGTTTCCTCCTCTTGAGCAGCGCGTTTGATACCTGCTTTGATGCGTACATAGCATCCACAACGGCAATAATTAGCACTCATCGCGCTGACAATTTCTTCATCACTTGGATTGGGATTTTGGTCTAAGAAGGCAACAGCAGTCATCATTTGACCACTCATACACCAACTACATTGTGGAACTTGTTCATCAATGAAGGCTTGCTGAACAGGGTGTAGTACTTCGTCGCCAGCATCATTGATTGTGGCAAGCCCTTCGATGGTGGTAATCTCACTATCTGTAACAACGTTGGCTGGCGTAATGCAAGAGCGTGTTGCTTGTCCATCAACATGCACAACACATGAGCCACAAATGCCGATGCCACAACCGAATTTTGTCCCTGTGAGACCGAGATTATCTCTCAAGACCCAAACAAGTCGTTCGTCGTCGGGAATATCAATATCATACTGTTGTCCATTAATTGTTAGTTGCATGTTGTGCCTCCATGTTGACTTGGTGAACTGTAAGAGATGGCGATGTGGTATGTTGTGACATCGCTTGTACAATTTCTGCCATAATAGCGAGGGCGATTTCAGGCGGTGATTTAGCCCCTATATCTAAGCCGATAGGACCATGAATGCGTTCAACGTCTTGGCTGTTAAAGCCTTGATTGTGTAAGCGTTGATTACGCTGTGCTTGCGTGCGCTGACTCCCTAATGCGCCGATGTAGCCGATAGTGTTATTGAGTGCATGAATTAGGGCTGGGTCGTCAAATTTGGGGTCGTGACTGAGAACAACAAGTGCTGTTTGTTGGTCAAGACGACAATTGTGTAGTGCTTTTTGCGGATATTGATTGATAATTCTTGTTGCTTGCGGAAAGCGAACACGATTGGCAAAGGTTGTACGTGGGTCAATTAGAATGACATCGTAGCTCAAGGTGTGTGCTAGTTGGCTTAGGGCTTGAGCAATATGATTGCCCCCGACGATTATTACTTGTGGCGGTGGTTTGATAACTTGGCGACTGTAATTGTTCATTGCATGATGTGTTTGCAATGGCTCGTCTGTGTAGAGGGTCTTGTTCTCTGCAAGGATCGTGTGATTGCCATTATCTAAATTTGTAATTATCTCAAAAGGTGTTTGCTTACTGGCTAATTGTGAGATGATGCTATGCAGAGATTCTTGCCAACACACCACAAAAATATCAATCTCTCCCCCACAGGCTAATCCCACTGATATTGCGTCATTATTACTGACACCAAAATGTAATTGCTGTGGGATACTAGTTTTAATAACGTCTTGAGCAATCTCAATAACTGTTGTTTCAACACAGCCTGCACTGACTGACCCCACAACGTTATAAGCATCATCCACGAATAATCTAGCTCCCGCTTGCCGAGGTGATGACTTCCATGTTTGGATGACAATAGCACAGGCAACTTTTCTGCCTTGATTGAGCCAGTCGCTCACTGTGTGCAAATGTTGGCGTAGTTCCATCCTCTGCTGTCCTCTAATGACTATTTGCGGTTTCACGACCAACCAACAAGTTTGTTGATTTTCTCTGCAAAAATTTTGGCTGGCATCAACCAACCAACAGTTTTGTTGATTGTATGATACTACATATAACCTTGTCAAATCTTTAGTAAAATCTTAACGAAGCATGATTGTGTTCAGATAGCTTGTCACCAGACCGTAATAATTAAGACAAATAGTCGTCTATAATGGTAAGTAGCTTGGGTCTTGGTTGGTAAGCTATCCATAAACCTAAATTGTTTTGCTCTATATCTTAGGACATCCCTACGAACCACTGTAGGGACGCGCAACGGCGCGTCTCAGAGCCTAACATAGCAATGATTTATGGATAGTGGACTAAGACTTAGGATAATTAGATCATGGCTAGTAAAGGTAAATAATGTATGGGCAAGCAACAGAATATCCTTGTGGTGGATGATGAACGTACTATTCGTGAAGTGGTGCGTCGTTATCTGGAATTAGAAGGATTCAATGTGATTGAAGCGGATACAGGTCCGTTGGCGATGGATATTCTTGCTCATGATAATCCTGATTTGATTGTTTTAGATATTATGTTACCTGGCATTGATGGACTTGCAATTACACGGCGTTTGCGGAATCCATCGGAATATGGGTCACTGAGCCTTAATGGTGAAATTCCGATTATTTTTCTGACTGCCCGTACCGAAGAAATTGACCGCATCACAGGCTTTGAAGTCGGTGGTGATGATTATATGGTCAAGCCTTTTAGTCCGCGTGAGTTGGTAGCGCGTGTGAAGGCTGTCTTACGACGTAGTGCGACAGGGTCTGCTAATGCAGAAAGTCCTATTATCTTTGAGCGTTTGGAACTCGACCCCCGTAGCCGAACTGTCAAGGTCAATGATGAATACATTACGCTAACGGCAAAAGAATTTGACTTGTTGTGGTTCTTGGCACGGCATCCGAAGCAGGTGTTTAGTCGCTCGCAATTATTGGATAATGTGTGGGGTTATGAATTTTATGGTGATGAAAGCACTGTAACAGTGCATGTGCGTCGTCTGCGCGAGAAGATTGAACCTGACCCCGCGAAACCGACCTACATCCAAACAGTGTGGGGTGTGGGCTATAAGTTTGATGCACCAGAGTTGTAGTGGCAATGTATTGAGTAGGGTGTTTTTCTACAGCCCTACTTTTTCTTGTTGTTCCTTCTACGATTTACCAACGATAATCTACTAATTGCGTATCAAAGCATTACAATTAAAATATTTGATGTAATGGATGAGGCAATACGATGCGCTATTTGTGGATAATTATTGGAATTACCTTCTTTTTCTCCAATTACACCTCCCCTATTCAGGCTTGTGGTGGTGGTGCTAACTATCGGATTGAATGGCTCACTGACACTGACATAATTGTTCAAGGTACTGTCATTGATGTTGATGACCGTGGTTATAACGCTATTATACGTGTACATCAGTATTTTAAAGGTGACGGAGGTGAATACATTACTGTAGCCCGTTACCCGTCAGCGTTGGAGTATGTAGCGGCTATTCGCGATTACGATACAAGTTGCTTATACGCTGGTGGTGGACAACAGTGGATAGATGGTAGTGTAGGTTATTTTGGGTTGATGAATAATGGGAATGGTACTTTCAATGATTCTATTTCACCATATTTAGGTGTACCTCACTATTATAATGATAATGGCATTGTCACTTACTATAGCTTTGATGCAAACACAGATATTCAACCACAACTTGAAATGGCAACAACTACAGAGTTTGAAGAACTATTACTTGAATTTGGTCATCGTGCATCGTCATCTGCACCTGAAACGAATCCTTATCCATTAATGCGTTTTCTAAATATTACAACTGAATCAGGACAACGTTATCGTCTCAATCCTGATCGGTCATTGACACCGCAATCTGATAATAGTGATCCGATTGCTATCTCTAATGATGGCAGTCATATTGTTTTTAGGCATAGCGAAAGTGAGTTGGGTTTTCAATATCTATCTTTGAATCCTAAGCCTCTCTTTGAAGATATAACAAATGATGGTGGCTGGATAATTCCACAAATAGGAGAAAATGCTTACTTCTCTACCGATAGTAATTTTGTTGCTGTCCAAGAAGCAAACGCTATGACTATCTATATGTTTGATAATTATGAAAGTGGTGGATATGGTCAACGGATGACAATGCAGGTAATCGCTCAAGTTGATGTCTCATGGTTATCTGAGTCTCAGCCTATTGTGTGGAGTGCGGATAGTGCAGTAGTTGCTTTCCAAGATAGTCAAGGTATCTGGACATGGGATTTATTTGAACAATTAGAACCGACTCTAGCTGTATCTGACTCTACAAATATTAATTTACTAGAGCTATCCCAATCAGGACAATATGTGCGTTATAGTCGTAATGATACATGGGAACTACTCAATTTAGAGACAGGTGAAGTATTTGAACGCGCAATTGCTACACCTGATGAAAGCAATCTAATTTATATGTATGTTGAATACCTTGATGATGTACTTGACATCAACCGCTCTGGGGAGCGAGATTGTAATGTGCCACTAAGACATTCTTGCCCCATTTATATTCAAGGATCAGATAACTTTGATTATTTCTGGTACAAGCATAATCAAGTAGGGAGCATAAGATGTTGGGAAGAAGGTTGTTGGCTTTCTAGCTACTCTTGGCAACTGTCAGTTGGTGCAAGGGGATATAAACAAAGACTTGACATGCCTATCCTTTCTTACACAGCATTTGATTATGATATATTTTATGACCAACCTGTTTTTGCTGTCGAAGGCTATCGTCTAGAATTTGGATTTTATCCATCCTACGAGCGCGATGAACTGTCTGACATATCAGTGAATATTGATTTTGTCGATTTGACAAACTTACTTGATAGTCCAATTATCGAACTTGAATGGGGACAACCTATTTTTTATAGACATAATCATTAGTAGAGTAAAAATTCGTGCTAAGACGCATCGATGGTAGTGACACGCCTCAGCACGCGAATATCTGCCGTGATAATGCCCATCTAAACCGCACCCCGTTGGTTTATTTGAGTGACGTGCATCATCTTAGCGAGAGTATTTGTCCTGCATTAACAGGTGTCGTCAGGGACAAGCAGTGGCAAGCACAGCATACACAATCGTGAAAGCACACTATCACTTGCCAACGTGGGCTACTGAGCAAGTCCCTTTAGATACTACTCAAGATAGCGACAGCACGTTATACTGCTTTTTGGAAACTGTCCTTTCGGACATCCTAAGTGGGGCGTTGTACCACCAACACCCCACTTGCTAAGAACAGGATGTGCCGACTATACCCCGTTTTTGTGTTCTTCGCAAATCAAATTTTGGTTTACCGCGAAGGCGCAGAGAACGCCAAGAAAAAGAACTGAAATATCCCATTAGATACGATATATTCTTAATGTGTATTGTGCTATGCTATCGGCACAATTGATTGCATGGGACAAACAATACACATGATAAAACGAGTTCTACAAGGCATTGGGCTGAGTCTTGGTCTATTAGTAGTTTTGGTACTCTGGCAATGGCGACAAATTCGGCGTAAACGGCAACCAGCCCCACTAGCATCTTTGCTCATCAAAAATCCTGACGAAGCATTATCTTTAACACGCGCTGGTGAAGTGCTGACGGTTCGTTGGGCGTATCCATCTGAGAGAGCCGATATTTATCTAGGTGATGCGTATCAAGCCCTTGACCAATCACGACCAACACTCAGTGTGATGAATCAGCAGATGGCGATGCTTCACGGCATTAATCCACATCAACGCTATAAGGTGATGGTCGAACTGGATGATGGCACGTTGACTCAGACTGAACGGGTTGTTCCTTTGCCGAGTGCGCCTAATTTCCGCGATACTGGGGGTTATAGCACAAAAGACGGTAGATACGTTCGCTGGAACAAAGTTTATCGTTCATCGGCTCTTGACCAACTGACAGAGGCTGACCAGCGTGCAATTCATGAATTAGGGATTCGCTTGGTGTGTGATGTGCGAACCCAAGCAGAACATGAATCTGATCCTGACCATCTGCCAGATGATATTCCTGTAGTGAGTGTTCCGCCCTCTTCGCAAGATAATGTGTGGGTCGCGTTGGGTCGCTTACTCTTGCAAGAAGGCTATCTGGAAGGCTTACTTGATGACCTCTATCAACGGGTGATGGTCAAGAATAATCCGCAAGTGTTCCGCGAGATTTTCCAATATATGGCAGATGATAGTCAGTTGCCGATGGTGATTCACTGTGCGGCTGGTAAAGACCGTACTGGCATCACGATTGCTTTGCTCTTAGCATTTTTAGGTGTGCCTGATGATGTCATTATTGCAGATTATAGCCTGAGCAATCATCATTACTCGTTCTTCAAGGAAGCCACACGCAAGAATCTGGCACAACTTCGCATTATGGGACTGACTGAGAGTGATTTTGATTATCTCCTGATTGCTGATGGGGATGTGATGCAAGCGACATTGGATAAAATCCGAGAGGAATACGGGTCAATCGAAGGATATTTGACTCAGTATGTCGGCTTATCGGAAGCAACACTGGCACAAGTTCGACAAAATTTGTTAGTGTGATGCTCAATCATTCATTAGCATCATAAATTGCGTTGTATTTAGTATCTATCTGTAAATTCAAATAAATTTGCTTTGTATGTTAGGACATCCCTACGAAATACTGTAGGGACGCGCAACGGCGCGTCTTAAAGACTAGATATAGTAGAGTTTACAGATTTTTCGGATAGGGTTTTAATGGATATAGTAACCTGCTAGTTAGAAACTTGCGCTATCATTGCCTGTATATTCTATTGCATCAGAGAAGAGCCTGATTATGCTATCCTCATTGTCATCACCTATTTCGCACAATCGTCCGAATCCATTGCCTATATTGTTGGGGAGTTTATTGGCATTAGTTGGGGGAATTGTCCTTCTGACGCGCTTATTCTTACCCATACGTGGTGATGTGCCCCCTGCTCTGATTATGCTGATGGCGACGATTAGTGTCTTGATGGCGATTACCTCGTTTGTAATGTACAAATCAGGTAGTTTGCAATATTTGAAGAGTTTGCGCTTGTTGATGTTGTTGATGATTGTCGTCATTGTGTCGGTCATGATTTTCTATTTGTGGTTGCTCTCGACAGTGTTATTTGCTAACTCAATCTACTTCTCGTTTATGGTGATTGCGATGTTCTTCGCTGGTATGTCGGCGATTTCCTTCGGCTATTATGTGTCACAAGCTATGACACGCCGTTTATTCGCCTTAGCTGACGCGGCTGGTAAGGTCGCACAGGGTGATTTCAGCACACGCTTAGAGATACGAGGCAATGACGAGATTGCTTATCTCGCGCAGAGTTTTAATTCGATGGCAGCCGACTTACAAGAAATTGAGACACAGAAGCAACAATTAGAGCAAACGCGTCGGGATTTGGTGGCATGGGTATCACACGATTTACGAACGCCCTTAACATCAATGCGTGTGATGCTAGAAGCCCTCGCTGATGGTGTCATCACTGATGAAGAGACACAACAACGCTATGTGCAGACGACTCTGAAAGAAATTCAGCATTTGAGCCATATGATTACAGATTTATTCGAGATGGCGAAATTAGACGTTGGGCATATTGATTTAGACTTACATCCGACACCCATTGCTGACCTGATTAGTGATACGATGGGGAGCTTGATGGCAAAGGCACAGCACAAAGGCTTAAAACTAGAAGGTAGTGTCGAGGATGGCATTGATTTGGTATACGTTGCTCCTGATAAAATTCAGCGTGTGCTCAAGAATTTGATTGATAATGCGATTAAGTACACCCCGTCAGGCGAAACGGTATCAATTAGCGCACGGCATTGTGATGAAACCTCTGTGCGCGTTGATATTCATAATACAGGGGTACACATCCCTCCTGAAATATTGCCGAATCTCTTTGATAGCTTTTATCGCGGTGAAAAGTCGCGCGCCAATACGGATGATGAACGTGGTACTGGCTTAGGATTAGCCATTGCCCGCGGATTTGTTCAGGCGCACGGTGGCACAATTTGGGCAGAGAGCACACCTGAACTTGGAACGGTTTTCAGCTTTACGATTCCGAACCGTGAGTCAGCATCGTCATAGAAAATATTGCTACGAGGACTGTGATGCCTTTAGAAATTTACTATCCGCAACTGCCACTAGCTGATTACGTTAGTATGATGTGGCAGTGGGATGATTATCATCCATCACATGACAAAGAATTGATTTTGCCAATTGGCATGATGGAATTGACTATTAGCTTATCTGACACTCCTTTTTGTATTGAAAGTTGTATTCCTAATAACTCTATGCAACAGATACACGGTGCAATGTTGGTTGGTGCAAGGTCAAAGCCGTTTATTGTTCATACTGATACACCTCGCACGATTGTATCGGTCTTGTTTAAGTTTGGAGGTGCACTTCAATTCTTCAATGTGGCTGGTAAAGACCTGTTGAATCAACATATTCGACTTGATGATATTTGGGATACTACAAAAACTCAAGAATTATACGAACAACTTGGTATGGCACGCACATCATTAGAGCGGTTCTGTATTCTCGAAAATCTCCTATTAAACCGTATCAATCACCAATATCAACGCCATGATGCCGTCGGATACACGTTGAGTAAACTCATTAAGCAACCAATGATTCAACGTATTAAGCCCCTTATTGAAGATGCTAATCTCAGTGCGACACGATTGATACAGGTTTTTCGTGATGATATAGGGATGACTCCTAAACAATTCCAGCGTGTCCGTCGTTTTCATCGTGCTTTGAATATCATTAGTGTGCAGACTAATCCTAATTGGGCTGAGATAGCTCTTGATTGTGGCTATTATGACCAAGCACATTTTAACAACGAGTTTCGTCATTTTTCAGGACTCACGCCAAGTGCTTATACGCCTCAAAGTGTTGACCACAATATTAATTTAGCCATTTCTGACAACAGTTAAATTTTTTCCAATACGGCATCAAGCAACTGCTCTACACTGACATCAGTTATCAAATAAGAGGAGTGTTTTATGTCACAATCAACGACGGGTCGTAAACTTGTCTACTATGTTGCTGTATCGATTGACCAATTCATTGCCCATGAGGATGAAACGATGGATGGTTTTCTGACTGAAGGGCAACATATTCCCGATTATCTCAACAGTTTGCAACAGTATGATACGGTGCTGATGGGACGTAGGACCTATGAGTGGGGGTATCAATTTGGGGTTGAGGCTGGTCAACCTGTGCCGACATATGGGCATATGATGCAGTACGTTTTTTCAAGCACAATGCCAGATTCAACGCATGAACAATTGCATATTGTTCGCAGTAATCCTAAAACACTGGTGCAAGAGTTAAAAGTACAAGCTGGGGGCATGATTTATTTGTGTGGTGGTGGACAACTGGCTGGATACTTACTTGAACATGATCTAATTGATGAAGTACTGCTGAAAGTCAATCCCGTGATGTTTGGGCGAGGCATTCCATTATTTAGTCATGTCGAACGCACAGTTAGGATGAGCCTATTGAACACGAAAATCTACAATAATGGTGTTATATTTTCCCACTATTCTGTAAATAGATAAGTTAGGCAACTCATCTTTATCGCGTTACAGATGAATAGTGTATTCACTATTTCTTCAAAGATGGAGCAGAGAGTCACCCTGAACTTTGGATAATTTTACGATTCCGAATCATGAGTCAGTAAATTGAGTGAAAAGTTCTGAGTTTTGGGTGCTGAGTCATTCGCCCAATAGATGATTGAGTATTGAGTCAATCATTTTTCTATTGTTGTAGTAATCCCAATTAAAATTAGAGTATATGAGATTGGCAACTGCCCCATAAATATCTTTATTGTTGAGACGTAACTTGGTCGGACTTTGGAATTGTGGGTCTGGATGGCGAATTGATATGACTGCGAACAATCCATCTTTTATGTCATTCCACGTTAATAAGTTCTTTGAATCAAAGTCAGAATATTCATATTCAATGTATTCATTGAGCGCGCTGAGAATGGTTGCTTTCAATGGCGCAATGTGTGTTCCCCCTTTTGGTGTACGGACGGTATTTACGTAGCCAAGAACTTGTCCTTCCGAACTATCAGAAAATTGGAAAGCTATCTCGATGCCAATCATGCGATTTGGGTTATTTTCGGTGGGGATTTTGACCTCTTCTTGAATATGAATAACATTATGAAAGATATGGCTGGACTTTGTTTGCTCCTCAACCCAAGTTTTAAGACCTTCTGCATAGTAAAAAATAGTCGTATCTGAATTAGGCTCTCTGTGGTCAGTTACTTCTACTGTTAGATTTGGTGTTAAGCGTGCGATTTGTTCTGCCCGATTTTCGACAGTTGTGCGGTCAAAATTAACATCATCGAAAATTGTCTCATCAGGTTGAAATTCAACGAGCAATCCTTGTGTTGACTGTGATTGTTCATCGCTGATACGTATCAACGGTGATGATGCTATTCCCTGCTGATAGGTTTTGCGCCAGTATGTGCCATTCCGATAATTTTCGATAGTGAAATTCTGCGAGAGCATGTTGACGGGTGCAATCCCTAAACCATGCAAGCCTCCCATGACTTTGTAGGCATCTTCGTCAAACTTTGTTTTAGGAACACCAAGATCCTCAATGATAGCTTCCAGCCATATTAGGTCAGTACCTTCGTAGCGTTCAGTGGGTAAGCCTTGACTATTATCGCGTAGTCGAATTTTATCGTTAGCTAGAATATCAACCCAAATATGGTCACATCGATTGATATAGGCTTCTTCTGCCATGTGGTCAAGAATTTCATAAACGAGATGATGCAAGCCCCGTTTACCTGTACCACCCACATACACGCCAGGTCGTCTACGGATGTGTTCGCGCGGAGTGAGTTTAGGTATATTTTTATCAGAGTAGGTCATGTGATTTTTCAAGGCTATGGACATCTAATTATACCATTTTAGCGATGAAAAATCTGCCTCATATCGACTGCATCAGAGGGCAATAAAGCATTCATGAGTTCTTCAAAAATGGAGCATAGACTGAGGTTGAGGGACGAAATAACAAGAAGCGAACGGCAACCGCCTGTATCCCATGTGCCATTCAAGAGGTATCAAGAATTGAAACACAATGGGTGTGATGCAACTATCCCGACCAGGCAAGTACGGAGAGTTACTCCACAGACGATTGCTGCTCGTCCCTCGTTTATTTCTTCGATTAGGATAACATCAAACACCTTGTTTGACTTGGTTGAACTCTCTTAATTCTTGTGTTATGTGCTTCTACGTGTATTTACGTTTCAGGTCTCAGAATCGTTCAAAATTGGGCTTATAATAAGTGTGCAAAGTCTATGAGGAGCAATGGATGACAAGTGGGCACGATTTCTACGATGAAGAAACTGTTTTCGAACGTTATATCAAAGGGCGTGAACGTCAATATACACCGAATGATACCATAGAGTATCCTGCCCTAATGGCTGTTATTGGTGATTATGAAGGCTTAGATATTCTCGATTTAGGTTGTGGTGATGGTCGGTTTGGGGTTGAATTACTCAATGGTGGTTGTAGCTTCTATACAGGTATTGAAGCCTCATCGCGCATGGTTGAATTAGCAAAGACTGCTCTAGTTGATAAAGGCGTTGTGCATCATAGGACAATTGAAGCATGGGACTATTCTGTAGCACATTATGATTTGATTGTTTCGCGCTTAGCATTGCATTATGTAGACAATATAGAAACTGTATTCCAAACTATATATCACGCGCTTAAACCCGATGGACGCTTCATTTTCACTGTGGAGCATCCTGTCTTGACTTCACACAATGAATCACTCGAAAAATCAGGCGGTCTACGTTTGAACTGGATTGTGGATAATTATTTTGTTAGGGGTGAGCGAAACATTAAGTGGATGGGAAGCGAGGTTGTGAAGTATCATCGCACAATAGAAGATTATTTTAGCACCTTACAGACTGTTGGCTTTAAAATTGAGCACCTCAGAGAACCTGCCCCTGAACGGTCTTTGATTGATGACGACGCACTCTATGAGCGTCGTAAGCGGATTCCCTTATTTCTACTGTTATCTGCAAGAAAAATATAGTCGGCTCTACTGTAAATTGCTCAAAATTGGGTATTATATAGCTGATTAATTGCCCTTCTGGAGAAGAATCTTTTATGCGACGCATTATTTTTCTATTTTTCTGTTTTATGTTGACGATAGCTGTTTCCGCACAAGATGATATTGTGACACTCAGTGTCGATACGTCCGAGATTGTTGGTGAAGTCAGCCCTTATGTCTACGGTGTCAATCATGGTCCTTGGGCATTTATCCCTGCGGATTGGATTGATACGATTGATACAGTCGGTGCAACTTTTGTGCGCTTTCCTGGTGGTAATTGGGGTGATGAGAATATCATCCGTGATTATCAACTACGCGATATGATGTTTTGGGCAGAGCAAATGGGCGGTGTTGAAGTGAGCATCAGTGTGAATTTAGAACGTAGCACGCCCGAAGAAGCTGCCGAAACAGTCCGCATGGCGAATATCGACAATGATTATGACATCACTTATTGGAGTATTGGTAACGAACCCAATTTATTCGATGATTATTCCACTGAACAACATAATCGAGAATGGCGCGAATTTGCTGAGGCAATGTTAGCGGTAGACCCTGATATTCAGTTTATCGGACCTGATATTTCGCAATATCGTGCGAATCCAACGCTTGACCCCAAAGACGACGAAGGTCTGCTGTATTTAGATGAATT
The DNA here is from genome assembly GCA_039200705.1 of Chloroflexota bacterium. GTDB lineage: Bacteria > Chloroflexota > Anaerolineae > Aggregatilineales > Phototrophicaceae > JAUZRW01. Next base: position 124,650 of record JBCCSC010000001.1, read on the forward strand.
TTTGAAAGCCAATGGTGATATGGTCGATGTGGTTTCAGTGCATCGTTATCCTTTCCCAACGAGTCTAAGTGGTCCGATTGCAACCATTGCGGATATTCGAGAAAGCACACGCGAATGGGAACAGATTATTCCAAGTTTGCATGAGACTGTCTTAGAATTAACAGGTGAAGCGAAACCGATTGCTGTGACTGAGATTAACAGTCATTGGAGTAATTCTATTGGCTTTGAGACTGCGCCTGATTCACACTATAATGCAATTTGGTGGGCAGATGTATTGGGTCAGATGATTGTGGGCGATGTGTTTCTTGTTAATTACTTTACCTTGCAATCTCCGAGTAGCATCGGTGGTTACGGCTTGATTGGTCGCTCAGACCCACGCCCGACTTTCTATACCTATCAGATGTATCAGCATTTTGGTGACCAATTGCTCAGTGCAAGTTCATCGGATGAAGATGTCTCGATTTTTGCATCCTTTGATGAGGATAACAATCTCACCTTACTGATAGTTAATCTGGCAGAAGAGACCCGAACAGTCCGCTTTGATTTGGGTAATTTTGAGGCAATTTCAGTAGAACGTTGGCTGTTTGATTTAGATACCAATGCTGAATCACAGGGAGCGTTTGAACTAGCAGAAAACTTAATACTCTCACCACAGTCAATTACGGCACTCGTGATAACTGGTTGAGGTTAAAGCATAGAAGGATACTCAGATGAACAAACAACAAGAGCGTGAGTTATATCTGCTGGATTATATGGAAGCAATGGATGCTGATGATAAAGCAACAATTGCGAAGTTGGTTGCGATTGCGAAAGGTGACCCTATCTTCAAACAGATGATTGTCGATTTTCATTCTCGTTTGGAGACAACAGAATTGTTCCCGCCTGATGGTAGCTCACAGGATAGTAGCAATTAGGTCGCTAGAGTGTCAGTATCATTTCGAGGCGACTAAACGCGACAAAATAGCCGAAGCGTTGGAATATGTCCCATGTTGGATGGGTTGGTGGGACATTTTCAACTTTGGTATCTTGTTGGGCATGGGTCAAATGAACAGCACAAATCAGGGCATGTATCATATCATCGCTGATATTGGGTTGAATCACGAAATGACTCAATTGGAAGGCAGATTTCTGATAGACAATCCACCCTGCTTGATCATCGTCTAAGGTTACCCATAAGCCTTGCATATTACCTGCATTACGTAGTGAAGCAGTTTGTTCTTTCCATGCAACGCCTCTTTCTCGTTCTTCAAGTGCCGAGAAAACATCATTCCCTGTAATTGGCTCGATTCGCATAGGTGGTATCAGAGATTGATCAACAGGTTCAGGTGGACGACGAATTACAAGCAATTCGCGTGTGATTTCAAACCCTAATTTTTTGAAGAGGCGTTGGGCTGGTTCATTGCCTTTGATAACTTCAAGCTGGACGTAGTTTTTATTTAATTGGCGCGAGGCTTCAATTTCGATTTCCATCAAGAATAAGCCTGCACGTTTGCGACGGCGAACAGGGATAACGCCGAGACGAGTAATCCATGTTGTATCATCACGGACACCGAGCATACAAATCCCATTGACTTCCCCATCTTCTTTATCGACTGCCACATAGGATGCGTCTAAATCGACATCGTAGGTCTGGACATATTCTTTCATCCGCCGCGCATTCATCGGCATTGGGACGATATAATCTTCCCGTGCGCGATTATAAATATCGGCGAGTTGTTCAAAGGTGTATTCACTTGTTGGGATTGCTTGATGCGGAGAATCCGCCATGTGGGCAAAGTCCTTTTCAAGTTTCATCGTGTGTGTTGTATCCTTGTATGTTTGCTGGGCAAGTTGACATCACAGTATGATGTTCATCAAGCAAATTATGCTTCGTTTTTAGATGTGTCTTCTGTCTGCTTTTTGCTTGTGGTTGATGTTGCGACGGTAGCAACGTTATCTACTTTGGTAGTGTCATCACTTGCTTCAACGGTGACAGAGTTATCATTTGGTGTGTCTTCTGGTTGATCTTCGCTTGTCGTTGATGTTGTGACGGTAGCAACGCTATCTGCTTCGGTTGCTTCATCAATTGCTTCAGCAGGGATTGCATCCTCACTCGTTTGCGTTGCCTCTGTGAGAAAATCGCCAATTTGGTCAGCAAAGGTTCGTGTATTGATGGGCTTTGTGATGACTCCATCGCATCCATAGCGTTTTGCCATATCATGTGCTTCTTCTTGAGGCCATGCAGTAAATGCAATGATGGGAACGTCTTTGAGTGTATCTTGTTGACGCACCAGACCAATCACAGTTTGACCATCAATATCAGGTAAGCCGAGGTCAATGAGAATCAAATCAGGTTCATTTTCAAAGACAGTTGTTAAGCCCATCTCACCATCTTCGGCTAATTTCACCGTATAACCTGCGCGTTTGAGGAGTTTATCTGCCATGCGTGCATTTTGTGGGTTGTCTTCGATTACAACGATTGTGGTCATTATTATTAAAACCTCTTGATGATTCAGTTTATGATAAGTCGTAACAAAATCAGTCAAAGAATAGTATCGTTCATGAATAATAAGGCGACGAACAAAGTGTTCTTGTCCGTCGCTGAATAGTGTGTGTGGAGATACTTGCTAGATGTTAATCGCCAGCGACAGGTGCTGATTGGATTTGTGCCTCAAATGCGTCTCGTTCATCATCCTGTTGGATTTCGATTTGCTTAGCGAGTTCCAATTTAGGCAGGAAAATCGAGAAGTGCGAGCCTTGTCCAATTTCACTAGTTGCACTGATGTCGCCACCGTGCATTTCGACGAGTTGGCGTGTAATTGGTAGACCAAGACCTGTACCACCTGCACGACGTGTAGATGATCCATCGACTTGACGGAAGCGTTCAAAGGCAACCTCGACTTGTTCAGCCGACATACCAATGCCTGTGTCAATGATGTCAATGCGGATGTAATCTTCGTTTTCCATGCCGTAGCGTACCGTAACATTGCCCTCTTCAGTGAATTTGATAGCATTACCGACGATGTTCAGCATGATTTGATTGATACGCACTGGGTCAACGTAGACCATTTCAACAGGTGATGCTTCTTCCAACACGATTTCGACAGGCTTATCTTTAACAAGTACCTGACTGCTGACGACAATGTGTTTCAGAATATCGACAATGTTCTTTTCTTGACGTGTAATTCGCATTTGACCCGCATCAATTTTCGCCATATCAAGGATTTCGTTGATGATGCTCAAGAGATGCTTACCACTAGTGTGAATCGCTTCAACATCTTCCATCGCTTCTTCGTTGAGATCGCCATCAACACCGTCTAATAGAACTTCGCTGTAACCAATGATTGAGTTGAGCGGTGTCCGTAATTCGTGACTCATATTCGCAATGAATTCTTGCTTGAGGCGGTCAACTTCGCGTAAGCGGTCAACTGTACGTCGTTCACGCTCAAATGCTTGTGCATTTTGCACTGCAATAGAAACCTGAGATGCTAGTGTACTTTGGATACGAATATCTTCTTCATCAAAGCGTCCAACTGTATCGGATTGAAGGTCGAGTACTCCGAGTAAGTCATTACCAATGAGCATTGGAATTGCCATTTCCGAGCGTGTTTCTGGTAGCATTGGATTTGGCAAGAAGTCAATCACTGAGACAGTATCGTTAACGAGAACAGGTTCTTTTGTGCGTGCGGCACGCGCCACAAGACCCGACTGGTTATCAATGCTAAGGCGATGTCCATGATCACGCATCATTTGCCCAATGTCACCAGCCCCTGCTGCCAGTACCAATGCACGTTCTTCTTCATTGTAAAGGTAGATATGTACATGATACAAATCAAAGTTTTGCTTAGTGAGATCAACAACAGATTGTAGCAGTTCATCAACATCCAAAATTGTCGTGGACGCTGTGGATACATTTGCTACTGTTTCGAGTTCCGCAGCACGCCGTTGTGCGATTTGTGTTTGGCGCAAGATAGCTTCTTCAGATTGTTGGCGTTGAACACCAATAGAAATTTGATTACCAATCGAACGCGCCAAACGAATTTCGTCTTCATCGAAGCGGTGATATTCTCGATTGTAATTCAAGAAGATAGCACCGACTTTGTTGCGGTCTGAGAAAATTGGAACTGTAAGAATAGATTTGATACCAAGTTGCTTTGCAACATCCATCGGGAAATCAGGATAATGACTAACATTATCAATTGCAATTACTTCATCCCTGTTAAGGGCTTCGACACCATGTGGATAGCGATGCAATTCATCGTGGAACTGGCGCGCAATCTCATTCGTCATGCCTTCGCCAACACCAACAAATCCATGCCATTGATTATCTTCTTCGTCGTAGTATGCAAATACGCTGTTATCGGCACCGAGTGAGTTATAGCTGACAGTCATCACGTTTGTGAGCATATTTTCGAGGGTATCACTCTCACGAACAAAGTCTGCGATAGCATTGGTTGCCAGTACCTCTTGCAAGCGAACTTGTGTTAACTCGAACTGTCGGGCGTTCTGAATAGCAACTGCAACTTGGTTCGCCAGTGTTTGATTAACTTGAACATCAACATCAGAGTAGATATTAGCTTGGCTGTCTTGAATATCGAGAACCCCGATAAGTTCACTACCGTAAAGTAGCGGAACAGCTAATTCGGCTTTAGTAGAGGGTAAGTTAGGATTTGGCAGATGGTCTTCTACATCAAATACATTGTCAATACGGACAACACTGCGCTCACGGGCAGACCGTGCAACGAGACTATCTGCTCGAATAGGAATGCTGTGACCTGATGCAACCATGCTACGCCCTATATCGCCTGAGCCTGCTGCTAAGACAAGACGTTTGCCATCTTCTGATAAGAGATAAATTTGAGCATGATAGTGGTCAAGTTTTTCTTGAGTGAGACCTGAAACTTCCCAAAGCAGATGTTCAATATCGAGAATACCACCGATTTCAGAACTGATTTCGGAAACCGCTTGCATTTTTGATGCACGCCCTCGAATTTCTTGTTCAGCACGGAGTTGTTCAGTCACATCACGCGCTACAAAGTTGATGCGTCCTGCCTCAAAGTCGGGGGTGGCTTTCCAAGAAATATCAATGTACTGACCATCTTTTTTGCGATAACGGTTGGTGAATTCGATTAAAGCTTCACCTTGTCCGATACCTTCATTGGCTTTTGCTGTTTTTTCGATGTCATCTGGGTGAACAAAACTGAAGAATGGCTCTGCCATCAGTTCTTCGCGTGTCCAACCGAGTGTTTCTTGCCAAGCATCATTAAGTTGCACGAAGTGCCCTTCAAAGTCTGCTGCACCCAACATATCAATTGTAGAGTTGAAGATACGGTCTAGCTCAACAGCTTGCCGTTGTGATTCTTCAATGATTTGGATGTTATCAACCGCAACACCTAACTGGGCTGCGAGAATCCGCAAAACTTGTGCGTCATCATCGTTGAAACGCCGAACGCGCGTATCTTGGACATCCAACACCCCGATAACCTGTTCAGCTACAATCATCGGAACTGCTAGCTCTGCGCGTGTATCTGGCAGAATTGGATTTGGTAAGTAAGCTGGTGCTTCAGTGACATCGTTAGCAATGACAGGTTGTTGCGACCGATAGGCTTGCATAACGAGTGATTGTTCGTTATTGAGTGAGATGCTATGGTCGTTAGCAACCATTTCAAGCCCTGCTTCACCCGCCCCTGCAACCAATTTCATACGATTTTGTGCACTATCCAAGAGATAGACATGAGCATGATACAGACCAAAGTTTTCTTTTGTGAGTTGGCTTGCGGTTCGTAGCATCGTGCTTAAGTCTCGTTCAGTGGATGCTGTAATCGCCACATCGGAAACTGTTGCAAGGCGTTTCGCACGCTCTGCGGTATCTTCCAGCAAGTTCACGTTTTCAAAGGTAACCGCGAGTTGGTCTGCTAGTGTTTGGAACAATTGTTGCTGATCTTGATCAAAACTGTGTGGAATATCGTGCTGAATGTCAAGCACACCGATGACAGTCTCTTGTACTCGCAATGGAATTACGATTTCGGAGCGTGTATCGGGCAGAAGGTCATTTGCTAACCAATTTGAGTCATTGAGTGTATCTTGTACAACATTTGGAACACCCGTACTGATTGTGTTAGCAACCAGAGATTTACCGTCTAATGGTAGTTGGTGATTACGGGATAGCAAACGACGACCTGCATAGCCTGTACCATCGGTCAGCACAGCGTATTCGCCAGCTTCATCAACAAGATAGGCTTGCACGTAGTAAAAATCGAAACGGTCTCGAATCAAATTCACTGTGAGGCTAATCAGTTCGCCTTGTTCACGAATTTGGTTTGCGGCTGCTGCAATTTCAGCCGATGTCGCAAGGTCAGCCGTGCGTTGTTCAATACGACCTTCCAAATCGGTAACAATGGTTTGTAGCTCACCAGCCATGGTGTTAAAGGCTTGACCCAAGCGACCAAATTCATCATTACTGTTGGCATCAACCCGTGTTTGCCAATCCCGTTGCTGACCAATGCGTTCAGCAGCTTGTGACAATTTCGTTAGAGGTTGGGTAGTGCTATATGCAAGGAAGATACCTGCAACAGTGCCAAGACCTGCAATCAGTAATGCCAACGGACGTGTTGCATTCTGAGCAGTAGCCACTGGTGCGAGAGCCTCGGATTCAGCTTGAATGATAGCAGTAGTCCATTCAAGATTATCAATAACAGGAACACGCCCATTAGTTGTTAGTGGCACTGACTCAATGATATAGTTCGTATTCTCGTATGAGAGAATTTGTTCAAATTGACCATTTGTGCCATCTGCAATGATGGTGGTATCAATTTGTTCTAAAGGAAAACCTGCTGGAATATTATCTGATTGAGCGATGAGACCACGATTCGCATTAAGCAAAATATCGCCTGCTGTTTCACCAAGCTCTAGAGCATTAAGTGTTACCAGCAAAGCATTGATACTGTAATGAGTTCTGAGAACCCCAATTACACTATTTGTTTGTTGGTCACGAATTGGGAGTGCAATTTGAATGACGTCTGTGCCTGAACTTTCGTCAAAGACAACAGTTGGGTTGATATAGGTATTGCCAATACTGCTATCAAAGGCACGTAACCACCATTCTTCATCACTTTGCACATAATCAGTTGTGCGGATGTTTGATGCAACGATACCACCGTACTGATCTGTTACGATTAGCTCTACATGATTAGGGAATGTACTTTGGAAGGCTTGTAACACATTAGTAGAAACAATACCATCATAAACGAGGTTGAAGTTAAATTCTTCTGGCGCGTCTCCTGCTGAAATACTTGCCCAGAGTGCATCATTTGTTTCAAGAATTTGAGTGATTTCTGCTTGCTCAGACGGATAACTTTGGTTGCGAGTGGTGACGGCTGTCAAAAGTCCATCATCTTCCGCAAGCAATGTGAGTAGATTGATTTGGTTTTCGAGATTTTCAGAAAGATTGTTAGCTTGCAAACGTATTAATGCTGATAGATCAGCATCAATTTCTTGAATGAGTTCATTACGTGTTGTGTTATTTGCAACTAAGAACGTGATGGTAACAGGAATCGTCACCGCAAGGAAGAAGAATAGAATGATGCGATTACGAACACTAAATAGCGAAAATCTAGTGTTTTGTGTGCCCCGATTATTGATATTGGCTGTCATGCTTAACCCCTAGTGCTCTAGACGTTTGTATTTCTCAGTATAAAAAGGAAATTAGTGAACGATACCTCATTAGTTTATGCTAATTTTGAACACAGAAGTGTTAAGATTAGTTTCTACACACAAACTTTTGTATGATTTTCATAATGTTTAGCTGATGCCTTGCCTACAATCAAGGTGCATGTCGCAGATGATGCTACAATGCTGAGGTTTTAATCAATTCGTTTGAACAATTTGAGGATGTATGCGTCAACTTCGTTTATTAAGTGTTACGATTTTAACCATCTGTTGCTTGTGGGGTGTGAAGGCACAAGATGTTCCATCATTTACCCCATCTATCATAGTAAGACCACAAGTCATTACGGATGATAACGTGGTTATTGATGAGATTGTTGCCGAACGATTTGGCATTTTGGCAGTGTATGCAGATGATGGCGCAGGTAACCGTGGTGGTTTGCTCGGATTTTCGCTGTTACGCCCAGGAATGACACGCAATCTGCCTGTGCAATTGCAGATGATTAACGTCACGCCGATTTTGCACTTTGTATTGCATCTTGATAGTGAACCGTTCGGAGAATTTCAGTACGGTGCTGTCGAAGGGGCTGATATGCCTGTCATGGTGGATGGTCAAGAGGTTGCACAGTCATTCAGAATACTGACTATCAGTGTTCATGACCAATTCGTTGATGCTGATAACTTCAATCGGATTGTAGTGGATACAGCCTCGTTATCATTGGAATCAGATGCTTGGGTAGTCGCCCATAACGACGATAATGGTGATTTAGGCGATGTGCTAGGACACACTTTTCTTGAGGAAGGCACATCACAAGCAATTCCACTCTTGCTATCAGGTGACATCACACCATTGGTTCATGTGACGATTCACTTGGACACGGGTGAGCTAGAAAAATTTGACTATCTCGATGACCCCACTCTCGATACACCTTATGAACTAGCGACAGGTATTGCTCGGACGACAATAGCGACCTCCCCTACCCTGCGCCTGAATGACCAAATCGTTATCGGCAGTGATTTGACTCGTAATCAAAATGAACAAGTGCCTGTGTTGATTGATAGTGTCCTCAGTCCTGATGCTGGATGGATAGTGATCTACGCGGACGATGGCACAGGACAGTTAGGTGATTTTATTGGGGTTGCGCCTGTTCAAGCAGGATTCAATGATGAGGTCAATGTATTGGTGACACAAGCAGAGGTTACTCCTCGTTTATATGCCGTTTTGCATCGTGATACGGGACAATCACAAGTGTTTGAGTATGGCGATATTGACGATGTGGATATGCCCTTTCTCCAAGATGAGATGCTCATCATGGCATCGGCATTGGTAATACCTACTATCGATGGTATTGCGCGAAACGATAATGTCGTGACTGTTGAGCGTGTTTTAATTGATACGGCTGGATGGCTGGTGGCATACGCTGTAGACGATGACAATCAACAGACTGATATTTTAGGAGTTGCACCCTTACGAGCAGGACTCAATCAAGCAGTAACGATAGACCTCGCAGATGATGCTGAGCGAATACAGTTACAGTTGCACTATGATACACGCCCTCCAGGGGTATTTAGCTTTGAGAGCAATGCTGGTAGTGATTTGCCTGTAGTGTTCGATGGTGACACAATTACACTGATAATTGAGTGATGATAGTTAATTTTGGCTACTTTGCGGACAAGTCGCCCATGAATTGTTATATTTAGAGGCATTATGATTAAGTCTGAGGGTAGATAACGCTATTTTTGAGCGTTCCACATTTTAGAGAGAGTGCTGTTTATGAGTATTGAGCAATTCAAAGATTTGATTTTACCATTGCGCCAACAAGCCGAAGTTCGTGACCGTTGGTTGCAAGAACGCTTGGAGACAGTGATTCCAACAGTCATGAATCGTAGTGATTTTGATATGTGGCTGATTATTTGTCGTGAATATAATGAAGACCCCGTGATTATGTCGATGCTCCCTGCAACGGCAATGTCAGCACGACGACGCACAATTTTAGTCTTTGCAAAAAATGATGATGGCAGTATTGACCGCTTCAGTGTAGATCGTTATGGGCATGGTGAGTTCTTCGAGACGCAATGGAATCCAGATAAAGAAGAACAGTGGGCGTGTCTTGCACGTCTCATCAAAGAACGTGACCCACAAAAAATCGGCGTGAATTTCTCTAAAACTTTCGCTTTTGGGGATGGCTTATCCTACACTGAAGCTGAGCAATTGCATGATGCGCTTGGCGATGAGTTGATGGCACGGTGTTCTGGTGCAGAGGCTCTCGCAGTCGGTTGGCTAGAAACACGCATCGAAAGTGAGATGGTCGCTTATCCTAACATTGTAGCGATGGGACACGCGCTCATTCGGGAAGCATTCTCGAACCGCGTGATTCAAGCGGGTGTAACCACAACCGATGATGTCATCTGGTATATGCGTCAAAAGATTCATGAGATGGGCTTACAAGCGTGGTTTCATCCTGCCTGCCAGATACAAGCTCCTGGTCAAAGTTTTGAATTTCTAGGCAAGCCTGCGCGTAAACTCATCATGCCTGGGGATATGTTGTGGTGTGATGTCGGCTTTTATTATTTAGGCTTAGCCACTGACCAACAAAATCAGGCTTACGTTCTCAAACGAGGCGAAAGTGACGCGCCCGAAGGTCTCAAAAGTGCCTTGCGTGATACCAATCATTTACAAGATATTCATATGCGCCATATGGAACTCGGCTCAACAGGGAACGAGGTGTTATCCAAAACACTCAAGGAAGCCCAAATTTTTGATATGAAAGCCCAAATCTACAGTCATCCGCTTGGTTTTCATGGACATGCTGCAGGACCGACCATTGGCTTGTGGGATCAGCAAGGGGGCGTTGCAGGACGCGGTGATTATCCCATCTATAACAATACCGCCTACTCGATTGAACTGAATTTACGCAAAGAGATTCCTGAATGGGATGGTCAAGAGGTTCGCATCCAATTAGAAGAAGATGCCATCATGCGTCACGGCAAGATGCACTGGCTGGATGATCGTCAACATCGTGAGTTTCATATTATTGGCTAGTATTTCAACGATTCTAAACAGGGCGCGTATATGCGCCCTCCACAATAAACTACATTGTAAATCTCTCCTCCTTATAAAATTAGTGAAAATCAAGTGATAAATAAACTGAAAATAAATCTTTATTCTTTATTTATTAGATTTTGATTATGCTGAGGCCATAAAGCGTATACTGAAATCATCAGCATAATTATCTAATGAGGTTTATTCATTATGGCGCAACAAGCCCTCAAGTTAAAAGTTATTGGTATTCCACATATACCATCAATTACACTGATTAATGCTCGTCCTGATGCTGGCACAAATGGCGAGGTTGCTTTCAAAGTGCCTGTCGGAGAAACTGATGTTACTGTCATTGACGTTAAAGAAGATATTGAGAAGAAACATCATGAAGGCAAAGTTTATCAGTGGTTTCAAGCACAATTCGCAGATGGTGTTGCATGGGTGCGCGATGACCTGATTGAAATTTGGGGCGATGGTTCAACAGCAGGTTACGGCGTAATCCAAACACCGACGAAAGCTTTTTCATTAACGCGACAAGCTACTGCTGTGCCTCAAGGCGCAGAGATTGTGACACCTGCGCCTGTTGTGAGTACCTCTACAGTTGACGTGACTGAACCGATTGCACCTGTTGTCGATAACACACCTGAAACAGAGGTTGCGCCTGTTGAAATCGCGCCAATACCTGCTACAGCACGCGCAATGACAAACTACCCTGCCAAAATCCGCTCAGGGGCTGGTACACGCAATGCTCAATTGGCTTCCATGACACTTGGCGAAACAGCACAAGTGATGGATGAACCTGCTCAATTAGACCAAGGTGGGAACGGTCTCTACTGGGTAAGGGTTAATTATCAAGGTCAAGTCGGCTGGACACGCGAAGACCTCGTGCGCTTGAGTGGTAATTTCACCCCTTTTGGTCTGAATGCACCTGATAAATACCCCTCCCCTGTTCAAGACTCAACTTGGATACGCGGTTGGGATACAGCAGGGTCAATTTGGAATACAGGCAGGCACGTCGGTTGGGATCACGCTGGTCAACGGGGCGCACCTCTATTAGCAGGACCACAAGGCGGGGTTGTCTATGCTCGCGTTGATTGTGCTAAATGTGGGTCACAAGGACGTAGCACCGTTGAGGCAGGTATGCCATTGTATGATAGTCGCATCTATACTGACCAAGGCTGGAACTTTGGCTATGGTCACTATGTAATCGTCGGTTATGAAAATAGCAAACTCCCTGCTTCGACACGCACTTATCTGGAAGCTGAAGGATTGGGTGGGCAACATATTTTCGTGATGTATGCTCATTGCCAAGATTTGATGGTACAAACAGGCGACACACTTACACCAAATCAGCAAATTGCGACACTTGGCAACAGTGGCATGTCTTCTGGGGCGCATTTGCATTTAGAGGTACGTATTAGTCCGACGATGTCACCCTCACGTTGGTCAGCACTCAACAATGGCTTACGCTCACCAGGGATTTTATTCTTGCGCTAAGCAATTTATATAGATGAACCATCACTAGCCTATGTATGTACATGGGCTAGTTGTTTATTACGAAATAGATGAATTTATACGGTTTTATTAATTTTTGTTTCGATTTAATCGCAAACTTTGATATGATGAAATGAACCGTAGTATACATATAGTGTACAACACGACTACTCAACAGTGGTGTTGTATGGAATAGATTGTGAGAAACACGATGACGGAGAAACCGCAGAAACCCAGTACCGATGATTTATCCAAAACAGAGTATGGCAAGACATGGGCATTATCTGAAGATAATTCAATTTCGCAAGCCCTGTCAGAAATGTTACTAGATGCTTTGGAAGATGAAATCGGACATTTGGGGGCTGGTATCTTGCTCTATATTGCGAATCAAACCAAGCCAATTGTCATCACAGACCGTGACATCATCCGTTTGGGTCGTATCAAAAAGAGTGAAGACCCTAATGCCTTAGATTTATCAGAGTATTATGCTAAGGAATTGGGTGTCTCGCGCAAACATGCCGAAATCACTTACAAAGATGGCGACTATCTCATCAAAGATGATGGTAGTACAAACGGTACTTGGATTAATGGTGAGAAGATACCACCCTATCGTCAAGTTGTATTGCAGGATTCTGACCAAGTGCGTTTAGGACATTTTACGATGTTAGTGAAGTTCAAGGTATAGAAACAGTTTGTTGAACGTATAAAAACTTATACATAACTTTAGTGAATTTAATATATAATGTAATTTATACTGATTGTAATGTTTTGAATTATTGTTGGAATGGGATACAGTTTGGGTCATGGATGACATCAACAAGCCAGAGACAGTGCCAGAGCGCGAGATTAAGACTGAGCGACTTGATACTGGTCAATTTAACCCTGAGTTACGCGAAAAGCTCAAATCACTCAAGAATACTTATACATCAGGCGGACGCAAGCTCGTCCTGCATTTTCCTGTTCAAACAAACCCTGTTGTGCTTGAAGTTAAAGATATTATCACTTTAGGTCGTCTGGACTTAAAGAATAACATCCACCCTACTCTCGACCTCGGTGATTATCATGGCAAGGTGCTTGGTGTCTCACGTTTCCATGCTCAAATTACACTTGTAAATGATGTATTCCACATCAAAGATATGGGCAGTACCAATGGAACGCGCATCAATGATAAGAAAATTCCCCCTTACCGACTTGTGCCATTCAATAGTGGTGACACACTACGTTTTGGTCATCTGAACGTGATTGTCGGTTAGTATTTAGCATCCGTGATTGCAAATTGCAGATTGGTGTGTACTTATCTCAATGTAAGATTTGATGATTAGTCTTTCTATTGATAGAATCCACAAAAACTTATTGTTAGGATACTACAATGGAAAAAACAGTGCGTTTATTTGCAACACTCCGCGATATTGCTGGACAGAAAGAAATCACTGTTCCTTTTGAAGATGGTCAAACGGTGCGCCAATTCCTCGCCACTGTAACAGACATCATGCCTGAATTGGGTCACGAAATTTTGGATGAGACAGGTGAACTCACAGGTTTAGTTCATGTGATGGTGCATGGGCGCAATATTCATTGGTTGGATGGTTTGGATACCACCATCAAAGCTAGTGACCAATTGGTGCTGATGCCGCCATCCGCAGGGGGATAGATTGTGCGCTACGAATTAGAATTACGCAATGTGCCTCGCAACCGTGTTATGGAATACTTGGTTGAGGCAGGTGGTGCAGATGATGGTGAACTAGCTGTCCGAGGAGATGGCTGGCGTGCTTGGCTTGAAAAATTAGAACCAGTTCAAATTATTACGATGACCGTGCGCCGTGATATGCTCATCATTGAAGGGGATGATGACAAGCAAGTTGATGAAGTGCATAATTTTATGCGTCGTAAGACTATGCGTGGTGGTGGATAACGACTAATTCAATTCGGGGCGTATTCTGCGTAGCACCAGTGATTCCAAATGATTTCTTGCCGTAGCGGATTCATGGGTTCGTTTGGTGCATGTAAATCACGCACGACCATCGTGATAGTCAAAGTTGCGAGGCGTGTGCCTTCAATACGATCGTCGTTCAAAGTACGACAGCAGTAACGCCCCCAGCCTCGTAACAAGGATGGATGTTGTCCACGATAAGCATTCTCTTTAAATTTTTCCCACTTCATCTGGAGATCCCACCACCAGCGTGTCGCATTTCCATAATCAGCCACTGAGGTTTTCTATCTTGGTGGCTTTGATGTTGTTAGGATATGTAAATCGTTTGAAAATCGTAAATCAATTGTTCTATGTGCCATAAGACCTATAATAGAGTTACTGAAGGCAGGATATAATGAATTGTATATTGTACGAATTTAGCTAAATAACACTCTGATGTGTTATTTATTCACCGAATAGAATGAATAATAGGGTCATCTATAATGGCAAACGACAACACCGAAAAATCAAATCCTCAAAATGATGATGGTTCAGCCACACAAAATATCTCGACACAGGCAAATCTGCTTCAAATGATGGCAGAAGAAGGCAATGTCAATACACACGAATTGCTGATTGTGTCCTTCTACTTACCTGGACGTTCTGAGCCAATTATTATCAATGGGTCAAAGAAAATTACGATTGGACGACGTGATCCCAAGCGACGGATTAATCCCACTATTGATTTAACAGAAGACCATGGCGCAAAACTTGGGGTTTCGCGGATGCACGCGGAACTGAATTTCATTGGCAATCGATATTTCGTGAAAGATACAGGTAGTTCCAATGGAACGTGGGTTAACGATAATAAACTCGAACCCTATCAAGCCCATCCTGTCACAACAGGTGACCAAGTTCGCATTGGGCAATTGGCGATAGTTGTTCATCTTTCCGTACCACAACGAATAGAGGGCGATGTGATTTCCACACGGATTGATAATGAAATTGGGAACTTAAACAGTCACTCTTATCGCGTAAAAGATGCGACGGGTGGTATTTTAGTCGAGAATGGCGCAATCGCTATTAGTAAGTTACGAAGTTTAGGAACTTACTTGGAACGCTTGAGCCGTATCTACGATATTATCCGTGACGCACAAGACCAAGATAGCTCAACAGTCTTTTCGGTGAAGGCAATTAAAGTGCGATCGGATGAGATACTGGTGATTGATGTTGGTGAAGGCAAAGACATCATGGATTTTATGGCGACTAAACTCCCTGAGTTTTTGGTCGTACTGGATGGCAAAGTAGAAGGTACAAAGAAACAAACAGATAGTTTGGAACGCTACAAAGAACCACTCCAGCAGATTGCTGATTACGCCTTGCAAGAATTGGTATTTCGCTTTTTGAACGAAAAACGTGATGATTATGTTCACAAATTAGCCCCACATTTCGATGCGATTCTCTCGATGGAATTGATTGTTGAGCAAACTACGAATTAAGTCTAGTCGAACCGATTTCAAGAATTGCATTGTCGATGAAAGCAAGTAGCTAAGATGGATAACTTTAAAGGCAAAGAGGTACGAGGGTATCGACTCAACGTAGAGATAGGGTCGGGTGGTTTTGGGACAGTGTATCATGCCTATCAAGAAGCACTATCGCGTGAAGTGGCTGTCAAAGTTATTAAAGATAAATATGTCAATAATCCACAATTTGTGCGTCAGTTTGAAGCCGAAGCACGCATCGTTGCTCGCTTAGAACATTTCAACATTGTGACCCTCTATGACTATTGGCGTGACCCATCAGGTGCCTATTTGATTATGCGTTGGTTACGTGGCGGTAGCTTACGAGGTTACTTGAAGACGAATAATCTTGATATTGCTCAGATGGTGCGTGTCATTAATCAGACTGCGGCTGCCCTCTCGTTTGCTCATCAACATAATGTGATTCATCGTGATATTAAGCCTGAAAATATCCTGCTAGATAATGAAGGCAACGCTTTCTTGACAGATTTTGGTATTGCAGTGGATTTGCGTAATCAAGACTCGGTGAATATGGAAAACATTTCCTTTGGTTCGCCTGATTATGTTGCGCCAGAACAACTCCGAGATAAGGTCATCACACCACGCTCTGATATTTATAGCTTAGGCATTATGTTATATGAGTTGCTGGCTGGGGAACGCCCATTTGTGAGCAAAGACCCCAAAGAAATTATGAAGATGCAACTCTATAATCCTGTGCCATCATTGCGACTCAAACGTCCTGACCTACCAACTGAAATTGATACAATTATTTGGCAATCAACGGCTAAGAATCCAACGCATCGTTATGATAATGTGTTAGAGCTAGCGGTTGCTTTTCAGGGCATTGCAAACAAGATGGGGACTGTTCCTCTTGAGTATCGTATCAGCACAGAGCATCATCGTCGCCTAGAGCCACGACAAGAAAATGTTGTCAGCACGAATATTTTATCAGGTGTAGGGGCATTAACAGCTACAATTGACGATAGCACAACCGATAGTTTTGCTGGTTTGGCGGATGTTCCGCAGATTGATGAGCGCAATTTAGAGACGATTTTTGGTTTATCGGATACGAATACGCCAAATCTTGAAAGTCCTAGTATCGAAAATGCTGATACACTCTATCTCGATGAAGACTCAGACACTGAAATCATCGAAACTTTGGAATTCGAGATGGGTGATTTCCCTGATGCAGAACCCGAAGATAGTACACCTGCCCTATCTGAGTTGGATGCGCCTGAATCTGTAGAAGTAGCATCCGAAGAATTAGAAGAAGGCAATCGCTATCTTGATTATCGTAAAGCGATGATGCTTTCGGTGAAAGGGCAAGGACCACCAAATCCATACAAGGGCTTACGAGCATTTGAAGCTGCTGATGAAGGTACATTTTTTGGGCGTGAAGACCTCGTTAATCGTTTGGTAGCTGGGTTCGAGCAACCCGAAAATCGCTTCCTTGCGCTGATTGGTCCATCTGGCAGTGGCAAATCGAGTGTGGTGCGTGCTGGCTTGATTCCTACACTGAGTCGCGGTGCGGTATCAAATTCTGATAGTTGGTTTTACAGCACCATGATACCGAGTGATAATCCATTCCGAGAGTTGCGCCAAGCAATTTTGAAAGTGGCGATGATTGCTCCTGAAAAATGGGGTAATGACCTTGAAGCGGATGTGCGTGGTTTACACAAGTTACTCAATCACATTTTGCCGAATGATGGCTCTGATTTATTGCTCTTTATTGACCAATTTGAGGAGGTCTTCACCCTAGAAGACGATGAATCTCGTCGGGAAATGTTCCTCAATAGTTTGTGGTTTGCAGTCAATCAGCCGAATAGTCGCTTGCGCTTAATCATCACCTTGCGTGCTGACTTTTATGACCGTCCCTTGCACTATCCGCAATTTGGGCAAATGCTAAAAGAATATACAGAAGTCGTTTTGCCTTTGAGTTTGCGTGCTTTAGAATCAACAATCGTTGGTCCTGCTGATTATGTGGGTTTGGAGATTGAACCTGCACTAAAAACAGCCATTTTGAATGATGTTCATAATCAACCTGGAACACTGCCTTTATTACAATATGCGCTCACGGAATTATATGAGCGTAAAAGTGCTGATGAAGTTGCTTTAACTTATGATGCTTACCTCAGTATTGGGGGGATTGAAGGCGCACTCGCCCAAAGAGCAGAAGAAATCTATGCAACGCTCACACCTGACGAACAAGCGATTGCACGAAAACTGTTTTTGCGTATCATCGCTATTGATGATAACGGCACGGTAACCCGTCGGCGCATGTTACTCTCGGAGATGCGTCAAGGGATTCAACATCCAGAATTACTGGAAAAAGTTCTTAATGCCTTTAGTGACTATCGTTTGTTGACGAACGACCTCGACCAAACAACGCGCACCCCCACGATTGAAGTCGCGCATGAAGCACTCATCAAGGGTTGGGCACAATTATCACAGTGGATTGAACAGAATCGTTTTGCACTCCAGAAACGTCAAGAACTGCGTGTTGATGTAGACCGTTGGCTGGCTAGTGAGCGCGATAAAAGTTATCTTGCAACAGGGTCACGCCTCATTGAATTTGAAGGCATCGTCAATAATGATTTGCTTTCTTTGCGCGATGAAGAACGTGAGTATATCAATTCAAGCATCGCTCTCCGAGCAGAAGAGGCAAATCGTCAGCGTCGCACAACCAATATTTTACGTGTTTTCTCGACTGTGGCATTGCTATTTTTCATACTGGCGTTAGTGGCAGCTTATTTTGCAAATGATGCACGCGCTGATGCGGTAACACAAGCACAAGTGGCACGTTCACGAGAATTATCGTCAGCTTCGTTAGCCAATGATGATGACCCTGATTTGGCAATGTTGCTGGCTGTCGAAGCAATTTCGATTGATGAAACCTATGATACACGGCACAGTTTGTTAAGTGCCTTACAGCTTGATAGCTTGGTACAACGCTATTTCCATGAGCATACAAATGGTCTACGAACGATTGATTTTGATAGTACAGGCACAATTGCTGTTGCAGGGGGTCTGACAGGACAAGATAATACCCTACTGCGTTGGGACATGACGACAGAAACAGTCATTGATGAACCACTGTTTGGGCATACTTCATGGATTAACGAGGTTGATATTAGTTCGGATAATCTCCTAGTGGCATCAGGCAGCAATGATGCTACGGTGCGAATTTGGGATATGACAACGGGCGAACAGCTTACCCTACTTGAGGAACACACTAGCCCTGTGAGGAGCGTGACATTCTCGTTGGATAATTCAATTCTAGCGAGTGCTGGCGAGGATGGTCAGATTATTTTGTGGGATGTTGCAACAGGTGATATCACACGCACCATTGATGTCCCGACTGATACTGAAGGCGATGTTGTCACCGTCTTCGACCTCGATTTTAACAGTACAGGAACACGCTTGCTGAGTGCTGGTAGTGATAATTTAATTCACATTTGGGATATTGCAACAGGTGACATCATCACTGAATTGGTCGGACATACTGATTGGGTGAACACAGCCCAATTTGACCCGACTGATAGTGTCATCATCTCAGGTGATAATAAAGGGGTCATTTATTTTTGGGATGTGGAAAGCGGACAATCGCTTGTCGGTGCAGGGGGTCTAAATACTAGCTCACCAGACGATGACGATGGCATTGATGAAATTTCACTATCCTTTGATAGCGCATTCATGGCAACATCGCACAATAGTGGGCAAGTGTTCATTTGGCAGTTAGGGTCTGAGATTCAGAATATTGCTCTCATTGAAGCACATAGTGACCGCGTTCGTGATGTGGTCTTTAGCCCTGTTGATTATCGTCTCCTGAGTGCGAGTGATGATGGCACAATGCTCCTCATGCAATTGACAGCCGTGCAACGTCCTGGGCGTGTGTTATTTGATGTACCACAAACTATCGAACAGCTTGCCATTGACCCCACCAGCCCTACTATCGCAATTTCGGGCACAATTGGTAGCGACATGATTAGCCGAATACAGGTGATGAACCGCGAAACAGGGGATCTACGTTACGAGTTTACAGTCAATGAATTATCGAACATTGCTAATGCGACCCTGCTACTGGCGACAGATTTGATTATTTCATCTGATGGTACTTTGGGGGCGGTATCTTTATCCACAGGTGAAATCGCAGTGTGGACATTGGATAATGGCGATTTGCTGTGGATTGATAATCAACATGATGCAATTCCGCAAGGTTTAGCGTTCACGCCTGATAATGACCGTTTAATTTCAGCCGACGAAGCTGGAACAGTTATAGTGTGGGATGTGGCATCAGGCGAGACAATTGAGAATAACTTCTATGCCCCTGAAACAGGCGTTACCGCGCTTGCGATTAGTCCAAATGGACAGTATCTGGTGATAGGCGGACGTACATCGAGCATTTTATGGAACTTGCTAGATGAAACACTCATCACAGATACCATGACTGAACACACTGATGCGGTCGAGGCTTTCGCATTTTCAGCAGATAGTGCCACACTGTTCACTGCCAGCCGAGACCGCACCATCGGACAATGGTCAACAGCAAATGGCGCATTTATTCAACGCTTTGAAGGACATGGCGACTGGGTGCTGAGTCTGACACTGAATCCAGCAGGTGACCTATTGGTTTCAGGAGACCGTGCTGGCTTGCTTCGCGTATGGGATGTGGCGAGTGCACGTCAAATAGGTAATGTATTGGATGGTCCTTTTGGTTGGATGACCTCCCTACATTTTGTCGATGATGGCACAGTGATTGGTAGTAACCGTGAGGGCAATCAGGGGACAGGCGTGGTTCTATCGTGGGCAATTAATACACAAGATTGGATACAACTTGCTTGTGACATCAGCAATCGAGATTTGAGCGATAGTGAATTAACGCAATATATTCATGGTGCAGACTATATCGGGCGTTGTTCAGGTTAGCTATCAGCCGTCAGTGATTAGCATTGTGAAGTAAACTGATGTTTGTTGTTTCTTTGGTAGGATACACAGGTAAATCCCCACAAAAGCATGGTTTTCGTAGGGGCGAGACCTGTCTCGTCCGCTAAATTATGACTTAGCTTTCGCGTTTTGAAAACTCGCCAAGAATCATTTGCGAAGAACACAAAAACGGGGTATAGTTGGCACATCCTGATTTTAGCAAGTGGGCAGTTGATGGTAACAACCACCCACTTAGGATGTCCGAAAGGACACAAATCCAAAAGTAGTATAGCGTGGTGCTACCACCTTGACCAGACTCGTAGGGACGTTTGGAATCGTGTGGTGGCTAGCTTGAGCAAGTGACAGTGTGCTTTCACGATTGTGTATGCTGTGCTCGCAACTGCTTTGTCCCTGACGACCCTGTTGAAAGCAGGACAGATTATACATCGCCAAGATGAGGCTTATCGTTCATATAAACTAACGGGATGTGGTTTAGATGAGTGTCATTGAGGCAGGTAATCGCGTGCTGAGGAGTATGCTTACCATGTGTTGTCCTCAGCACGAAATTTTTTACGATTGGTTAGACAGTTGTTTGGCGAACATCAGCGCGGATACCCATCATATAGGCAACCAGTGCCACAATCGCCACGAATGGCAAGCTGACGAGACCTGTAATCAACAGGACAACTGCGACACCGACAGCGATACTCAATTTGACTTCAACAATAGATGAGCCTGTTTTGCTCAAAAAGACGACTTGGCGTTGATTCCCCTGTTCAACAAGGTCTTTACCGCGTTCCATAAGGTCGTTTGCTTGGGTTTTGATGGTTTGGTTAGTCATGATTATTTTCTCCTGATTTGATTGTGTTTGTTCTTACTCACTTATACGGGATGACTCACAGAAGGTTTTGCAAGATAGAGCATCTTTACGAGTCTTTTATCATTGTGCGAAATGTACGAAGTATCTTCACAACTATTTGACAATCTTAAAAAGCAAGTTACAATCACAGTTAAGCGATTAACTATTGGTTTCTACTAAAATTATTGCGATATTTTCATGCCAACTTTACAAGATGTTGCAAAACGTGCGGGTGTATCCACCGCCACTGTCTCTAAAGTTCTTTCTAATACACCCTATTTTAGCGATGCAACCCGTCACAAAGTGATGGATGCTGTGCGCGAACTCGGCTATCGTCCGAATTTAGCAGCGCGTGCTTTGTCATCAGGTAAAACGAATATCATTGCAGTGGTCTTTCCATTCATCTATGACGCGATTTTCAAAGACCCTTTCGTTATGCGTGTTTTAGAGGGTATAGAAGCTGTTTGTACAGAACAGGGATATAACATCTTACTCAGCACACCGCGCTTGCATGATAACGAACCTGATGACCACTATATGCGCTTATTGCAGAGTGGCTATATCGAGGGCTTGATTGCTATTGATAATGTGGAATCAGTCTCATTTGCACAATACGGTGAAGAAATGGATGTTCCTTCGGTGACACTCGGACACCACAAAGGCGCGTATCGTGTGTGGAGTGATAATTTCAAAGGTGGCAAATTATTGATGGAGCATGTCTTGAGTCAGGGGCATCGTCATATAGGGATTATCAGCGTCAAGCCAGAGATGAACCTTGCGATTCAAGAGCGTATGCGAGGGATGCAATATGTTATTGACCACGCATCACTTGATTATGACCTTCCAATTATTGAGAGCGATTTTTCGTCTGAGGGAGGCATCAAGTCAGCCTCTACTCTACTGCGAGAACATCCTGAATTGAGTGTGATTATTGCTGTCAATGACCGTATGGCAATTGGTGCGCTGAGTGCTGCTCATGCGATGGACTTGCGTGTCCCAGATGATATTTCAGTGGTTGGCTATGATGACATTCCTATGGCTGCCACCACACAACCAAAGTTAACAACAATTAATCAGAAGCCCGTTGAATTGGGCAAAGCGTCGGCTGAGCTATTGCTCAAACGGCTCAATGGAGAGAAGCCATCAAACGTTGTGATTGAACCAGAATTGGTCGTGCGCCAATCGCTGTTACCGCAACGATAAAATGGGGTATTTATCCACAGTTGGATGAATATCAGTTGTTCAAATATTTAATCTATAGGAGAGTTTTGTATGAAACGTGCTTTATTTGTGGTGCTAATTCTAGCACTCCTCCTGCCAACAGCTTATGTAGTTGTTGCTCAAGATGATGAAGACATCACCTTACGTTGGCGGACACGCCCTGATAACCAAGCATCCATTGATGTTTACACGGCTGCAAGCGTTGCTGTCGATGAAGCTTGGGATGGCGTGAGCCTCGTCTACGAACCTGGTGGTTCAGAAACCTCAAGCTACCAAGATGTTCTCGTGACCGAATTAGAAGCAGGCACAGCACCTGATGTCTTCTGGATTCCTGGAACTGATGTTGCTCGTTTTGCGAACAGTGGCTTGATTCTCAACTTGGCTGACCTCGCGGCTGCTGACGAA
Source organism: Chloroflexota bacterium (assembly GCA_039200705.1). Lineage (GTDB taxonomy): Bacteria > Chloroflexota > Anaerolineae > Aggregatilineales > Phototrophicaceae > JAUZRW01. Next base: position 147,668 of record JBCCSC010000001.1, read on the forward strand.
GACTACAGCGCAGATAACTTCTACGAAGGTCCGATGAGCTTCCTCCAAACCGCGCCAGAAGGTATGGACGGTGATGCACTATGGGGTCTCCCACGCGATGTTTCCGCATTTGCAATCTACTACAACCAAGACCTCTTTGACGAAGCAGGTCTCGACTATCCAGAAACAGGCTGGACATGGGATGAATTCCGCACGGCTGCTGAAGAAATCACAGCTTTGGGTGATGATGTCACTGGTTTCGGTATGAATGGCTGGTGGGCAAACTGGGGTTACTTCGTGAATGCTGCTGGTAGTGGTTTCTTCAATGAAGATTTCACCGCTTGTGGTTTGAACAACGATGCTACCGTTGAAGGTCTCGAATTTGCTTCAGGTCTATTTGCAGATGGTCTCGCAGTTGAATGGGGTACCGATGCAGAACCACCTTTCTTGGCTGGTCAATTGGGTATGTTCTTGAATGGTCGTTGGGCAACTCCTGCAACAGTCGCTAATGCGGACTTCAATTGGAATGTGGCTTCATTGCCTGTTGGTCCAAGTGGCGAAGAAACTAACTGGTTATTCTGGGGTGCTTATGTTGTCAACGCAAACACTGAATATCCAGCAGAAGCATGGGATTTAGTAACCCGTTTGACAAGTGCAGAAATTCAAGGTCGTATCGCTGATTTGGGTGCAAACATCCCAAGCCGTGCTACCGACGAAGCAATTGACTTGTTCTTGAACACCCTGCCAGATAGCGGTGTGAACAATCAAGCATTCGTTGATGGCGCAAACTCATCTGATGTTCGTACCGAAGCACCATTGTTCTTTGGCGATTGGCCAGCAGTTGATAGTGCATACGGTGCAGGTGTCAGCGATGTCTTCAATGGCAACTTGAGTGCAGAAGAATTCGCAAGCACCATCTGCGACACTGTTTCAGCAAATTTCGATGACATGATGGGCGATGAATAAGTATCGCTGCCATTGTTATCTGAGATTGGCTTAACAATCTTGAGAGGGTTTGGCACTTTAAACCACTACGAATAATTGATTTTGTAGGGGCATGATGTGTCATGCCTCTCTTGTTTTTACAATGAATACGAGATATGTTCTCATAATGATTTCTTCCTGAAAATATTATTGAAAGGTGTCTGCCGTGTCTCAGACTACCCCATTAGATAAGACAAAACAATCAGACCGTTTGCCATTGGTTGTGTTATTGAGTGTTGTGTGGCATTCGATTTTAGTCATCGCACTGGGGTGGCTATCATGGTCAATCTTCACTGCGGATGACCTATATATCTTAGGCGAACCTGCTGACCTCGGACAACCTGTGCAGTATTTCTCCGCATTTTTGGTACTCGTACCTTTGGTGATTTTAGTATTCAGTACACTGATGATGTTCGCCCGTAACAATGATGGGCGTTATCTTGGTTTAACCATTAACTTCGGTGGATTTGCCCTCAGTTTATTTGCTCTGTTGGGTGTCTGGGGCATCTTCGATTCGTTTGAACGCATCACGGATATTATCTTAGCGAACGGGTCATTCACGCTGATTGGGATGGCGATTGCATATGCCATTTTCTGGAGCGCAGGACGCTTTGATGAATTTAGTGCGATGCGCCGTTATGGCGAACGATTAGGCATTGCGATTGCGATGATTATCGTCATTTTCTTGTTGTTTCGAGGCACAATCGGCAATCCTGAATTTGAGAGTTTTAACTTGCTGAGTGGTCTCAGCTTTATGCTCTCACGTTATATTGACGAAACATCAAGCATGATGGCTTGGTTGACGACGGGGGCTGTAATCATCTTTGGCTATTTCAGTTGGGGTTTACTGCATTTAGGGGATTATTTTGGCGAAACCCCTGACCAGCGCAATGCGTGGCAAGGCTGGCTCATGCTATCCCCGAATATCATCGGCTTTTTGCTATTTTTTGCAGGTCCTCTTGTTTTATCGCTGTATCTGAGTTTCACAGATGATACCGTTGGGGCAGCACCGAATTTCAATGCAGGGGCAAATTACGCGAATATTTTATCCCTAGAGATGCAGACCACCACTGACCAAGATGTATTCGCTCAAACTGTTTTGAGTGATGATTTTGTCTTATTAGGCGAGGTCGGCATCGGCAACACACGCTATGTCATCGGTGCAAAAGATAAGCTGTTCTGGATTAGTTTGCGAAATACGCTACTTTTCTGCTTGATGCTCTTGCCACTAGCTGTGATTCCTGCGGTGGGGATGGCATTGGTGCTGAACTCCAAATTACCTGGAGTCAAATTCTTCAGGGCGGTCTACTTTTTGCCCTCTGTGGCAGCCGTTGTCGGGACAGCACTCATTTGGCGATGGCTCTACACGCCGACGACAGGTTATATTGATTATGCCCTGAGTGTGCTATGGGGATGGTTCGGGCAACCTGCGCCTGACATCGGTTGGCTGAGTGACCCGCAATGGGTGTTAACGTCGATTGTGATTTTGGCGGCTTGGCAAGTAGTCGGCTACAACACTGTTTTGATTTTAGCTGGTTTGCAAGGCATCCCGAATGTGTTGTATGAAGCAGCACAGATTGATGGCGCGAATCGCTGGAATCAATTCTGGAATGTGACCTTACCCATGTTACAGCCAACGCTATTCTTTGTACTGATTACGACAATGGTCACAGGCTTACAGGTATTCAACGAACCATTCACCCTCTTCCCTGCTAGACCGATTCCTGAGAATGCCACAACATCTGTTTATTATATGTATCTACAAGGCTTCACGCAGTTTAACTTCGGTTATGCGTCATCGGTTGCATGGGTACTGTTTGTGATTATCTTCGGCTTAACACTCGTCCAGTTTCGCTTGAATAGTGGCGAGGCATACGACTGATGTTACATTTGAAAACACCAATTTTTCAGCATCCAGCGATTAATGCACGCTTGAATCAAACTGTTCACTTTAAGATGGATTGTTATCAGCCTGTCGGCTCATTCAAGATTCGTGGCATTGGCGCACTATGTCAACACATGCAAGCCGAGGGTAAATCTCGCTTGGTATCATCATCAGGTGGGAATGCTGGCTATGCTGCTGCTTATGCAGGTAAACAATTGGGCTTGCCTGTAACGGTGGTTGTCCCTGAAACGACAACAGACACAGCTATTAATCGGATGCGCGAACAAAAAGCAGAAGTTATCATACATGGTGAAAATTGGAATGCTGCGGATGCTCGCGCACAAGAAATCGTAGCAGAGACGAATGCTGGCTACATCCATCCCTTTGATAACACTGTAATTTGGGATGGTCATGCGACGATTATTCACGAAAGTGCTGGACAAATCAGCAAACCTGACGCTGTCGTCGTTGCTGTGGGTGGCGGTGGTTTGCTCACGGGTGTTTTGACAGGCTTACATGCGATAGCTTGGGACGACGTGCCTGTGATTGCTGTCGAGACAGAGGGGGCAGCATCTTTCGCAGCGACCTACAACACAGGGCGTTTGACTCGTATCGACATGATTTATTCTGTTGCAAAAACACTTGGCGCATTAGAGGTGACAGAGGCTTTAGTTACTTGGCTTGACCGACACCCTATCAAATCAGTGATTGTCAGTGATGCATCAGCAATTGATGCTTGTTTGCACTTTGCAGATGATTTTCGCGCAATTGTCGAACCTGCTTGTGGCGCAGCCCTTTCTTTAGTGTATGACAATGCACATTTTCTGGATGGATACAAAAATATTCTGATGATTGTTTGTGGTGGTGCAAGTGCCACACTGCAACAATTGATGCTATGGCGGGAGGCTACTCATGCAACAGCGTAACGAATCAATGACACAATCTTTTTTGGGTGATTTGACACTGGGTACGATTCTTACACGAATTGCTGCCTACATCTTGCTGACATTTTTCGGCTTTTTGATGATTTTCCCGTTTTTGTATATGCTCTCAACGTCGTTCAAGACAAGTGATGATGTCTTTCGTTTTCCACCTGCCCTTCTTCCATTCAGTCAAGAGACACTGACTGTCGGTGAAGAAGACTTACTGCTCTACGAATTTGAGATTGATGGCGAAACAGTGGAACTTGTCAGCACAGGTGAGAATACGCGCTTTGGATTCTTTTCGACACAAGAGCAAGTTAACGTTGATGATGTTCGTAGCAGTGAGACCACAATAGAAATTCCACTAGATAATGCTATCGAAACGGGTGAAGTCGTCATCTTGCAAAATAGCGAGGGAGAAGACGAAGAATTCGATGTCTATCAAGTGTCTGTGGATGGTGAAACAGTGGAACTATTGTTAGCCTATCGCGGAGCAAAAACACTCTTTGTTGACCCAAATGATGAGTCAATCAACACCTTCGCTGTTGAACGTACCGCCGAAGCGGTTGAATATGTCGAATTCCAAGTGGATAACTACGATGCGTTTTTTGACCTGAATTTAGACCGTTCTCTTGTGAATACAACCTTAGTAACTGTTCTGGTTGTTGCTGGACAATTAGTGACATCGATTTTTGGGGGCTATGCTTTCAGTCGTGTCGCATTCCGAGGACGAGATACGCTGTTCCTCGCTTATTTGGGGAGCATCATGATTCCATTTGTGGTCTTGATTATCCCAATTTATCGTCTCATGGTAATTTTGGGCTGGCAGAATCAGATTGTCTCCCTGATTGTGCCGTGGATTTTCACCGCTTATGGCACATTTTTGATGCGTCAATTTTTCATCAGCATCCCGAAAGAAATTGAAGAAGCTGCTCTACTCGATGGCGCGAGTCGCTTCCGTGTTTTGTGGCAGATTTTTGTCCCACTCAGTAAGCCTGCAATTGCAACACTAGCAATTTTCAGCTTCTTGTATGCGTGGAACAGTTTCTTGTGGCCCTTGCTAATTATCGGTGAAGGGAATGAGGCAAATCATGTGTTGACCTTATCCTTGATTCGTTTGAGTAATGTGGCTGCTGACCGTCCGAATATTGTGTTGACGGGGGCTGCGATTGCGATTTTGCCACCGATGATTATCTTCATCTTTGCACAGAAATACTTCATCGAAGGTGTGGCAAGCAGTGGCTTGAAAGGCTAATCATGGAACTTGCGCCGTATATAGAGCGTTTGGCGATTAATGCAAAGTCTATTGAGCAGTTGATTGTAGGCGTTGATGATGCACAAGCCAAATGGAAACCTGATGCGGATACATGGTCAATCGTAGAGGTGATGAATCATCTCTATGATACTGAATATCTCGATTTCAAAGTGCGTCTTGATTATATCTTGCATAAACCTAATCAGGACGCACCAGAAATTTATCCGCAACAATGGGTAACTGAACGGGCTTATAATCATCGAGACTTAGCCTCGTCGGTGCAAAATTTCTTGGATGAACGTCAAAAATCGCTGGATTGGTTAGGCACTTTGTCATCGCCTAATTGGGATGCAACGATGACGCGCGATTGGGGAACGATTCGTGCTGGCGATATGTTTTCAGCATGGGTCGCTCATGATTTGTTGCATCTACGGCAGTTGGTTGAATTGCATTATGCGTGGACAGTAAAGCAAGTTGTTCCTTATCAAGTCAATTATGCAGGTGATTGGTGATGGTTGACTCTTAACTGCACAATACGACCAATAGAATTACGATAAGCACTAATGGGCTTGCCTTTCCAGTCAATATCGAGGGCAAGCCAGCGTTCTTCATACAAATCATAAAGCGATGTATCCTCAATGTAGTGTAAATTGGGATGCCACTGCCCCATCTGTGACGCATCACGGATACCAAACTTAAATTCAGCATTTGTTTTGGATATAGCATCATTGAGATGCGTTTTCTTAGCTTGTGTTTCGCCCATAATTTCGAGTAATAAAGTAGCATTTGGGAATCGCTCAGTAATTGCGCCCAACATCTCTTTGATTTGTTCTTCGGTGAAGTACATCAGCAGACCTTCAACAATGAATAAGACTGGCTCATCTGTCGCAAGCTCATCCATCCAATCAGTTTCAAGTGCTGAGGCTTCCAAAGTATAGTGACGCTCAGTTTCTTTCATCAATTGTTTGCGGACTGCAATTGACTCAGGCAAATCTAGTTCAATCCACCTCAGTTGACCATTATCCATGCGATAAAAGCGTGTGTCCAAACCAGCCGCGAGATTAATCACTGTCGCTTGTGGATGTTGATTTAAGAAGGTTTGTGTGTAACGGTCAAAGATGACTGTGCGAATTGCCACACCGAGATGATTTTTCACTGCATCGTCAAAACATGAGAAATCATAATCTATCTGCTCCACCCATTGAACAGCGATAGGGTCTTGGATGATAGGATTCGGTTGGCGCGTTTCAAAGACGCGCGAATATAGCACAGGCAACAGTGTTTCCATGACCCCTATGAGTTGGGTCACCTTGATTTTGTCAGTCATTCAAAAAATCCAATTTCAATAAATTTAACTATACTTCTTCGTCGCTGACTGTAACACATCTTCGTAGACTTTAGCGACTTTATATTGGTCGAGATGCTCTATGGCGTAGGCACGGGCACTATCGCGCATGGATTGACGGAGGTCATCATCGGCTAAGAGTTGTTCTATTGCGCTGATGGTGCCAGCTAAATCATGTGGAGCGAGTGTAATCCCTGCACCAGCATCATTAATCATATCGCTTGAGATAGACTCCTGTGTAGCAACCATCGGAATCCCACACGCTAAGAGTTCAAATAATTTGGCTGGGATAATGGTTTGCAGAAGTGGCGCATCCTGCATTGCCCAATACGTAACAGTTGAAACATTCCATGCAAGTGGCATTTCATCATGTGTTACCCACTCAATACGATGAACATTGGATAATTTACCCTGAGTGATGCGGGTAGCAACGAGGTTTTCTTGTGAACCTGTCCCAACAAATAAGAAGCCAACCCACTCCTCTGGCTGGAAATGTTGAGCAACATCCAACATAAGTTCAAAGTCGTACTGAGTTGCGAATGTTCCCATGAAAGTTATCCATTTTTTGTGAGGGTCAAGTTTATATTTTTTGTAAAATGGCATAACTTCAGTTTGATTCATAGGACGAAATTGTTTTAAATCTACACCGTTAATTCGTGTTTGTATTTTGTCAGCGACCTTAGGTTGTTGCTCTGCGATAATTCGCTCAAAGCCTGATGATAAGACGACGATATGTTCTGCACCACGATACCCTGCATCGACCATCCTGCGTGCAATCCGATAAATAAGCGATGTTTCTGTCAGTGCGCCAACAGCGAGTAGATGGTCAGGCCATAAATCAGAGACATTGAGGACATAGGGTATGCGCTTGATGTCAGCAATAAAACGCCCTGCAAAGCCTGTGAACATCGGCTGATTTTCGATAAAGACGACATCAGGCTGCGGGAGTGTAATACCTCTTAGGATACTCGTTACCATGAATGACAATTGACTGATGAGACGTTTGCTGATGGATTTCGCTTGGCTTGTCCAGAGCCAGACTTGTATCACGCGGATACCATCACGCATTTCGTCAATTGACCACTTGCCTTTGTACTCGTCCGCGATGATACCCGTTGGATAGTGGGGCATCGTTGTTAGAATAGTCACTTGATGTCCATTCTGATGCAAAAGTTTAGCGAGGCGTGTCAAACGAACGGCTGCTGCGCCTGATTCAGGTTCGTAGTAATGGGTGACTAATAAAATGTGCATGAGTCAATCTTTATCCATGTGGCAAATGCTTACAGGACTCATTTTGGCATCATAAAACCGTAAGGCAAAGGGACAAAGGATAAAAAATGAGGGAAGGCATCATACCTTCCCTTACCAGATGTTTATTGGGCAACTGCGAGGGCTTGTTCAAGGTCGGTGAGGATGTCGTCGATGTTTTCGATACCGATGCAGAGACGAATCATATCAGGTGTGACCCCTGCGCTTTCGAGTTCAGCTTCGGTCAATTGGCGATGGGTGGTGCTGGCTGGATGTGCCGCGAGTGACTTGGCATCACCGATGTTGACAAGGCGTTTAAATAAATTGAGTGCGTCATAGAATTTAACACCTGCGTCGAAACCACCTTTAATGCCGAATGACATCAAGGCAGATGGTTTGCCATCAGTGTATTTTTGAGCGAGGTCATAATATTTAGAACTTGGTAATCCTGCATAACCAACCCATTCCACGGTCTCATGATTTTCAAGATAATGTGCGACTTTGAGGGCATTTTCGGTATGGCGTTCCATACGGAGTGAGAGTGTCTCAATCCCCTGCAATAAGAGGAAAGCATTTTGTGGTGATAGTGCCGACCCTGTATTACGCAGAGCAACAGTACGAGCACGTCCGATATACGCTGCTGCGCCGAGTGCTTCAGTGTAGACAACACCATGATAAGATGCTTCTGGTGTGCTGAACATTGGGAAGCGGTCTGCATTATCTGCCCAAGGGAAATTACCTGAATCGACAATCACACCACCAATGGTTGTACCGTGTCCACCCATGTATTTTGTGAGCGAGTGAACGACAATATCTGCACCGTAATTGAAAGGCTTAATCAGGGCTGGTGTGGCGACAGTGTTATCAACGATCACAGGTACACCATGTTTGTGTGCCATCTCTGCAATCGCTTCAATATCTGGGATATTCCCTGCTGGGTTACCAATTGATTCGCAGTAAACAGCCGATGTTTTATCGTCAATTAGTGCTTCGAGGCTTGCTGGACTATCATCATCGGCAAAACGGACATCAATGCCGAGTTTTGGTAGCATGTGCTTGAAGAGTGTGTATGTCCCACCGTAAAGCAAAGGCACAGTGACGATATTATTGCCTGCTTCGGCGAGATTGAGAATCGAATAATTAACGGCTGCACTCCCTGCACTAACAGCTAATGCACCAACGCCCCCTTCGAGAGCCGCGACACGTTTTTCAAGAACATCATTGGTTGGGTTCATGATACGTGTATAGATATTGCCAGGAACAGCCAAATTAAACAGGTCTGCACCATGTTGAGCGTTGTCAAATTCGTAAGCAACAGTTTGGTAAATCGGCACAGCAACTGACTTCGTGGTAGGGTCAGTCTCGTACCCAGCGTGTATAGCGAGTGTTTCGTCTTTCATCGTGTGATTTTCCTTGTTTTGATAGCGTCTATGATTAAAACGAGTGACATCTGTTGAGAGACATCACTCGTAAACGGCGTAAGTGTATAAGAGAATGACACAATTCGCCAACCATAAGTTTTTGTTTTTGATAGATATAAGTTTTTATTATATCTCTGTTGTCGGTGGGTCGGCTGGTGATGATGCTGTGCTATCTCCTTCTTTACTGACAAAGCCGATGTCTTGCCATGCGTTGGCATCGCCACTATATTTGGCTGCCCGTAGTTTCGCTTCCTTAACAAATTCTTCTGATTGTTTTGGCTTTTGAACCGCTTGACCCCATTGGGCTGTTTCGGCTTGCATGATGTCTAATGTGCCGTTGACATAAGCATAGAGATTCGCAACGTAGGTTTCGAGGTCTTCTTGTTCGCGAGGCGATAGTTTATCTGCATATTCGAGATTATCTTGGGCTGAATTATAGATGGTCACAAGACGTTCCCATTGATAAAGGTCAGCGAGTGATGAGAAAAATGCACCAACAGCAGGGAGTAAAATGCTAATAATGACCGAACCAATCACAATCCAATTCATGGCAGAGCAGAATTGAGGACTATTATTAGCAGCACAATCACCAACGAGATAGGCTTGAGCAACAACAGCAGCAATAGCAGATGCTAGACCTGTGAAGAGTGCAAGCGCAGCACGAATGCTATTAACCTGTGATGCTGCGGTTTCACTGCGCTCAACAGTGCGTTCATAATAAGCGAGTTGATCTTTAAGGGCATATTTATCGAATAATTCGTAACGCAATTCAAAATCTGAGCGGTCAAAATCTGCCATTACACACCTCCTGTAACAGTTTCTGCGTTGGGGTCTTTGCCGAGGTTAATCGCGCCTGCACGGAGTCCAAGTAGTCTGGCACGTTTTGCTCCATCAATGAGATTGTATGGTTCGGCATCTGTCAAAAAGCGAAAATATTCACGGCGTAATTGTTCTGCGTGACGACGTTTTTCAAGCCATTCTGGTAGCGGTTGCCGATTGCCTCGCCGAGTAGCAATATAGGTAGTTAAGAGTGCAATAACTGTTTCGAGTAAGCCAAGCACCAGAATCCATTCTTGGGCGACTTGTAAAGCAGCAACCTGAAAAGACCCTATGACAGTTGCAGCCGTTGCCAATAAGAAATAATTGACTTGGTATTGGCGATATTGATTTTGATTACGCTTGGCTCGGTAATCAACTTTGAGGAAGAGGGGCATAAGTTCCTCATTCAATACATCCATATCTTCTTTGAGGCGTTGAACGGCTGGCGAATTGGCATCGAATCCTTTTTCTTTGATAAGTTCTTGCAAGTCACTCTCTGAAATGAGTTGAAAGGTTTCATCAGGTTTGTCAGCAAAGTTCCACTTGGGGAATTGTCGCCACCACTCAGGACGCATACTCTGTCGCTTGGGTACTGTCCCTGCTGTTTTGGGTTGTTGTGTTTGATTAGTCGTTTGTGTTGCCATACAGTCTATCTCCTTTCGAGTTGACCTGATTATAGCGCGACTTTAATATTTTTATTGACGATTGCGATGGCTTCTGCGACGACTGCCATGCCTTCGTCAATTTGCTCATCAGTGATATTCAATGGGGGTAAGAAACGCACACAATTACTATACAGCCCTGCCCGAATCGTAATCACACCACGTTTGAGTGTTTCGAGATTCACTTGAGATGTTTCAGCCGATGCAGGGGTTTTGCTATGACGGTCTTGCACAAGTTCCATCGCCAACATTGCACCAATTCCACGCACATCACCTACAATGTCATCGTCGGCTTGAATTTGTTCGAGATGTTCACGGATGCGTCGCCCGACTTGGGTCGCACGCGATAAAAATTCAGGGTCACTAATCATATTGATAGCTTCAATAGCTGCCACACAAGCCAATGGATTGCCACTGTATGTGCCACCAAGCCCTCCAGGATGAGGGGCATCCATAATATCTGCTTTGCCTGTAACAGCCGCGAGAGGCATCCCTGCTGCGAGGGATTTAGCAGTCGTTATCAAATCAGGGATGATATTGTAGTGTTCAATGGCGAATAATTTGCCTGTGCGCCCGAATCCACACTGAATTTCGTCAGCAATCATGATAATACCGTGTTCATCACATAATTCACGGATGCGTTGCAAAAATCGAGGCGGCGTTGGTAAAAAGCCACCCTCCCCTTGCACGGGTTCAATTACAATCGCCGCTACAGCTTGCGGTTCAACATAGGCGATGAAAGCATTTTCCAGTTGTTGAATCACATACTGTACATAATCTTCTTGGGTCATGCCTTGTGGTGTGCGGTAAACATTCGGGAATGGCAGCCGATACACTTCTGGAGCAAAAGGACCAAAGCCTTTTTTGAAGAGTGAATATTTGCTGGTCATCGCCATCGTCATATTGGTACGTCCATGATACGCACCTTCAAACACCAGAATCGCTTGCCGACCTGTATGAGCGCGTGCAATCTTGACCGCAGCTTCGACAGCTTCCGCGCCACTGTTGAGTAGAACGGTTTTTTTAGGATGCTCCCCTGGAGTAACTTCATTGAGTCGTTCAGCAACACGCACGAAAGGTTCGTATGTGCCAACAATGGCACACATATGAATCAGATCCTCGGCTTGCTGTTTGAGTGCTTCGACAACATTTGGTGGATTATGCCCGACAGCGAGAACACCAATGCCCCCTGCAAAATCCAGTAAGCTATTGCCATCGACATCATGGACAACTGCCCCTTCTGCACTCTGGATGCCAAGTTGAGTTAATTTGGCTGCGCCACGCGAGGTGGCTGCTTCACGTCGAGCAATCATCGCTTGTGATTTGGGTCCTGGAATATCCGTGATGAGCTTGATACTGGTCATAGAAAAATATCCTTTTAACAATATGATAAAAAGGCATGACGCATCATGCCCTCACAAATAACTAGATAAATTTTGAATTATGTTTCAGATGTCCAGTTGTAGAGGCTATCCTGTTCAGTGAAACGCCCTAAACCTGGGAATGGAAAATGAAAGCCAGCCACGAGTGCCTTACTTTCGACTGCACGCGCTAAGATTTTTTTGCGCGATGCGGTGGATTGCTCACGGTCTAAATCCCAATCTGCACCCCATGTGAGATGTTGCCCTTGTAAAGGATGATCCATCACATCAATCGGACAAAGTAGCGTTTCACCATCGGACTGAAATTCGACAGAGATATGATGTAGTGTATGCCCTGCTGTGGCTAATAAGTGAACACCGTCTAAAATTTCGGTATCAGGCTCAACCAACTGTAATTGTGATTGAATACCTTTCAATTTGGCACGCATCGCAATATAGTGAGGCGCATCTGTGGCAAAATTTTGCCAAAAATCATATTCGGCTCGTGCCATAATATACCTTGCATTAGGAAACTTTGGTGTACCATCATCGTCAGCGCATCCTGAAATATGGTCAAAATGTCCGTGCGTGAGGATAACATGCGTAATCTCATCGACTGAGATACCAATTTCATCTAATCCTGCAAAGAGATGACCTAAATCTGCATCGTAGCTTGCTGTTTCGCCACCTGAGCCACAATCGACTAAGATTTTTTGTTCGTCACGCTCAACCAGTAAAATACTACAAGGTGTCGTCAATCCATCAGCAGGTAGATTGTATTCAGCAAGTACTGAGGCTAATTCATCTGGGGATGCCCCTTCAAAGAAGCGTGATGTTGGCGCAATTGTGATGTCACCATCATTGATAACTGTGCAGTTAAGTTGACCGAGTGTGAACTTATATATATCGACCATTAGGCTTGCTCCCATTCATTTTGCCAGCGTTCAGGTGGATTATTATCAACTTGTTCTAAGAGGCGAGCATAATGTTGTGGTTTGCGTTGATGCAACAACGGAAAGAGATTGAGGTATTGTTCGCGCAAGGTAGCATCTAATTCCACATGGATGACTTCATCTTGGTCGCGTGATGCTTCAGCTAAGATATTACCAAGCGGGTCACAGATGAAGCTACTCCCATAAAACGTGACACTATTTTCTTGACCAATACGGTTACACGCACTGATAAAAACACCATTAGCCACTGCATGTCCGCGCATGATCGTTTGCCATGCCTCTTTGCTATCAAAGTTGGGAGCAGTGGGTTCGCTCCCAATCGCTGTTGGATAATAAATCAGTTCTGCGCCGTTCATCGCATAGATACGCGCCAGTTCAGGAAACCATTGGTCATAACAAGTTGGTGTCGCCAGTTGCACATCGCCAATATCATGCACAGGATAAGCATGGTAGCCCTCAAAGTAATCGGTTTCGTGATAGCCGTCACCTGATGGAATATGGACTTTGCGCGTGTAGTGTTTCAGTTCCCCTGCTTGGTAAATGACGGCTGTATCCCAAAAATTTTGATTGTCGGCAGTGTCTTCCCTTTCAAAAATGCTCGCAACCAGTGTGATATTGTGTTTTGTAGTCAGGTCACGGCAAAAATCAGCCGTTGCTCCTGCATGAAGTGTTTCTTCCCACTTGGATTTTTCGGGATTATGACGAATCCCCGCGAAGTAAGGCGAAAGCGTAAATTCTGGCAAGCAGATGAGTGTTGCCCCTGTTTGGATGGCTTCTTGGACTAAGTCACGATAAAGGTCGATGGTCGTTGCTTGGTCACCTGTCCAATGCCCTTGGCAGAGTGCGATGTGAATCGTATTCATGGATGTTTCCTATTAAAATGATGTCTTTTTCATGCTGATTGGTAATTAGGGTTTTCCCAAACAATGAGTATGGCAGCATCCCCTGCTTGTTCTTCTTCCATATAATCGAGGATGAGTTCACGTAATTCAAAACCACGTCGATGTTGCATGGTCACAGTGGGGTCAATGATGTCACCTGCGAGAACTTTGTTGCCATAGGTTTCGACAGACATTTTGCCTCGATATTTGTCGTAGCCCATCAGCATACCGCCTGCATACCATCCTTTGAGATTGAGCCGTTTGACCAAATCAAAGCGTGCTTGATACAGTGCGGTGCCGATGCCCTGCCGACGGAACGAGGGACGAACCGCCATTTCGACTCCATAAAGCCACTCACCCTCAGGCGCATGATTCCGAATGCCAACCCCACCAATCGTATCGAACCATTTGCTAGCGTGCGGTGCTTGATGAGTCCGCATCGTGTGTGCTGTACCGACGACACGCTCAACGCTTTCATCATTGTAGATAGCTACAAACTGCCCTTCTGCGAAGCGGTCGATTTGTGCGCGGATGGCACGAGGTCCAATACAATCGTCGCAATCTTCATCGAGTGGTACTTTGAACGCAAGGCGAATCGTCAAGTTGACACCATCAGCATGTTTGAGTTTTGTATTTTCTATAGTGATATTCTCTGAAAATTGGCGGAAAAATCCCATCAAAATGCCTTAGCAATTCTTTTGAAAACACGTTAACATTGCACGAATTGGATAAAATCCAAGTATAGCGCAGTCGGCGTTAAAAACAATTTTATTAGGAACATACTTTTATGGATCAAGAGCGTCGATCTCGACAGAGTGGCTTGTTACTCGCTTCCCCAACGATTATTTGGCTCGGATTATTTTTCCTGCTACCTCTTGTCAGCATTTTAGTATTCAGCTTCATGAGTCGCGGACAAGGTGGCTTTGCTGTTTTGCCTTTCACACTGGATAGCTACGAAGATATGTTCTTTGGGAGCTACAACATCATCTTGGTTCGCTCATTACGAATCGCTCTGACAACAACTATTATTTGCCTCTTGATTGGTTATCCACTGGCATTTTTCATCAGTACACGCCAACAGAACTGGGTACGGCAACTCGCCTTGTTCATGGTAATTCTACCTTTTTGGACAAATTTTCTCGTGCGAACTTATGCGTGGCGCATCATTCTTGGTCAAGAAGGCACCCTGAATGGCTTTCTACAATGGCTTGGCGCAATCCAAGAACCCTTACAATTGCTCAATACAGAACTCGCAGTGATTATCGGCTTAGTTTATGGCTTTTTGCCGTTTATGGTTTTGCCGATTTATGCCTCTGTTGAACGTTTTAACTTTCGTTTTGTGGAAGCCGCGCATGACCTCGGCGCAAACGATTGGACAGCCTTTTGGCGTGTGGTCTTTCCCTTGACTTTACCTGGGGTAGCGGCTGGCACAGCCTTGGTGTTCATCCCTGCGATTGGTGCATATGTCACCCCTGATTTGTTGGGAGGGACACGAGGCTTGATGATTGGTAATTTGATTCAACGTCAATTCGTAGGGTCAGGTAATGTACCGCGTGGATCAGCATTTAGTGTGATTTTGATGGGCTTGGTCATGCTGGCATTGATATTTTATGTGTTGTTCACCACAAGACGGAGTAATCAGCAATGAGCGAGACAACACGCGAACACTATCAACTCAATCAATCGGCAATACAACGTGATTTACGGATTCGTCAATTGGGTCAGATTGGCTTATGGCTGAATCCTATTTTCTCTTATTTTTTCTTGTGGGCACCAATTGTTATTTTGGTGGTTTTTTCTTTCAACTCATCACGTTCAGTATCGTCATTCACAGGCTTTACCTTGCGTTGGTACAACAACATCCTGAATGGCATTGTCGGTACAGAAGTCGGCTTTTCGACAGAACTATTGTTGCAAGCTGTTCGTAATAGCATGATTGTCAGCATCACTGCTACGATTCTTTCGACGATATTTGGCACGATGGTAGCGATGGCATTGGCGCGTACCGACTTCCCTGGTAAGCGTTTTTTGGATGCAATTATGTTTTTGCCTGTCGTGATTCCTGAAATTACACAAGGAATTTCATTGGCGATTTTCTTCAATGCTCTGTTTTCATGGTGGTCAGATTTGACGGGCACACGTGCGACCTTCGGTTTTGGCACAATCATCATCGCGCATATGGCATTTAATATCTCGTATGTGACGATTGTGGTGCGGGCGCGATTAGCTGATATGAATCCGCGCTTGGAAGAAGCTGCGCGTGACCTTGGCGCGAACAATTGGCAGACATTCTGGCGTGTGACCTTTCCTTTAATCTTACCTGGAGTTGTAGCTGGGGCTTTACTGGCGTTCACACTATCGCTAGATGATTACGTGGTCACCTTCTTTACAAGTGGTGTCGGAACAGATACACTTCCGCTGTTTGTGTACGGACTGCTTAAATTATCCGTCACACCAGAGATTAACGCGATTTCCACGATTATGCTCGTGGTATCGACCATTCTTATTGGTATATCAATGGCATTACAAGGACGCAACGCTGTTCGTGCCTGATATTTTAACTATACACACTTATCCTTTACGGAGGACTCAATGCGACGTTTAGCAATATTTTTCCTACTATTGATGTTCGTCTTAGCAGCCTGTGCGACAGATGACTCAGGTGATTCGAGTGATGTCGAAGAACCTGTAGCAACCGAAGAAGTCGTGGTAGAAGCAACAGCCGAATCTGCTGATGACGAAGATATGGACGAAGCAACCGAAGAAGCCATGGATGACGAAGACATGGACGAAGCAACTGAAGAGCCTATGGACGACGAGGACATGGAAGACTCTGACGATGCTGAAGCAATGGACGATATGGAAATTGCAACTTCATGGACTTGCCCTGAAGGTTTTGAAGGTCAACAATTGAGTGTTTACAACTGGTCAACCTACATCGCAGAAGATACCATTCCTAATTTTGAAGAACTCTGTGGCGTGACCGTCGAATACACCACATTTGAAAGTGACGAAGCAGCCCTCACCCGTATTCGTCAAGGCAACCCAGGTTTCGACATCATCGTACCTAGTGGTGATACTATCGCTGTCATGGCTCGTGAAGGTCTTTTGATTCCACTTGACCGTGATGCGATTCCAAATTTTGCGAATCTGAGTGATACACTAACTGGCGCACCTTACGACCCAGAAAATGAATTCTCTGTGCCCTACCAATGGGGTACGGTTGGCATCGGTTACAATACCGAAAAATTACCAGATGGCATCAACTCATGGGCTGAACTTTGGGCGTATGATGGTCCTGTCGCATGGTTGGATGACCGTCGTGCGATGTTTGGGGTAGCTCTAACCATCCTCGGTTATAGCCCGAATACCACCGAAGCATCAGAAATTGAAGAAGCGCGGCAGTTCTTGCAAGATAATGGTAGCAATGTAGTCGTTATCGCCGCCGATGATGGTCAAGAATTATTGGTACGTGGTGATGTCGATATTACTGTTGAATACAGTGGTGACATCATTGACCTCGGTTATGACTGTGAATGTGATACCTATGCTTATGTGATTCCAGAAGAAGGTGCAAACCTCTGGACAGATAATCTCGCTGTGCCAATTGATGCACCGAATCCAGAATTGGCGATGGTTTTCATTGATTACATTCTCGATGCACAAGTGAGTGCGGACATCAGTAACTTCACTGCATATGCTTCACCAAATCAAGTTGCCATTGATGAAGGCTTGATTGATGCAGAATTGCTCGAAGACCCAGGCATCTACCCTAGTGACGAAACACGCGCAAACTTGTTCGTCATCGAAGAACCTGATGCTGATGTTGAGCAAGCCTACAATGATGCGTGGGATGAATTGCTGATTTTCGTCGGTACAGGCGAATAAGTTCTATAGCCATCTGAGTATCTTTAATCGAAAGAGCACTCTTCATAACGAGGGTGCTTTTTTGCTTCAGCCGTACATCGTATGAGAAGCATTTAATTTGTAACAATATTGAAATAGTTAATTTTTTACTAAAATCTTAACGCTTTAAATTCTAAATCAATTATATCCTGTGGTCAGTTCGTAAGATAAACCATAACACATAACAGGATACATTACATGAAATTACTTCGACTCATCGTTCCATCATTGCTCATCGCTGTTGGCTTATTGTTCTTCAATGTGGATGGCACACGCGCTAATGAAGGCTCTACCCTCGAAATTCCTGCCATTGGTGTTTCAACGCCGATTTTATCTGCCCCCTTTGTCGATGGTACATGGGATGTCACACACCTCCATTGGACAGTAGCTCATCTGGAGATGTTGCCTTGGTTCAACACACCAACCAATGTCGCCCTTGGCGGACATTCAACCGATGTAAATGGTAATCCTGATATTTTCTATAATTTGCATTTATTGCAAGCTGGCGATGAAATTTTCGTGCATGTCGATGGGCAAGTGAAACGGTACATTGTTGACCATCTGACCAACGTTGCAGAAACCGATATTCATGTCTTGCATCCAACAACCCACGAACAATTGACACTCTTTACTTGTGATTTAGGCTCATATAGCGAAGAAACTGGGTGGTATACACGCCGAACAGTCGTTGTCGCATACCCTGCATAAACAGATTCATTATGGTGGGGGCGTAGCTGTGTCTGCGCCCATATAGAAACAACACACAAATTGTTCTATGCAATTATTTCCGTACAGATCGAGTCACAAAGGCAGTCAACTATCGACTGCCTTTTTTGTTGTGTGATGCTATGGTGCGAGGTCTTCAAGGCGTTCGACGAGTTTGCTCATAACCGCAAACGTCTGTTTGATAGTTTCAGCAGAAGTCATATCAACCCCACCGAGTTTAAAGAGATCGATAGCATAATGTGACCATCCCGCCCCAATGAAGTTGAGATAATTGTCTGTTGCGTTCGGTTTACCATCGTGGATATTGCCTGAGAGGGCATGAGCAGCACTAATCCCGACAGAATACTGGAAGGTATAGTACGGCACATACACATGCTGGAATTGCATCCAATTGGTGGCGGTGCGAACAGGCTCATCGCTCAGGGCATCGCCATAGCCCTCACCAAAGAACTGTGCCGTCAACTCATTGATGATGCTAGCATTGAGAGGCTGATTATTTTCGGCACGAGTATACAGTTCAAGTTCGAGGCGTGCTAAAGTCGGCATGATGAAGAAATAGCGATGGAAGTTGAACATGGCTTCTTCAATTAGCGAGAGTTGGAAATCGCGGTCATCAGTGTTGATACTGAGCAAATAAGCACGAGTCATCGCTTGATGGAAATTAGAAGCGGTTTCTGCAATTGCACCCGATGAACCATTAGCAAAGTAGCCATTATAAACTTCTGGCTGATGTTGATCCATCCAATAGCTGTGCATTGAATGCCCAAGTTCATGGGCGAGAACGCTCATCCCTGTCAATGAACCATCAAAAGTATTGAAAATAAAAGGTGGACAGTCATAACAAGCACTCGAAAATGCGCCCTGCTTGCGCCCTTCATTCTGAGCATAATCGACCCAGCGGTCAGTCGTTGCCCCTTTACGAAGAACGTTGGTGTACCGTTCACCGAGTGGCTCTAAGCCTGTCACAATCCAATCAACTGCTTGCTCATAACTGATATACGGTGGATTTTCTGTGAGTGGTGCCCAAATGTCATAGGGGCGAATTTCCTCAACACCGATAACTTTCCGTTTAGCTTCCCAATAGCGATGCCAGACATGCAAATTATCTTTGAAGGTGTTAACTAAGTTATGAAACACAGCAACAGGCAAATTGGCAGGTGCGAGGCGTGCTTCGAGAACAGTTTCGTATCCGCGAGCGCGTGCAAGGAAAACGTACTGCTTGATATTAGTGATGAGATTGCTAGCGAGTGTATTTTCAACTGCTTTGTGACCATCGCAGAATTTTTCCCACGCATCTCGGCGTAGGTCGCGGTCAGTGGATTTGATGCCTGTGGGTGGCACAATATCTTGCGCGACACGATGAGGATTGTTTTGGCTATCAAGCGCATCAGGGAATTTGAGGTCAGTATTAACCAACTCTACATAAGTAGCATATGGACCATTGAAAGCATCAGTCAGCATACCTAACAAGCGTTCAACTTCAGGTGATTGAGTATGTTCAGCTTGGCGCAATAAATCATCAAAGTAATGCTGGTAAATGCTTAATCGCTCATCTGCTTGCGCCCACTGACTGAGTGTATTGCCCATTGCAATCAATTCAGGTTCAGTGAAAGCAATCGTACCAGCCATCTGCGCGAAGAGTGTATTGACCTGCCCTTCCATTGTGCGTGCCGTGTCGTCAGAAGTATCAACAGCCGTTGCTAACCCCACAAAGACCGCTAAACGCCCTGCTCGCCGACGTAACGCGAAGAGTGTGTCAAAATATTCTGCTAAAACATCATCGGATTCTGATAGTCTTCCTCTATAGGAAGCGAGGGTCGGAATTTGCGTAGCAATATCATCATATTCTGCTTGGAAATCATTCCAAGTAGCAAAGACACTTTCACGATTCCATGTTTGTTCTTTAGGTACATCCGCTCGCTTGATGGGGGTCGGTGTTGTCATAAGTAAAGATTCCTTTCTGCTATATGAATATTTTCAGTATTAGTATTGTTTGGTGCGATACCTAAACAAGTGTATTAGGCTAATCCCAATGGATTGTTGGGGTCAATGCCATGAATGAAGGGTTGCTTGCGCTTGACTCCTGTAAATTTGTAGACGAGTCCAAGCCAGTTATTAAAAATCGCTTTGCCTGTATCGCCCCATGTATTATCGAGATGTGGCAGTATCTCATCTTCAGGGAAGTCAGGAATAGTTGTGCCACTTTCTTTGGCATGGAGGGCGGTGCCGATGTATTTGCTAGCGATAGTCATAGCACGTTCGTTGAAGTAATGTTCAGGGAATGGGGGTTCGTCGCGCTCGTCATTGAGATAACGCAGGACTTCTCGCTTGTATTCTTTAAGCAGACTGTTGATGTCATATTCAGGATGTCCTTGAAAATAGACAACGCGCAGATGGTCGGGACTGACAGCCATATGCACGCCCCCCTGTTTACTTTCTATGAGTATGGGTAAGCCTGCTCCCTCAAATTGTTCGCGTGTGATGGCGTTGTTACGCGAATGTGGCACATCAAAGCGTGTGTTGATATTGCGGAGTAAGGGGTGCATTGGTTGTTTGATGCGATGGTTATACACCCCCCATTTTTTCTGTGGTAACGGAACGCGGTCTGTTTGATAGTAGAGTTTCATCAGCGCATGAGTGGATAAGCAAGAACACAGCACGGACGTTACATTATCCTTTGCCCATGCCATGACCTCCGCTAACGTATCCCAAAATGGCTCTTGTTCTAAGTGTGGATTGGCAACATTTGCCCCTGTAATGATAATGGCATCTAAGCCATCTTGTTTGAGGTCATCAAACTTAGCATAGTATTGGTCGATATAGGCTTGTGTTTCGGCACTACGTTGTAGACCTTCCACTGTAAAAGGATGTACGAAGAGTTGCACAATTTGATTCGCACTACCAACAAGACGCATGAACTGTCGCTCAGTTGCTTCGAGGGCTGCATCAGGCATCATATTGAGCAAACCAATATGCAATTCACGAATATCTTGTTTCAATGCGCGGTTAAGTCGGATGACTTCTTGCCCCTCATCGCGCAGACGGTCAAAGCTAGGTAATTGAGAATGCTGAACAATCGGCATAGTGTGTGAATCCTGTTGGTTGTGTGATATCCGATTTAGACTGTGAAAGAGGACTATAGCACAGTCTAAATGGCATTTCCAAGAAGGAAGCTACACAAAAGTTATAAAAATAGTAAGCTACAATCTATCGAAGATGTTTACGCTGGTTGTTAAGTTCAGACAACCTGCGCTGGTGACATACCAAGTCGTTTGACCTTACCGAAGCCACTCACAGACTTTTTCACATTGGGATCGCCATAATATTTGATATTCCCTGCCCCACTAATAATGGCATCCAGAGTTTCATATACCCAAAGGGTGATATTGCTCATGCCGAGACTCTTTACTTTTGCATGGTCAGATTGTAATTTTTCAGCTTTGATATTGACCACGCCGAGTACATCCAATGTCTGCGAGATAACGCGCCCTGCAATGTTTATGTTGGCTGTGCCCTGTACAGTCATATTGAGTTGGTCAGCATTTAATTCACCAAGTGTCATGTTGAGGCTACCAGGGATATTCATCGTAGCAGTACCAGTCTGAACCGAGTCCATAGTCACTTTTGATCCACCCTGCACACCAAGCACAAAATCGGCTACGGCAATTGACCCGATGGTAACAGTTGACCCACCAGGTAAATTCAATTTGAAGCTCTTGCCAGCGATACGTTCACACTGTAACGAGCCACCACCGCTAATTTTCACACCGCCAATGACAGGCATTGTGATATGATATTCAATTTTTTTGTCAGTTTGGACGCGCTTTGTGCCTTCGACAAAACGGATGACCAGTGTATCGTCTTCGACAAATGTTTCTATCAAGTCAAGAATATGATTTTCAGCCGTTATGTCAAACGAAAAATCGGCATCTTGCGCTAGATGAATATGTCCTGCCCCACGTAAATCAATGCGTGTGAAATTATGAAGGTCGCGTGTAATCGTGTTCGTGTCTGCCATTTGTTCGATTCCTATGGTTGGTTGACTTATTTTGTCTTACGTGTAGGAAACCTGAAATGTTCAAAGTTAAGTTTTTAAAACCTCGACGGATGCAGTATCATATGGAAGATAGTGAAATAAACAGTGGGATTACTGATGACAACTGTATTAATCATTGAAGATGACGATGATGTTCGTAATCTAATGGTGATGATGCTCAAATCACTCGATTATGAGATTATCACCGCGACCACAGGTCCCCAAGGCTTGCAAACTGTAGATACTCAGCGACCTGACCTCATCATTTGCGATATTATGATTCCTTTGCTGAGTGGCTACGAGGTCTATAAACGCTTATCCGATGCGGGTGTTGTGCCACAAACACCTTTTATTTTTGTATCAGCACTTGATAAAGGGAAGGATGTCCGACGTGGTTTGTTGATGGGCGCGGATGATTATCTATTAAAGCCTTTTAGTCGGCAAGAATTATTGGATGTCGTGCAAGGGGTGCTTAACCGTCACCAATTGGTTGAATCTGTCGAAGAAACAGACAAGATGGCGAATGACATTTTTGTCAGTTATAGTCATGATGATGGTGCATATATGCGCCAAGTGTATCAAGCATTGCAAGCACAAGGCTTCCGTGTGTGGTGCGACGAAGAAATTGAACCTAGCCGTGATTGGGCAGAAGCCCTCGCTGAGATGATTACACGGAGTCGTTGTCTTGTCTCGATTTTATCGCCGAATGCTGCACAATCAACATGGGTTGGACGAGAGCTAGGTTACGCCGAAGCAAACGATACACGTAT
Source organism: Chloroflexota bacterium (assembly GCA_039200705.1). Taxonomy (GTDB): domain Bacteria; phylum Chloroflexota; class Anaerolineae; order Aggregatilineales; family Phototrophicaceae; genus JAUZRW01. Next base: position 170,822 of record JBCCSC010000001.1, read on the forward strand.
CTTCCCTATTTTGATGCAAGGTGATGTAAAAGAGGCTATTCCACTGCGCTTAATTAATCACCAATTTGTTGATGCGCGTGATGACGTGGATACTGCCTGTGAGCGTTTAAGCTCAGTTATTCGTGATTACTTAGAAATGACAGTTTAAGATGACAGTACACCCTTCAAAACTTAATTTTGTCGCAACCCCCTTTCGTCCCCACCCTCTGATGACAAATCCACACATACAAACGCTAGCTGGAGAATTCTTTCGTAAAACAAAGCGACAACCACCCTTTCGACGTGTCCGTCTCGATACGCCTGATGATGATTTTGTCGATGTTGACTTTGTCGAAATCGAAGGTCAGATATGGTCACAATTGGGGGATGATGCACCGATTTTGTATTTATTACATGGTTTAGAAGGTGATGCACGACGAGGTTATGCAATTGATTTGTATCAATCGGCGGTGCAAGCAGGTTATCGCTGTGTAGGGATTAATTATCGTTCATGCAGTGGGGAGATGAATCGGCAACCTTTCTTCTATCATATGGGGGCAACAGGCGATGTCGGTTTGGTACTCGACTATTTGCTAGAAACATATCCCGATGCACCAATTTTTATGGTCGGTGTGTCATTGGGGGGCAATATTTTACTCAAATTTTTGGGCGAACAATCTGAGTCTCTCTCTGAACGAGTTGCTGGTGGAGCAGCAATTTCGCCTGTATTCATCGCCACAGGCAAGCAAAAAATTAGTGATGACCCTATCGGACGCTTATACGGCAATAACTTACTGAGTCGCCTCAAGAAAAAGGTGCGTCTCAAAGCACATGACTTAATGGATACACCAGCCGACCCTTATCGCGCTTTGACTGCCAAGACAATTCGTGAATTTGATGATGCGATTACCGCTCCATTGCATGGATTCACTGATTCTGAGGATTACTACGCACGGAGCAATAGTGTCAATTTCCTAGATGGGATTCGTCGTCCAACATTATTACTACGCGCCTATGATGACCCCTTCTTCAATCGAGATATTCCTCTGGATGTGATTGAACGCAATCAGTGGTTGGTCTCACTCTTTCCCGAAAATGGAGGTCATGTGGGCTTCGTCGAAGGTATATCGCCCTTGAGTTATACCAATTGGGCACAAACGCAGACGATACGTTTCTTTGATAATATTCGGGAATTACTATAAAAAAAAGAAAAGATGGCATCCCCTACGAATACCATCTTCTCGTGTAGCTATTCTGTGCTAGACAGATTACTCGGATTGAGTGGGTTCTGGTGTTGCACTTGGTTCTTCACTTGAGTCGTCTGTTGGCTCAGGTGTTGCGCTTGAGTCATCAGTCGGCTCAGGTGTTGTACCCGAATCTTCGCTTGGCTCAGGTGTCACTGGGTCACCTGAAGCTGGTGGCGGTGTTGTGATTGGTGGTGAAACAACTTCACAATTATCAGGAATTGGGTCGGCTGGGACACCATTTTCAAAGACCGCCGTGTACCCTTCGCATTCGGCAGTAACGTGTGCCAAAATGACGGTGACAGTTGCAGTATCACATCCTCCTTCAGTGTTACAGATCTGATAACTGAAGCTCGTAACACCCTCTGTTCCGTTGCCAGTAAAGACAACTAGTCCGTCGCGTACTGTTGCGCTACCAATACCTGGGTTACTTGTGATGGTCAAACTATTCATATCGAATGGATAGTTCGAGACATCATTTCGTACTACATTGATACTTGATTCTGTGCTACTCTTTGACCGCGCTACTGCCATATCATTCGCAACAACAATCGGATTAGTTGGTGCTGGTGTCGGCGTTGGTGTCGATGGCTGACCTGGGTCGGTTGGTGTTGACCCTGTATCATCACCTGGTGTTGTATCATCGTTTGGTTCCTCAACTACGACTGGCGAGTCCGTTGGTGGTGACCCTGCATCATCATTTGGTGATTCAGGCACTACAGCAACATCACTCGGTTCGTTATTCACTGGTGATTGTGAGAACTGCATCGGTTCTGGTTGACTTGCGCTTCGTGCAGAGGCAACAGACACACCACCTACCGTGATAATCACATCGGCATTATCACATGAACCACTCACGGTACAGATTTGGTAGGTCAAACGAACTGTGCCTGTCGTATCACTGCCAATATCAACAGTGATTTGGTCACCGACAACGCTCGCTGTTGCACCCGATGGTTCTGCAATGATTTCCAGCGTTGCAAGGTCGAATGAGAACAATGCTTGGTCGTTTTCTAAGACATCGACACTGACACTCGCGCCACTCTCTGCACCTTGAACATAGTCATTGACTGCAAAGATGATGTCGTTCGGTGGTAAGCCTGTCACACAATCCGTTGCCGAGAAATCACTATTATCATCACCGACATCGTAACGAATTTCACGCAGGTCAACGGCTGGGGTTCGACAGTTATTCGCATAGACTGTTGCATTGACATAGACATACGCTGTCCCTGCACAGTTGCGTGGGTATGGTCCTGGTGGCGCATAGTAAACGGCATAGCTTCGCCAGTTTTGATACCCTGATGTTTCAGCATTGATGAGGTCTTTACGAACACCCCAATCAATATCTGAGACACGCATCAGTGATGGTACACCGTTAACAACGCGCGTTACGCCAAGAATATCGTAGAAGATATTGCCTGTTGTTGGGTCGTAGTCGATGTTATCAACTAACACGACGATAATTTCGCGTGGTGGGAAAATCATCATTTCTTCGCGTGGTGTCAGGACGTCACATTCTGGTGTTACATCAACCACCTGAATTGTCACTGTAGCGGTATCACAGAATTCACCTGTGTTGCAAATTTCGTACTCAAAGGTGGTTGTACCAGCAAAATTCGGGTCTGGTGTGAACAGCACGGTATTATCTGCTTGGATTACAACTTCGCCACCAACTGGTTCACTAAGGATTTGCAAAGTATCGGTATCGAGTGGCAAGCGTGATTCATCATTTGCCAAGATGTCGATTTCAAGTTCATCGGCACTTTCGACTTCACCACCGTCATCATCAACAGCGTTGACCGTTGGTGTAATCTGTTCGCCTGTGACACAATCGAAGTAGAGAGTTTCACTATCATAGGTGTCATCACTCGGCGATGTGCCATAGAAAACGTTCATGGTGAGCACGTTATCGCCACTGACCGCGCCATTTTCTGCCGAGATGGGTAGATTCACGGTTCGCTCTGTGAAATCTTCAAAAGCATTACTCGTGATGTCTTCAAACTCTGTGATGCCTGTTTCGACAGTTACAAAGCCTTGATTACCTGAATATTGCACCGTTACATCAACTGAACCAAGCGCATCACACGTAATCTCAACGATGTTGACACTGATGATTTCGTGAGGTGGTAGGTCAATGACAGTGATGGTCACTGTAGCTGTATCACAGACATCCGCGATGTTGCACACCTCGTACTCGAAGGTATCTGTGCCCGAAAATTCGCCATCAGTCAATTGATATTGAATTTCACCATTGCCAACAGGTGTTGCTGTACCGCGTGCTGGGTCAGTGATGATACGCAAGCTACTGTTATCAATCGGCAAATCTGTTTGATCATTGACGACCACATTGACGCTTCGTGGGAAACTTTCCGCGACGGTTAGTGTGTCATCAAATGCCGAGAGTGCCTTATCGATTGGTAAACCAGTTTCGCAGTCATAGAAATTGATTTCACTATCATAGGTAGCATCATTTGCGGATGTTCCATAAAGGGTTTCAATGCGCAAGATGTTACCATCCACCAAATCAGCAGGTGTGACATTGAGTTCCATTGAGAACGTGAATTCATCGCCAAAACTATCAAGGTCATCACTGGTGATGTCAAGGATGCTATCCGATGTGCTGAGTTTGCTTGTCAGCCAACCTTGGCGACCAGAGTAAATGACACTTACATCCAGAATTGCTAATCCATCACAGGTAGTCTGTGCTAAGGAGATATTGGTAATTTCGTGAGCAGGTAAGTCCTCGATTGAAACGGTGACGGTTGCGGTATCACAGGTGCTATCCACATTGCAGATTTCGTATTCAAAGCTGTCAACACCTGAAAATTCACCATCAGTCAGCGTGTATGTAATGTTGCCGTTTGCCCCAATACTCACCGTACCACGACTTGGCTCTTCAGTAATTGAGAGCGAATCGAAGTCCAAGGGTAGATCAGAGTCGTCATTGCTAGTCACATTGTATGCAACCGAGAAATCTTCAGGAACTGTGAAACTATCATTGAAAGCTGTGATGTCTGTGCTGATTCGTGCGCCTGTGTTGCAATCAAACCAGAAATCCTCGTCGTAGTATTCACCACTACGTGCTGATGGACCATAGCGGACACGTACATTGAATGCAAAGCCATCAATGACAACACCTGCACTAGACACATCCATCGGAATTGTGCGGTCTCCGACAAGGAAAGTATCCGTTGTCGTGATGTCTTCGAGGTCTTCGATAGCACTATTGGCAGTGACCCATGCTTCATCGCCATCGTATCGGAGGTCTACTTCCAAAATCCCCGCAGCTTCACAAGTTGTCTCGACAAGGCGCACAGCCGTCACAGTTGGGCGTGGTCGTTGGAACACATCAATTGTCACAGTAGCATCTCTGCAGAAGCCACCAATGTTACATGACCTATAGACGAAGCTATCTCGACCAACAAATCCTGGGTTGGGTGTGTAATCGAAAAATCCTGTCCGAACAAGTTCAGCAGTTCCGTTACTAGGCTGTGTTACGGCGAGAGAACGATTAATCGTCAAGCGAGATGTATCGTTAGTTCCTACGAAAAGGCGACTGGTTAAGTCGGAAGGAAGGTCATATTCATCAGGACGAGCCTGAACACCAACAGGTGTGCTCTTACCTGTGGCACAATCAAACCAATTAATTGACTTAAACCATTGGCTAGACTGTACTTGCGGACCAAAGCGAACTTCGATTTTGAAGACACCATCAAAAACATTGTTGGCTGGGTCAGTTTGCAATGATACTGTACCAGAACCGAAACCGACGCTCGTTTGCGAAACCATACCTGTCGTAGCAGTAATCCATCCTGGACTATTGTTAGGATTGGAGTAAGTGATAAAGACTGAGCCTCGACCACTACAGTTCGGTCTTCCGCCAGGGAATTCGATTCGAGTTATCGTACCTGAACTTTGAGCAGATACTAAAATAGTGGGCATACTCACTATAATTAGTGATAGTATTAGCCCAAAAATGCGTTTCATCTCTTTTAACCTTCTACCCCCACCTAAATCTCTTGGAGTCCAAGAGCTACCTTCAGGTGATTTACTTTGACATCGTAGCACAATATTACAATTTATTAAAAGACCGTTTGAGAATACTTAAGGTTGCTTCAATGGAAAAATGCCTATTTTTAAGCACTCCAGCACTATTTGTTGAAAAAATATTACAATTGTAAAACTGGACATTAATTGTTCGTAAATTAAATGAACTTACTTTGGCAAAAATTAGCACTAATTTACTATGGTCAAAAATCATCATAATCTGACACTCCATCGTTAAAATACTTTACAAACTTTGAGACCAATCAATAACAAAATTCGTCAAATAAACTTCTCTTGGTAAGAAAATGTAATCTAAAGTTATAAAATAATGTAAATTGTATTATAGCACCGTTTGTTACAAAAATTGTTATGATAATGTTTGTATTAGGTTTATTTAATCCTACTTTTTGATAATATCTTGATTTTAAATAAAATGGCTTTGTTGTGACAATTTTGATACATTCTTACAATATGCCTTACTATCGCTCATCAAATTGCTCCCATAAAATATTTGACGACCCTACCCTGAGCAGCAAACCAACACGATTCTGATACACATAGTACGCATAATCCCCTTCTATCAGATGACACACATCGTCAGTCAGTAATCGACAGCTTGCAATATAATCTGGTTGCTGCTCTATAATAGAATGTAAAAGTGAGGTCTTATTGACCCCAGATAAGAAAAATCCCATATTGTCATTAGGTGATGTCTGAGCAACAACGGGGTCAGTTCTACCGAAAAAATCATAGGCTTGGGCATTGGTGTAATAAGGAATTGTTCCTGCCCAAATAACGCCTACACTGCCCTGCTCTGTCAAAATATGATTGAGTGCCACCGCCTGATTGATATACACTTCGTATTCAAAGACATAAGATGGACGACTTAAAAAGACAAGTTGTCGCTTATAATCCCAATTTGTGGCTATGACTAAGATTGCAATAGCACTGAATGCTATCCCCCAATGCCTGATTGATGTAGACAGTTGATTTTCACTCATGCGCTGAGATAGCGTATGTAACAAATGAGTGATGTCATAGATAGCAAGCAGAAGCAGACACATCAGACTAAAATGCAAATATTGAGCAAGTGGTGGGAAATCGCCTCGGATGATGCCTTGATAGATGAGTTGGACGAGGACGATGAGTAGTAGTCCGAGTTTGAAACGCCGAAAGTTAAACAACAAGCCAATCGCGACAATGATAAGAATGAGGCTGTACGGTTGTAGCGATGTGCTGAGGTAATCGACACCAATGCTGAGGCGATTGCTGAAAGCAAGTCCTGATTTGTAGAGTGCAACATTGGATACCAATTCACCATAGTAGAGATAACGTATGGCGAGATGTGTCCACCAAATAAAGAAGGCTACACTAGTTAAGAGGAACGTATTCTGGAAGAAATTCTTTTTATAAGAAGAGTGCATCAAAAGTAGATAGAGACCAAATGGAATAATCAGAATGAGCGTATCAGGGTGTGTCAGATAGCTGAGTCCGATACAACTTGAGATGATGAGTAAATCTTGCTTGGACGATTCTCCACGATACTGAACACTATAGTGAAGTGCTGCCATCAAGAGTAAAACTTGTAAACTGCTTTCCATACCCATCAGCGCATAATACGTAAAAGCGTAATTCCCCCATAGCATCAGAATGAAAGTCATTATTCGGGCAAATGACCGTATGTCATTAGGATAATTGCTTAACCAGTAATTAATGATGCGCGTTGCAATCCCTGCGGTGATGAGTACAGGCAGACTCCCTAAAATTTGTACGAACAATACAGCCGTGATTTTATCTGTGATGAGCAATAAGCCACTCATCACCAACAACCAAAGTGGATTGCTGTAGCCTTCGACTCGTTCACCGATATTCCAGACTGCCCCATTGCCTTCGATTAAATTCTCTGCATAGCGCATGGTGATGAGCGCATCATCAAATAGGGCATAATAGCGTGTTCCATCCAACGCAATCACCGAACTATTGAAGATAAGGACGAGCGACCAAATGATGAACACGATGCTTGTATAAATGAATATAGTAGTTTCAATTATTTGGGCTGAAATAGATTTTTGTTTATAAAAAAGATGAACACTTGCTAGGACTATCCCTAACAAACTCATCAGACTCAGACCAATCAGTAAGAAGATGTCAATGCGTGCATGAAGCATCTCAATGGGTAGACGATATGTATTGCCACCCACAATCAGAATAGGTTGTGTTAATGTGTCAAGACAATCGACGATGCTTCCTTTTGCTGACACAGGTACATTATTGAGGCTAATCGTATCAACATGCGTTACATCCCATGTAATCGTTGGACATTGACTCGGCATAATGTGGCGATGTGAGGAGGTGAATGTCACTGTATCCGTTTGGATAGTCAGGGGTTCAGGATGTTTTATCTGATATGCGATGATGCTGAGGCTTGCAATCAGTACAATCATCGAAAGTGATAATAATCGGCGCATAGAGTCTGACCTACTTTGATTTCGGTTTCGTGACTTTAGAAGTCATCTGAAAATTACGATTTTGTGGGAGAGTTTCAAACTCTCTCTTACCCTATCATGGTTTTCATGTGTAAGGGCGTGGGTCTTAGACCCACCCAAATCATCATATTTAAGGCTGCCTCTCAAATATTCAGATAGTTTCTTAAACTTGGTTTGGCTCAGACCTTTCGTCAAGACTCGAACTACTTTATTCACTGAATTTAGCTTTATTCCCCCGCTCTCTCCTCTACATCACGTATGACTAGGCACCAATACTCAAAATCCCGAACATATGACCGCTCATATGCACAACACTTAACCCTCATTCTCCTGTACCCTTGAGCTACAACGCATACTATCTATCAACAGGAGCAAACACAAATGTATACCAACCGAGAAAAATCAATTGCCATTCGTCAACTGATTGTCAACATCGGTGATGTAGAGCGTACCCATCAAGAAACAGGTATTTCTAAAAATACGCTCCATCGCTGGAAAAAAGAACTTAAAACAAGCGAAAATATTGTTTCTTGGGAACAAGATTCAAAAAGTCGTATCGTCAATGCCCATTACGAAGACATCCGCGATAAAATGCTTACCCAAATCATCCGCTTGCTTGAAAATTTGCCCTATCACGGTCCCACCTACGCATCTGACTTTGCCAACGCCATCGCACGCCTCACAGACCGCATTGTCAAAATTGAAGGCTTGCTCGAAATGCAAGGACAATATGCCATCAACATCAATATGGACGGCTTAGAAGAATTCCTAGAAGAAGATGACCGTCAGCATCGTCTCACCTAAATTGTCTAGATAATGGGCGCAATCGAGGGGATAACATAAACTAAAAACCAACAGAAACTTTTATTCTTGAGACTATGACACCAAAAACAAGCTAAAATTACGTTGATTGAACAAAAATGAAGCAAAATGAATTAGCTTTTTCAAACAATCGGAGATAGCCTATGACAGACCACAAACCACAAGACGAACGCCGAGAACATTATCGCTATCAACTCACGATACCCACTCGTTGGCGTGACATTGATATGTATAATCACGTCAATAATGTTGTGTTTTATGCCTACTTCGATACTGTCATTGCCGATTATCTTGTGCGTGAAGGCGGACTAGACTCCGAACACGGTCAACAAGTTGGCTTTGCCGTCGAAACCTATTGTCAATTCCTAGCCCCTGTCCGCTTCCCTGATGTGCTAGAAACCTGTCTACGTGTCCGCAAACTTGGTAACACAAGCTGTCGCTACGAAATCGCCATCTTCAAACAAGATGAAGCATCCCCTGTTGCAGTCGGCTACTTTGTTCACGTTTTCGTTGACCGCATCACCACCCGACCCACACCCATCACAGGTCAACTCCGCACCGCCCTAGAGAAATTAGTGCCCGAATAACCAACCACCATTGACGTGTAGCACTTCACCAGTAATGTAACTTGCGCCATCACTTGCAAGGAAAAAGACAGTCTCAGCAATCTCATGAGGATGTCCAGGACGACCTAAGGGCACAGCATCACTAACAGCTTGAACACGCTCTGGAGATAGTTGTCCACCGAAGAAATCAGTGTCAACAATCAATCCTGGTGAAATCGTATTGACAGTAATACCGTCAGGGCTAAGTTCACGAGCAAGTGCCACAGTCAAACCATGTAACCCAGCTTTAGCGGCGGCATATCCAATCACACCACCACGACTGCCACCTGTATAAGCAGCAATCGACCCTATATTAATGATGCGTCCCTTCGGACGAGAAAGATAAGCCGATAAGCCAACAGATAACAACATTGAACCCTTGAGATTAGTGCCGACTTCTTGTTCCCATATCGTTTCAGCTTCATCAAGGGGTATACCAACATGGAGTCCGCGAACAAAACCTGCATTATTAACAATCACATGGATTGTAGAATGTTGCTCGGTGATTTGTTGAATGGCATTTTCAATGGAATCTCTTTGGCTCACATCTGCGACGATATAGGATACATTATCACCAATTTCATCAGATGTTGAACGTAATTTCGATTCAGTTCGTCCCATAATGATGACGTGATCGTGAGCATCAGCAAATTTTTGTGCAATCGCTTTGCCAATGCCACTACCACCACCTGTAACGATGATAACTCTGTCTACCATGATTGATTCCTTTTTAACGCTGAGTGTATTTGACACATGCTAATACGTCCAATATATTGTTTACAACTTTTTGATACATAAAACATATCAGTTATGGAACTCAGACATTTACGTTATTTCGTGGCTGTGGCAGAAGAAATGAACTTTCGCAGAGCAGCAAAAAAATTAAATATGACTCAACCTCCCTTGAGTCAACAAATACAGCAATTAGAGCAAGAACTAGATTGTAAGTTGTTTATTCGGCGAGGACGCTCAATAGAATTAACGGATGCAGGAAACGTATTCCTCGAAGAAGTACAAGCTATTTTAGCTTCGGTAACGGAAGCTATTGAGAAAACACGACGTACCTCACTAGGACAGATGGGTATTTTACAACTTGGTTTTGTCGAAAGTGCTGTGCATCATGGCTTGCCTGAGATACTCAAAAAATTCCGTATAGCTCATCCAGATGTTGAAATCAGACTCAAGCGACTCACATCGAATCAGCAATTAAACGCTCTAATGGAAAACAGCATTGATGTAGGATTCTGTCGATTACATCCCGAAGAATTATCAGACAATTTGAAGGCTGATGTCATCATTCAAGAACCAATCTGCGCTATACTACCATTATCGCACTATCTAGCATCAGAAGCAAAAATATCACTAAAACAATTGGCATCCGATGACTTCATTTTATTTCCTGAAGCGTTAGGTACATCACTTCATCGACACATCATGAACGCCTGCCAACAAGCAGGATTCGAGCCAAATATCACACAAGAAGCGACACAATTCACTACAATTGTTGGCTTAGTTGCCACTGATATGGGTGTTTCTGTTCTGCCAGCATCAGTACATGCTTTTCCACATGATAAAGTCAAATATATTGCGTTGAGTGATGGTGCGAACGTCCCTATATCGATAGTTCGTCATGAAGAGAATCACTCTACGGTATGTCAGCAATTTTACAAATTAGCCCAAACCTATCTCTCAAGCAACTTGTAAAACAGCTTGTAAAGCACGCTCAAAAATCGCCAGCGCATCATCAATTTGTGCTTCTGTCACAATTAATGGCGGAATAAAACGAATGACATTCTCGAATGTGCCACAAGTCAACAGCAGTAGATTCTGCTCAACGCATGCTTTCGCAACAGCTTTTGCAGTCACTTTGTCCGCTTTACCATTACTATCAGGGAAACTGAATTCAACACCAACCATCAAACCCTGCCCACGAATATCCCCTATCTGTGGATAAGTTGTTTGCAAGTCACTCAGTTTCTCGCGCAGATATACACCCATTTTGTCAGCATTTTCAGGGAGTTGTTCATCTCGCATAATACGAACGGTTTCAGTAGCCACCGCAGAAGCAATGGCACTACCGCCCCCATATGTGCCACCATGCGTGCCAGCTTTCCACTTGCTCATCAAGTCCGCACGTGATGCAATCCCAGAAATCGGCAGACCACTGCCCAAGCCCTTCGCCATCACGATGATGTCAGGGGTCACATCAGCGTGTTCAAATGCCCAAAACTTACCCGTACGCCCGAAGCCACTCTGTACTTCATCCAGAATCAGCAAGATGCCGTGTTCATCGCAAATCTCGCGCAAGGCTCGCAAAAATTCTGTAGGTGCAGGGATATACCCACCCTCACCCAACACAGGTTCGAGAATCATCGCGGCTGTCTCATCTGGATGCGATTGTCCTTTGAGCAACATATCCAACTGATGCAAACACACTTTCGTGACTGTCTCAGTAGACATGCCCGAACCATACGCAAATGGGAACGGCGAAACAAAGACCCCTGCTGGCAATGGCTGATAGTTATAGCGATAAATATACTTCGAGGTCGTCATTGCCATCGTCTGAGCGGTTCGCCCATGAAAACTACCCTGAAACACGATGATATTCTTGCGTCCCGTCGCATGACGTGCCAATTTGACCGATGCTTCAACTGCTTCTGCCCCACTATTAGCAAAGAAGAAGCGGTCAATCTCTGGGGGTGTCACCTGATTGAGTTCTTCTGCCAGCGCAACTGTCTGTGGATTGATGACAATGTTCATCTGTCCAAAAATCAACTGACTGGCTTGGTCTTGAATCGCCTTCACAATGCGTGGATGACAATGCCCTGTATTTGTCACGCCAATGCCACAAGTGAAATCAAGATACTGCGTGCCATCCGCATCATACAAATACGCGCCTTCACCTTTTACAGGTTGTATCTGTGTGAGATGTGTCCAGACAGGTGACAATAAATCTATTCCATGAGCCATATCAATATCCTTCATATCAATTTATGTCACCGATTGTATCCAAAATGACTGGATTTACACGCAATTCACAATCTTAACGATGAATTGCCTCTTGATTGATATAATGAATACATACGATAAATAATCAACTTATTGAGGATATACTGATAATGACCTTTCAAAGCACAGAATTTCCAACCATTCGCCATTGGTGGCACGATGTCGCTGAAACACTTGCTCCTATCCATCAAAGTATCAAGCAGTCATCTGTTGGTTTGACCCAAAGTGAAATCCAAGAACGCCTCGACCAAATTCATGAAGCCTATAGTATTGCTCACCAAGTCGATATGCCTATCGACATTAAAGCTCAAATGATTGCTACCCTCTGTAACTTAATGATGAGTTTCTCGGCACGTTATGAGGGACAAAAACGCGATAGTGCTAAATTACACCGCATCACCCAAGTCGAGTGGGTGCTCTTACAAGAAATGCTCCAACGCGAAGGCATCGATTATACAGTGCTTCAGTAACAGCATTTCATTCCAAGATAATAAAGTTCTCTGGCGTAAGCTCACCATCTTGTGTAACAGATAGAGCTTGAATCTCTGGATATGTGTACATCCCTGTACGAACGGTGAACGGTGCAAGGGCATCTTCTGGAATTGTAAGGGCATAATCCAGGGTCACATCATGCCCAGTAGGAAACGCCCACGTTGGGAATTGTCCAGCAAACGGTTGTGTATCTTGTTGAGCAACCAATGTGCCCGTTGCATCGAGTATATGCAAATAGGTGATGTAATCTTGATCGGTTAGTGATTCAACATACCATGTAATGCTTGCTGAGAGTGTATCACCTGCTTGTAAGTCCGTAGACGGCATTGATAAGGTATACTCTCGCAGATGATAAGCATCTCCAACGATGGTTTGTGTGCTTGGTGTTTCCGCAGGTGTAGTAAATTGTGTAAGGTCGAAACTAGTGCGTCCAACCATGCCCCAAATATCACGCACAGGAGCAGATGTATCGACAGGCACAAAACCAGGATAACGATAAACAGCTAGAGCAAAGCGATATCCCCCTGCTGGCAAGGTCTCGGAAATCGGCAAGTAGCGAGTATCAGCCACAATTTCGCCAGCCTCCCACATGACAGTCGGATAAATATTAAAGTGAATATTCAGTGGAAAGTCAGGCTCACCTACTAATGGTGATGTGTGCTCAAAGCCATGACTTATGTCGTCGTAGCTCCAAACTTGCAAACGAGAATAATAATCCCGTCCTGTTTGTTCTTTTAATCGCCAATAAAGTGTAATCGGCTGAACCGAATTTGGAATTAACTCAGACGGTGCATCAATACCAACGAGTTCCAAAGTATCATCATAGGTCGCAATCACATCACCGACGACATTGCTCAATTCACTGAAAACATGTGTGTCGTCTAGTATCTGTTGCTGACCCAGTACCCATCCCTTATCATTTGTTAGCTCATTTCCTTCATTGAGGATCATTTCATGTAGAACAGTCGCGTCATCGGATGATAGTGCTGGTAAAATGATAATCTCGCGTGTATCAGGCAAAACTAAGCCGTATTGAGCAGGAATATAATCCAAAATAAAGAAGCCATACGTTTGGTCATTGCGTGGCATCACAACGCGTCCATTGGGTAACTCACGCCCGTCGTAGCCACTGACTGTGTAATCACGTTGAATCCGCAGCACATTGACAGCCAAATCAGAATCTAAATATTCGAGAGGTACATAGGTCGGCATTTCTGTTTCTGCCATATCAACCAGTAAATCTTCAAAGCCCAACCGATACTTGAGAGCAATGCTCAATGGCATATGCGGATTTGTAATCTGAGCTTGTTGATTGAAGTGATACCAGACCTGATAGCCTGTGTAGAACGGTGTAACTAGCAAAATAGCAAACAAGCCTAATCCAGTCAATCGCTTCATTGGTGTACGATAGAGTTCACTTGCTCCCAAACCCACCAGCAGAGACAATCCCATAAATGTCCCAACCATCCGCACAGGTTGATATGGTTCACTAGATAGCACATTCGGGAAAATCATAATGCACGCAATTAGTAATGGCGTGAGATACCAACTCCGTCGCCATCGCCAGAGTGTGATTGCTAATCCAATAACAAATAGCACGACAAAAATCGGATTTAAGAAAGCAGTCGTAAAGGTGTTATAGCGCAAGTCGTGCAGCGATGTTGGCACAAAAATCGTTGCAAGTGTAATTTGAATGTGTTCTAACAATAAATCAGAATTCGATAGCGGACTCTGCCCTTCGCTCAAATCCCCCACCCGTAAGAACCAATCAGGCACACGGATGAAATAATATAGCCAAGGCAACATCGCCAAGCCAAAGCCGATACTCATAACAAATAATTGCTTGACTCGTATCCACTTGATGCCTGTCAGTAGGAGTTGGAGTAAAATTGCTAAAGCCATTGCTGGTGGGAACAACAGACCACCTGTATAAAAGCTGGTTGAAATCCCCATGAAAATACCTGATAGCAAGGCAGGCAACATCTTTTGTGTGCGCCATGCAAGGATAATAGCAGTAACAGTCAATGGAATTGTCACAGGCAACCAATTTGCACGGAATAAATGTTGTCCGAGCATAATGGCAGTAGGCATTGTCGCCAGTGTGAATGACGCAAACAAGCTAATTAAATTGCGATGGGGATGCTTATGATATAGCACACGCGCACACAATCCTGTCGCTGCTACAGCCAAAACATTCAACCAAATGGTGAAGAGTTGACTCATGTAGAGATTGATACCACCTGTCAGACGATGATAAATAGCCCGTAACAAGAAATCGAACGGTTCAGCAATATCTTGGAAATAGAGCAAAACGCCGTAGCCTTCGTTTACGCGCCAGATACGTTGCAGAATGCGCCCCATATCGTAGTAAATTCCTGGAGGCAGATTGTGCAAATCCCAAACGCGCAAGGCAAATGCAACCCATAGCACAAAGACCATCCCCATTATGTAACTGACTTTTCCGCGCACGCGACACTCACCACAATCTCTCTGAGCAAAATCCCTCAAACAATACAAGAAATTGCTTCACTAAACAAGCTATACCCCGTCATACTTGATTTGCCTCTATTGCGAGAAAATCATCAAAAGCCGTCACTCATCTCTCATTAAGTTGACAGTGTCTACTTTTTACGAGTAGACTATTGTTGACAGTGTCAACTAAAGAGTAAAGTGAGATAAAATGACACACAACTCAACACAGTTTTTACAAAAATATGGTGCATGGGCAATTGTAACAGGAGCATCTGATGGTATAGGGCTTGAGATTGCCAAAAACCTCGCATCACGGGGTATGAACCTCGTCTTAGTTGCGCGTCGAGAAGCTATCCTTAACACACTCGCAACAGAATTATCCGACCAACACAGGATTGATACCCAAGTTATCGTAGCTGATCTCAGCAATACAGATGATGTCGATAGAGTTTTACAACAAACTAATCATCTTGATGTTGGTTTATTAGTGGCATCAGCAGGTTTCGGCACAAGCGGTGCATTCTTAGATGCGTCCTTGCAACGCGAACAGAACATGCTGGATGTCAATATGCGTGCTGTGCTCACTATGACTCATCATTATGGCAAGATTTTTGCACAACGAAATAGAGGTGGCATCATTCTGTTGAGTTCACTGGTTGCCTTCCAAGGTGTGCCACAATCAGCCCACTATGCAGCTACCAAAGCCTACATCCAAACATTGGCAGAAGGCTTACATCTCGAATTAGCGAAACATGGTGTGGATGTCTTAGCATCAGCACCAGGACCTGTTGATAGTGGTTTTGCCACACGTGCGAATATGCAAATGGGCGCAAGTCTCACTCCTGAAACAGTCGCTAGAGAAACCGTCAATGCACTCGGACGCAAAATGACTGTTCGTCCAGGGTGGTTATCAAAAGTGCTCGAATATTCACTTACACTATTACCGCGCTGGGGACGCGCCCGAATGATGGGTATGGTCATGCGAGGTATGACCCAACATCAACAATCTAATGCGATGTCTATCAAAACAACACCCTAGTCATGCTAGGATAGTGACAACGACCATAATTTAGGAGTAATGAGTCAATGTCAGAACAAGAAAAAACATCAGGGGGTAGAACACGCTGGGGACGGCGGATTCTGTTTGGAATCGTGGCTTTCGTCATCTTATTAGGTATTGGTGGTTACATTGCATTACAATTCGCACCCGTTCATTTAGTTGTCGCACAAGATAGTGGCACGATTGATCAGGTTGAAATGCCTGATGGCTTTGAAATCAGTATTTTTGCAGATAATGTTGAAGGCGCACGCACCTTGCGTTTAGGCGACAATGGCACACTATTTGTCAGTTCGCGCGGTGCTGGTAACATTTATGCTATTCCCAATGCGACCAGCAGTGAAACAGCCGAAGACATCATCATTGTTGATAGTGATCTTAATTCACCTAATGGTATCGACCTTGTAGATGGCGATTTATACGTTGCCGAAATTGGTCAAATTACGCGCTACGATGATATCGAAGATAATCTAACATCAGCAGAATCAACCCTCATCACGGATGCTTTGCCTGAAGTGGGTCATCATGGTTGGCGATACATGGGATATGCTCCCGATGGCATGTTGTATGTTGCGATTGGTGCGCCTTGTAATGTTTGCGAACTAGAAGAGATGTTTGGCACAATCCATCGCCTGAATTTAGACGGTACGAATCTCGAAGAATACGTAACAGGTGTTCGCAATAGTGTCGGCTTTGATTGGCATCCTGAAACAGGTGAGTTATGGTTCACCAACAACGGGCGTGACCTGATGGGTGATGATATTCCACCTGATACCTTACATTACGCCCCCGAACAAGGCTTACACATGGGTTTTCCCTATTGTCACGCTGGTACAATCGCTGACCCAGCCTTTGGTGATGAGCGTAGTTGTGATGAGTTCACGCCACCTGCACAATCTCTCACACCGCATGGCGCAGCGTTAGGGATGCGCTTCTACACAGGCGATAGCTTCCCTGAGAGTTACCAGAACCAAATTTTCATCGCAGAGCATGGTAGTTGGAATCGGAGTGTGCCAATTGGCTACCGTGTGATGCTTGCGACGGTCAATGACAACAACGAAGTCATCTCCTATGAACCTTTCGCTGAGGGCTGGCTCAACGAAGAAACAGGTATTGCATGGGGTCGCCCTGTCGATGTTCTCGTAATGCCTGATGGCTCTCTGCTTGTTTCCGATGATGCGGGTGACAAAATTTATCGCATCACTTATACAGGTTAATCAAAACCAGAGAACGTTCTGGTTGAGCGTTCTCACATACGAAAATTCAATAGAATAGGACGGCAATCATGGCAACTATGAACACACATCCCACTGTTATTAAGATGACCGAACTTGCCAAGCAAAATTCATCTGATGCACCACCATCGCCGATTGACCCAAGTTGGTTACGCGAACTCGTCTTAGGCGCAGGGGCAGATGATTGTGGATTTGTCAGCATTGACCGTCCTGAACTTGATGACCAACGCGATGACCTTTTACAGATTATGCCAACCGTCAAAACGGTCATCCCATATGTTGTTCGCATGAATAAAGAAGCGATTCGTACCCCTTTGCGTTCATTTTCCAATCACGAATTTCACACATCAGGCGATGATGTCAATGAAATTGGTCGGCGGATTGCACAAAACTTAACGGCTGAAGGTGTCCGCGCGTTGAATCCGCCACTCGCTTTTCCGATGGAAGTCAGCAATTTCCCTGATGAAAAATCATGGAAAATTTCATTCAAGCCTCTCGCCGAAGCAGCAGGATTAGGCAAAATGGGCATTCATCGCAATGTCATCCATCCCAAATTCGGCAACTTCATCTTGCTGGGTGCTGTGCTGATTGCGAGCGATGTTTCTGAGCAAACGATTCCAATCGACTATAATCCATGCTTTGAATGCAAGTTGTGTGTTTCGGCTTGCCCCGTTGGTGCAATTGGGTCAGATGGTTGGTTCGATTTTAATGCTTGTTTCACCCACAATTACCGAGAGTTTCTCGGTGGATTTAGCGCATGGGTCGATGCGGTTGCTGATAGCAATTCTGCACAGGCGTATCGTCAACAATTTAATGCAGGTGAAACTGTCTCGATGTGGCAGAGCCTCGCCTTCGGTCCTAATTACAAGGCTGCCTATTGCATGTCGGTCTGCCCTGCTGGTGAAGATGTGATTGGTGAGTATCTCTCTGATAAAGGTGGATTCGTCAGCAATATCGTGAAGCCACTCCAGAAAAAAGAAGAGACGATTTACGTCACCAAAGGCTCGGATGCCGAAACTTTTGTCGAGAAACGCTATCCCCATAAGACCATTAAGCATGTCAAAAATGGGACAAGCGTGACGACGATTCGAGGCTTTGTAAATAATTTCACGCATTTTTTCCAGCGTGGTAAATCACAAGGATTGAATGCTGTTTATCACTTCCAATTTACGGGCGATACACCGATTGACATCACTGTGACGATTCGAGACCAAACAATTACCAAAGAAAAAGGTCTTGTTGGCAAAGCTGATTTGACGATGGTCGCTGATGGCGAAGCATGGGTGCGTTTTCTCAATCATAAAATGACAGGGGCATTCGCGTTTGTGACACGCAAAATTCGTATCCAGGGTGACCCACGTTTACTCGTTGCATTTGGTAACTGCTTTCCTTATTAGATCTTGTACAATGAATATATCTCTATAAATGCGTTTTCCTAATATATCTGCTCTTGCGTGGGACGACACACAGGTCGTCCCCTACAATGACTTATCGAATAATTTATATTGTTAAAGACTAGAAGCTATGGCAAAACATGACAACTTAAGTGAAGCCTGTGTGCTAGAAGCCTTCCGCATTATCGAGAGTGATGGTGTCGATAATTTGAGCTTGCGAGCTGTCTCGCGTCGTTTAGGGGTATCGCATCAAGCACCGTATAAACATTTTGAAAGCCGTGACCACATCTTGGCTGAGGTTGTCCGACGAACATTTGACCGCTTTGCCAAATACCTAGAGCAACACCCCACAACTGATGACCCTCATGCTGATATGCGAACATTAGGTGAAGGTTATCTACAATACGCTATAGAGAACCCTGCTCACTACCGCTTGATGTTTGGAACAGTGTTGCCCCCTGCGAACAAGCATCCGAGCATGATGAAAAGCGCACAGAAGCCCTTTCTTATGCTAACTGATTGCGTAGAGCGAGTGTGGCAGATGCACGGTGTAAGCCCTAATCCGAAGGCGGTTCAATTGGATGCACTCTTCATATGGTCATCCATGCACGGGATGGCAAGCATCATGCAAACAACGGTGATGGATACGCTTAAACTCCCGCAAGATGTGCTAGATACAATGACTGACCATGCTATGTTTCGCATCTCGCGGAGTATTGGGTACGAAGCTGACTCCCCTGATTACCTGCCTGAGTAGCTTCTGTGCCTTCTCACAAGTTTGATTCTCTTAACCTAATTTGGGGTGAGATGTACTGAAAACAGGTATTTTTGGTGTTATAGTCCTAAGAATAAAAGTTTGTGTTGGTTTTTGGTTAGTATTGCGCCCTATGTTGTCTGTTCATCAGCGGACGACATGGATGTCGTCCCTACAGAGTTTAGCAGATTATAGTGTGAGAATGTTGTGCATATGAACGGTCATATGTTCGGGATTTTGATTTTTTACTATGAAAAACGCTATTGAATCAATTCAATGACTCGTGAGTTACGTTCAACAAATTGAACTAGGTCAGTATTCTTGGGGCACAGCAGGAGGATACATCATCAACGCAAGGAACAAACCCAATGACCCAGCCGAGACAGGTAAGCCAATGATGAGATGCGTTGACCACCATAAATCGTCACCAAAGGCAAGCTGTCCGAAGGTATTCACCGAGAGAATGAATCCGAGTGTGACAATGGTCGGCATCAAAAAGGCACTGAGGTACATGTGTTTGAGGCGATGCGGTGATGGTTTCAGATAATAGACTACAGCATCCGCGATGAGTGTGCCGACAGCCCCAACAGCCATCAAGGT
Source organism: Chloroflexota bacterium (assembly GCA_039200705.1). Taxonomy (GTDB): domain Bacteria; phylum Chloroflexota; class Anaerolineae; order Aggregatilineales; family Phototrophicaceae; genus JAUZRW01. The sequence goes on from JBCCSC010000001.1 coordinate 191,021, forward strand.
AACGATACCAGCCCATTCACTGTTAAAGTCACCATAATCATTGATGACCATCCCTGCCATGAGAAAGGTGTTGCTTCCAATAAGGAAAGTTAGGATACCAAAAGGCAATTGCCATCGACGCGCCATAATCAACCAAACACTCGTCACGATAATGCTGGTCAGCAAAAATGATGTCGCACCAAATTCATTATAAATCCAGATATTGCGCGGATTGATGAAATCGCCTGTGAGGTATTCTAGGGCATGGAGATAATGCGCGTATTGCGTGACGAAGGTCATCACACTAAACACCGCTAACCACAAAAACGCCACATCCCACAATTGTGACCATCCACGTAAGACTTGTGGACGTGACCATCGGGCATAGATGTTGCCAAATAAAATCATGATGTAGGCTGCGAATAACACAATATGCGTCGGACTAATCAAAATTTCGATGTTTTCCTCGAAGCCGAATAATTCGTGCCAGATGGCATCCCCTACTCCACCGAGGATGAATATGCCTGCCCCAATCAATGATAAGCGATAGCCCTGTGGCAAGGCATGACTAAAGGCATAGCCTTTGCTGGTGTAGTAAAAATGTGTTCCTGCGAGGGTTAGTGCAAGTAAGCCATATGCACCATAAAGAACAGCGTGCCACGGTGTGAAGAAGGTCTCATCGACTGCGCCGTGATTATGTGCCCATCCATCAATGAATAAGCCAAAAATTGCTAAGACACTGAGGATTGCCATTGTACGGTCAAAAAACGGGTGGGCTTCGGGGAATTGCTTTTTCATTGATTTTGTTTCTCATAAATTACTGCACTTTATGAAATACTTTAACAAAAAGAAACGGTATTTTAGCTATTAAATAACGAAATATTTACAATAGTAGACAATATGTAAATTAACTTACACATTTATTTGATATAAACAAAGAAACCTCACTTGATGAGGTTTCCTATCATTGTTTAGGTTATTTTTCGGACGACATAGATATCGCCCCTACAAAAAATTACTTCATGCCTGTAGTCGCAATACCCGTTGTGATATAGCGTTGCAAGAAAGCAAAGACAAGTGTAATCGGCAGAATCGTCAAGACGGTCATCGCAAGCACCAAATGCCATTGAATCTGCAAATCACCTTGGAAGGCATTCAGACCAACTTGAAGTGTGAACAATTCACTGCGTGTGAGGACGATTTTTGGCCATAAGAAGTCATTCCAACGCCACATAACCGAGAAAATTGCTAGCACTGCTAAAGCGGGTCCTGCTAATGGCAGAATAATCTGTGAATAGATTCGCCATTCAGATGCCCCGTCAATCCGAGCCGAATCTAGCAGTTCATCAGGAATGGTCAGCATGTATTGTCGCAGTAAGAAAACGCCTGTTGGAGTCGCTGCCCCAGGAACAATCACGCCAAGTAGATTATTGTTCCAGCCAATTTGCGTGATAATCAAGAAGGCTGGCACGAGAATTACTGAAATTGGCACCATCAGCGTCCCGATAATGACTAAGAAAATTGTATTTCGTCCGCGATACTGATACTTACTGAGTGAAAATGCCGCCATGCTGTTGACAAGAAGCGTCAAGAAAGTTGCGACAACAGTCACAATAACACTATTTAAGAAATACCGCGCAAATGCGAAACTCTGTATCCCCTCTTGGTAGTTTGCCAAACTGAAGACCACTCGCTCAATCGGTATCAGGGTAGTGTTATCGGCTGAGATAATTTCTGCTGGATTTGCGGGGTCAACCATTTGAGCTTCTAGCCCCACACGACGCACACGTGCTAAGGTCACAAGTGAGCCATCCTCTTGAGGGACTTCAAATAAGGGTAGAGGGTCGTCATAGCCAGCAACTGTCACCAACTCTTGTTGATAAGGGAGCAAGCGCGGTGGGAACGTATACAGTTCGCGTTCGGTCTTGAAAGATGAAAACACAATCCAGAGCACAGGTCCGAACATCAATAATGTGCCGAGTGTCAGATAGAGATAAGTCAGTATATCTGTCCAATTGAGTGACTCACGCCCGTTGGTATTGGATAAAAAGCCCATTATTCCACCTTGGCGTTTTGATTTTACAGTCATCGTTATCCCCCCTAGTCCTCTGTGCCACGTAGGCGTAATTGCAATAATGTGAAGACAATCAAGACACTTGCCATCGCCAATGAAGCAGCCGAAGCTAATCCAAATTGACGGGTCGCACTCGCAAAACCATTGGTGTAAATGTATTGCACAATGTATTGAGTGGCTGTGCCTGGTCCCCCTCCTGTGAAGGCGAAGACGACATCGAACACTTGCACGGCTCGAATTGTCGATAATACGACGACAACGAGCATCGTCGGCATTAGGAGAGGCAAGGTCACATTCCAGAATTTACGCCACTCATTCGCGCCATCCATCGAGGCAGCCTCATATAAATCGGCAGGAATCGATTGTAGACCTGCTAGCAGAATCAATGTGTAGAAGCCCATTAGTGACCATACACTGATGACAACAACCCATAATCGCGCCCAACTTGCCGAGGCAAGGAAGCTAATACGCTCTAGCCCTATATCCAGCAGAATAGAGTTGAGAATGCCATTTTCTTGTAGAATCCAACGCCACATCAAGCCAACCACAATTGGTGAGAGCAAGACAGGGTAGAAAAATACACTACGGAAGAATCCGCGTCCACGAATATCACGATTGAGGATGAGTGCTGTAATCAGCGACATCAAAATCATCCAGAAAACTTGCACCACCACAAAAACGGCTGTGTTGCCCACTGCGCGGATAAATAAATCTTCACGGCAAGAATTAGGGTCTAGGAAGTTTTCGCAAGTAAATAATGTTTCGAGGTTTTGTGTGCCAACATAGGTGCGTTGGTCAAGGAGGATATTATCACCTCCTGTGAAAGCATAGAAAAAATTGAGAACCATGGGCGTTAAGATAAAAATGCCGAAGATTAGCAAATTCGGCAATACAAAGAAGTATGCCATGCCCTTGATACCGATGCGGTTTTGCAAAAATGTAAAGACAACATCCAACACATTGATGATAAATTCAAAGATACTGCGAAAGAAGTCATCAATTAGGTTGCTCATTGCCGTGAAGGGGTTCGTAGTACGACTACGATTATTTGGTAAGCCCATAAAATAACCTTCGGCTAAAATAGATAACAGGTATTAGTTTTTAGTAGTTGATGATTCGTAGTTGGTGATTTTTAGAATAGCTTGTACGTTTTACAATGCGGACGAGACCTGTCTCGTCCCTACGAAAATCTTATCATTGTAGGGACGACATTTATGCCGTCCGCCAGTTTTGTGTAACGACTGCTCTACTGTTACTGAAAAGAGCAGAGCATTATGCCCTGCCCTTTGTGTTACATTTTATTTGCTAATGGCAATTACTCTTCACCAGCGTTAGCAACAGCATCATCGATGTCTGATTGGATGAGTGTTGTTACTTCACTGAGGTCGATTTCACCAGCGAAGTATTGTGCCAAGCGGGTGTTACCTGCGCCATAGTATGCGAAGTTGAATGGGTGCAGGGTCAAAGCAATAGCTTGGTCTTCCAATTTACCACCTTCAACAGCGAATTGGCTGAGTGCTGCTACAACTTGTGGGTTGTCTGAGTCAAATTCAACGCCCATATCAACGACTGCTGCGTTGCTTGGGATGTTGAGAGTACGTGCACTGAATTCTGCAACATTTTCTGGTTGTGCAAGGAACTCCATGACAGCAGCGGTTGCAGCATTTTGTGCATCATCGCCTGTGTCGAATGCGACGACAGCAGCACCACCAGCAACACCTGTGCTACCACCAGGACCTGTTGGGTTTGCAACGACGACCCAGTCAAAAGCATCACCAATGGTGTCTGAGAAGTTACCAATTTGCCAGCTACCACTGAAGTACATCACGGTTTGGACGTTAACGAAGTATTCGTTTGCTGCGGTGTAAGCATCGCCAGTTGCCCATGTTTCGCGTGGTGATAAACCATCATCGAGCCATGTTTTGAGAATTTCAGCGAATGATTCAAAGCCTTCGTCGCCAGCGAGGTCGAAGTTGCCTTCTTCATCAAAGAAGGTTGCGCCTGAACTCATCGCAGGACCAGCGAAGCGGTGACCACGATTGTCGATTGCGAAGCCGTACTCAACGCCTGTTGCTTCCGCAACTTCTGCGAGGACTACACCCCATTCTTCCCACGTTGTACCTTCTGCTGGGATTTCGATACCAGCTTGTTCAAACAAGGTTGCATTAACGAAAGGACCTGTAACGGTCAAAGCATCGGTGAAGCCATGAAGTGCATCACTCATTGGGTCAGCACGGAATGCGCCGAGAACGCCAGCGTTGTAATTATCATCTAGGACTGATGGGTCAGCCATCAATGGACGCATGTCGAGGTAGAACTCTGACAATTGTGTGAAGTTTGTCACACGCGCGATATTTGGTCCTTCACCCACTTCTACGTTGATTGGGAGTGAATCGAGGATTGCTTGATATTCAACTTGGTCAACAACAACGGAGATACCTTCGTTATCTGCCATGAAGCGGTCTAGCAAATCACTGTAGACTTCACATTCGTTACCATCTTGGTAGCAGGTGAAACGGATTTCGACATCTTGGGCGGAAACAGCTTGTGCAAATAAAAGCACGAGGACAGCGACGATTGCCACTAACTTGAAGTTTTTGTTCATTTTTCCCTCTTAGTATAGGTATAAAAATAAGTGTGAAACGGTACATACTACATTTATTTACGATAGCGACTCAGGTTTTTCCCTTTCTCTATCACTTACTATTATTGACATAATCCGTCATCTTGCAACCATGAGTTACAGATGAGAGGTCACGTTAGGATAATTGCGACGCATCCGTCGATGCCCGCACAATCAAATTTCCCTTGAAGCTGAGATGTGATTTATCAATGAAGGGGTAACGAATTTTTTCGAGTAACATTTTAATTGCCCATTGCCCTTCTTTATAGTGGTCATAGGCAATAGATGTAATTGGCACATCATATGTTTGAGCAAATTCAGAATTATCAAAAGATGCAATGGCGATATTATCTGGAATCGCTAAACCACGCTCGGACAACACTGACACACCCTCTTGTGCATAGCTATCGTTGACATAGATGATGGCTGTTGCATCAGGATTAGCATCCAGCAAAGTTTGGGTTGCTGTTGCACCATCGCCGAGGCAAATATGCTCAGGTTTTGGTGGCGCACCTGCATCTTCCATTGCCAGTTGATAGCCCAGCAAGCGTGTATGTGTAAAATCGTAGCGTTGGTCACCACCTGCAAAGACAATCGAGCGATGCCCAAGGTCGATGAGATGTTGTGTTAGCTGATAGGCATAGCGCGTTTCATCTCGTTCGATGCCCGAAACATCGTACCGTTTTACTTCGCGCCCTAAGACAACGCATGGAATCCCCTGCTCAACGACTTTATCAAGCAATGGCTCGTGCTTTTGTGCGCCAAACATCAAAGCTCCATCAGGTTGTAGATAATCGTCTGTGAGGTAAAGGTGTGAGACATGCTGGCTAGAGGCTTTCGGGTCGTTGACCACAAGACGCAGTTGCAATTTGTTCATTTCTGCAACGCTCTGGATACCTTGTAGCACTTGACCAAAGACATAACTTGAGCGCAATACAGGCGGATGCAAAACCATAATAGTCTGCGATTTCACCTCTGAACCGTGTTCGATCATCGTTCGTTCGGGTACGAGTGTTGCCGTTCGTAAGCTATTCAATTCATCTACAGCATTGAGAACAGTCTGACGCATTTCATCAGAAACACCAGACTTGTTGTTGAGAACAAGCGAGACGGTACTCTTTGAAACACCTGCGTATTCTGCAATTTCACGAACAGTGGACATGAGTTTTCCAGATTCAGATAATCGCTGACTGGACAAAATATAGCATCCTATGTTTTAATAGTCAAGCGAACGAACGAACAAATTTTGTCCAAATAATTGTTCGATGCAAAACACACAACAACAAGGAGGCTATTATGCCTATCAACCCAGATGATTTTAAAGATGTTTTACGGCATTTCCCCGCAGGTGTTACTGTTGTCACCGTTAAATCGGGTGATGAGCAACATGGTTTTACAGTCTCTGCATTTGCTTCAGTTTCACCAACTCCCCCACTCATTTTGGTCTGTGTTGACCATCGCGGACGTGGACACGAATTACTCGAACACAGCGATGCTGTTTTTGCGATCAACATTTTACGTGAAGGTCAGGATGAGCTTTCTAATAATTTTGCTTTTGGCAAAGGAGACCGTTTTGCTGAGGTCAATTGGTCCGTGGCAGAAACAGGTGCACCTGTCCTTGATGATGCTCTAGCATGGTTGGATTGCACGGTTTACAGTCGTCATACCGCAGGCACACACACCATCTATATTGGCGAAGTTCAAGCGAGCAGTGTTATTGCCCCTGATAATGCCCCACTCGTCTATTGGAATCGTAAATACCGTAGCCTAGTTGAACCTGTCACAGAAGAATAATTTCTTACTGAACCGTTTTTTATGAGGGATTCTGCATTGGGCGCGGTATACCATGCCCCTACAACTCTCACATTGATATACACACAAAAAACTATTTTATGGAGCGTACCCACATGATTGACATTCGTTCTCCGCACTTAACAGGAGCAGAAGTTTCTTGGTTTGCCCCACTCTGTAGTGATGATTATCGCTATTTAGGTGTACCCGATAACAGCCTCAAAAGTACTTTTGAACACACCTCCGATATTCTGCTGACCGCAGAAAAAATGGGTTTCCGTAATATCTTATGCCCGAACTCATACCAAGTCGGGCAAGATACCATGAGTTTCGCGGCTGGTGTCGCACCGATGACCGACAACATCAATTTACTGGTTGCTGTGCGCTGTGGTGAATATCATCCACCGATGCTTGCTCGTTACATCGCATCGCTTGACCATATGCTCAAGGGACGTTTGACAGTGAATATCATTTCGTCCAATATGCCTGGCGAACAACGCGATTCAGAGGAACGTTATCAACGTTCGCGCGAAGTGATTGAAATTCTCAAACAAGCATGGACACAAGAACAGATTGATTACGAAGGTGAGTTCTATAACTTACATCTCGATTGGACAGACCCCGTTAAGCCTTATCAACAAAATGGTGGTCCTCTACTCTATTTCGGTGGTTACTCCCCACATGGTAAAGATTTGTGTGCGGAACATTGTGATGTGTACCTGATGTGGCCTGATACTGAAGAAAATCTACAGGGTCATATGGAAGATTTATCCGAACGTGCGAAAGCCTACAATCGTAAAATTGATTTCGGTCTGCGTGTGCATATGGTGGTGCGTGAAACCGAAGAAGAAGCGCGTGCTTATGCTCAAAGTCTTGTTTCTAAACTTGATGATGAAGTCGGTGAAGCAATTCGTAACCGTGCTCAAGATGCAAAGTCATTGGGTGTGGCACTCCAAGCGGAAGCACGCGATAGAGCCGATGATGAAGGCTATACTGAACCACATCTCTGGACAGGCATTGGTCGTGCACGTTCAGGTTGTGGGGCAGCGTTGGTTGGCAATCCACAACAAATTTTGGATAAGATTCAACGCTATATGGATATGGGGATTCGCTCCTTCATTTTCTCAGGTTATCCACACCACAACGAAGCCGAATACTTCGGCAAGTTGGTGATGCCTCATTTGGAAACAATTTCTATGCCTGTTGAGCAAGGGCGTATTCCGAATGCGATGCCAGCAACCCCACTAGGTTTGGGTCAACGGGCATAATTTTTGACCCTCATCCCTAGCTCCTTCTCCCTCATGGCGAAGGGGAATAAAACAAATTAAAAACTCCCTCTATCAGTGCGATACGAATGGTTAGGAGAGGGATTTAGGGTGAGGGTTGGTACAATGTCCTGAATCTATACATCACACACAGAAAGTGACACACAACATGGCACAATACAAAATTCCGAATACGGATTTGGAAACATCACGGATTGCATTTGGTACATGGCATCTCGGTGGGAGTTGGGATAATGCTCCGTTAACCGATGACCTCACACAACGAGCAGATGACTTGATTCATGTGGCTGTCGATAATGGCATAAACCTGATTGACCTTGCTGATATTTATACACGCGGTAAATCTGATGAAGTTGTTGGCACGGTTATCAAGAATGACCCATCCATTCGTGAAAAAGTGATTTTGCAAGCTAAGACAGGGATTGTTCTGCCTGATGAACTCTATACAGGGTCGATTCCGCATTATGATTTCAGCTACGAGAATATCACCAGCAAAGTTGAAACGACATTGCAACGCCTCAACACGGATTATGTTGATTTGTTGCTCTTGCATCGCCCTGACCCATTAGTTGAGCCTGATGAAGTTGCGCGTGCATTCAACGATTTACAGAGCAGTGGTAAGGTGCGTTATTTCGGTGTGAGCAATCACACATGGGCGCAAATTGAATTGCTGAAAAAATCGGTAGAACAACCATTGGTCATCAATCAGCTTGAGTTGAACGTAATTCACAATGATTTGATTAACGATGGCATCCTCAGCAATATGACGAGCAACACCTACACAGGGGCGCGTGCCACACTCGAATACTGTCGCCTTAAGGATATGATGATTCAGGCATGGTCGCCGTTAGCGAATGGGCAAATCTTTAACCCGGCTGATGATGCCCCTAACAATATCAAGAATACATCGCATGTACTCGGTGAATTGGCTGGCAAATACAACACCAACAAAGCTGCGATTGCTCTAGCATGGCTCTTGCGTCATCCAGCACAAATTCAGCCGATTCTTGGCACGATGAAAGCCTATCGCATCCCTGAAAGTATGGAAGCAGATAAGATCGACCTCACCCGTCTTGAGTGGTATCAGTTATTAGCGACTGCCAATGGTGCAGGGATTCCATAAGGTCAGTTCTAAACAACTCAGAAATTGGGGTTGGCACGCTAACCCCCTACAAGTGAAAAAATTTAGATTTGTAGGGGCATGATGCGTCATGCCCTTCTGATGTAATTGAAGAACACTTATTTTAAACAGACAATATATCTATGAACAGTAGAGACAAAAACACATGAACAAGGGTAAAGAAATGCGGAACAAAGAGCTAGAACACAGTCCGCGCTTTGACTATTTGCCTGATACAGACCGTTACCTGACAGCACGTACCGAAACCAAGTATAAATTCAATATCATCGGTTCAGGTATTATCGGGCAAGAGCATATCAATATCACCTATTTAGAAGGACGTGCACAGATTCATGGTGTGTATGATACCAATCCACGCAGTATTGCTGTTGCTCAAGGTCTACAAGCGAAATGGGGTGCACCTGAATTGGTCATCTATGACAGTTTAGAAGCTGCATGTAATGACCCAGAAGCCGACGCGATTCTCATCTGTACACCGAACTATACTCATTTGGATGTGGTGCGTGTTGCCGCGAAATCAGGCAAGCATATCTTCTGTGAAAAGCCGATTGCAACGACGATTGCGGATGCACTCGCAATTACTGAAATTGCTGAATCATACGACGCAGTTTTCCAGATTGGTTTGCAGTATCGCTATAAGTCAATTGCTGTTGAGGCGATTTATGAAGTATTGGAGCGCAAAACAATTGGTGATATTAAGCTGATTAGTATGCAGGAACATCGTATTCCGTTTTTGGATAAAGTGAGTCAGTGGAATAAGTTCGCTAAATTTTCAGGTGATACACTCGTTGAAAAATGCTGTCATTACTTCGACCTGATTAATCTGTTTGCTGGTGCACGTCCGACACAAGTTTATGCGTCAGGCAACATGGCGGTCAACTTCACTGAATTTGAATATGAAGGCGAAAAATCGGACATTCTCGATAATGCTTTTGTCGTGATTGACTATGACAACGGTGTGCGTGCGAATTTCAGCCTGTGTATGTTTGCGCCACTATTTTACGAAGAGTTGGTCGTGTGTGGTGATGCAGGGCGTTTGCGGGCATGGGAACAAAGCGATTATCTGCCCAATGGCGACTTACAAAGTCACATTGAAATTATGTGTAGTGAAGACCGTCCGTCACGGCGGATTCAACCTGCCTACCCCACATGGATTGAAAATAGCGGTCACAATGGCGCGACTTTCTATGAGCATGTCTATCTAATTGACAACATCGAAGGTAAGCCAACCAGTACAGCATCAGCACGCGAAGGCTTATGGTCAGTCATTGTGGCATCGACAGCCCAAGAATCCATTAAGCGCAGTCAAGTGGTCAATGTGAATGAGTATCTTGCCAGCTTAGACATCAATCTGTAATACGTCGTAAGGGCGCAGATAACCACTGCGTCCTTTTGGTTAAGTCAGTCATCGTTGAGGAGCAAACTTACATTGTTGCAAATATCATCGAAGCGAACATTGGTCTCAGGGATTTTTGTCGTTGTTCTTGTTGGGTCATTGGCATGGTGGTTATCGGAAGCCAACATTGTGCCACGCATCGGAAGTGTGACGATTGCAATTTTACTAGGTGTCATCGTTGGTAATCTCGTTTTCAATAATCCAATGGGTATCCAAGGGGCAACTTTTGCTGAGAAGAAAATTTTACCAATTTCGATTGCCCTTCTTGGTGTTGAATTACAATTATTAACCCTCCTTGATTTAGGTTTATCGGCTGCTATTATTATCGCAATTGCGATTACCTCTTCATTATTACTCGCTATCGGGCTTGGACAACTTTTTGGTTTCTCGCGTAATTTTAGCCTCTTGATTGGTGCAGGGAACGGCATTTGTGGGTCATCGGCTGTGGCAGCAACCAGCATTGCCATAGAAGCTGAAGAAGCCGATACAGGTATTTCGATTAGTGTTGTCAACTTACTTGGGACAGTGGGTATTTTCCTAATGCCTGCCCTAATTAATTTTCTAACACTCAGTGATTTACAAGGTGGCTTGCTGACAGGGGGTACGTTGCAAGCCTTTGGTCAAGTTGTGGCAGCAGGGTTCAGTGTCAATGATGATGTCGGCAATATTGCAACAGTCGTCAAAATGGGACGTGTGATGATGTTAGGTCCGATTGTTGTTTTGCTGGGCACATGGGCACAATCCCAATTTGTCTCCGATGAGAAGAAAAAAGCAAAGGTTCGGATTCCTCGCTTTATTTTTGGTTTTTTCGTGATGAGTATTATTGCTAGTATTGGCATCCTCCCAGATATGGTTCTCGACATTGTTAAGACATCAGGCAAGTATCTACTGGTGATTGCAATGGCAGGGATTGGAATGCGTATTCAACTACGGACATTGTTCCAATCAGGATTCCGTGCCTTGCTGTTTGGGGGCTTGGTATCAATACTCCAGATTGCAATTGTTCTGATTGTGATTGTGACTTTCATTTAATTGATGAGGAGACATAATGAAACTTCTGCTTACCTCTGGTGGCATCACAAATGACAGTATCCGTAATGCGCTGGTTGACCTACTAGGTAAACCCATTGCCGAATCCACTGCGCTGTGCATTCCCACCGCGACCTATGCTCATCCTGGTGGATCTGCTGGTGCTATCCTTGCGTGGCAATTCATCGCTGGAAAACAACCTATCTGCCCAATGTGTGAACTCGGCTGGCAGTCTTTGGGTGTATTGGAGTTAACGGCTCTCCCTAGCCTCGGCAAAGAACGTTGGATGCCAATGGTTCAAGAGATTGATGTTCTACTTGTTAACGGGGGCGATACCCTATATCTCCACTATTGGATGCGAGAGTCGGGATTAGCAGACCTCTTACTGTCACTAGATGTTGTCTATGTTGGGCTGAGTGCAGGAAGTTTGGTGATGACACCCCATATTGCAAAGAGCTTTGTTCAGTGGACTTCACCTAAAGGTGGCACTGAAACCTTGGGATTAGTTGATTTTGCAATTTTTCCGCACTTAGACCACGAGATGTTACCAGACAATTCGATGGCACATGCTGAAAGATGGGCGACAGATATATCGATACCAGCCTATGCCATTGATGACCAAACGGCTATTCAAGTGGTTGACGGTGCTGTTGAGGTGGTTTCCGAAGGCAATTGGAAATTGTTCGCGCCTTAGTTGGCATCCTCAGCAGGAATGACAGTCACAGAGCCAAACCAGACATAAGCTCCGTAAGTAGCACCATCGGATGCAAGCACAGGCAAGTTGCTATCATCAGTGAGAGGATCATACATTGTCAACAGTAAAGAATATGTCCCTGCTGGTGTATCACAGGGAATCATCAATTGACGGTCATCTTGATAGTAAGTATCAGTGCGCCAGTCGATGGTTGATGTATCAGATGGTTGTTCATCAAATTGAGCAATTGAATTACCCTGCTCATCTGCAACAGTCAGACTCAAACTGTAACGAACGAATATATTATCTTGTGCTCGCCAGATTGTTCGCATATCGATTGCATTGCAAGCCATCACAGTTTGGTCACCATCGGGGAAAACAGTTAACCATCTATCAAGGGTGATATGCTCTCCAAACTGAAAACTTAGCTCAGTTTCGGGTGTTCGATTTAAAGGTGTGAAAGCGTTAACCCCTCGTCCACGCCAATCGCCAACTTGAGCATAATTCGCCAAAATGAGGTCATCCAACAATACATCTTGAGCATCCAAAAAGTCGTAAACCGCGCGGTCAAGGATAATGAGTGGCGGTTGCTCTGCTAAATCGTCACGCATAACTACAAGCATATCCTGTACTTCGTCGGGTATTGGATATTCAGGATTAAATTGGTCTTCATAATTATCGGCATATGCCATTTTAATTGGGTATGACACAGTATAACTTGAGGCATTGAAACGATCTAAGTATTCCAAATATGGACTCACTGTCCCTATCCACGATGCTGTGGCAAACACTTCATCGCCAATGTCAGTATATCGCTCAGTAAAATAGATTGTTGCATGGGCGTTTTCAATATCCAGATAGGGATTACCTCTTAACTCGATATTACGCATCATTGTGCTACCCTGAGCACCTAACACAATGACTGGCAAAAATATCAGACGAGTCCCCAAATCACATAAGAAGCTTGGTGCATTATCCTGAATGTTGCCAATACAAGCAAATAATATGGTGATTGTACCGATAGCACCGAACCACATCGGAAGCCAATGATAGCCATAGCCCTTTGCTTGCAACACCAGCATGATGAGTCCACTGAAGCCAACTAAACCCATGATGCGACTAAAATGAAAGAGTGGATGCTTTATGCTCCATATGGTGAAGGGTAGCAGTGACAATACCCCAGCGAAGATAAAGTGTTTATCTCGCATAAAGTCCCATAAAGATACTTGTCCGTAAGTGTGATATCCCTCAGTTGATAAGAGGAGTTGATCAAGCAAGCCTCTAAAGATATCAAAATTGAATACGAAAAATAAGACATAGAGAACTGTGAAAGTAGCAAAACCATAAACTTCTGGAGTGAAAAAAGATCTTAGATTGCGCTGACGCAACAAGCCATAACCTTCAATGAGGATGATTGTCAAAGGATAGTATGGTTTGATTGATGCACCAATTGCTGCTATGACACCAACAACAAAATACGATCCATGCGATACTTTAATCTGTGATTCCCATCGCAAAAAACGAAGGGCTATCCAAGGCACAATCATGGCAATGAAGATTAACTCGCGCTGGGCATAATAATTGTAAAACCAAGCAAACAGCATTATCACAACTAAGGTCATCGGTAAGATATAGGCTAACCACTGTAAACTATCGTTGGTATGCGTCGTGACAATTTGGAATGTACTTACGCTCGCCCACAGCATCAATGTCCATACTAGAATATGTACCAGCAGTAAGGCATTAAGTCCTGTTAGATCTGATAAAAACGCAGGGATAATATTCAAATACATAATTGTCGGAAGATTAATCTCGAAGAAATCAATGTATGGGCGTTCACCATCAAGGATACGTGCTCCCAAATCAGGGAAAATCGCTACATCCAAATTCGCACGATACAAATACTCAGTTGCTAACATCAATAGAAGAAGCATCATGATACCTGTTGTGATGCTCATGATGATTTTCGTTATGCGTGATGGTTTCATGTATTAAACTCCGAAATAGCTCTATTGTGAGGTATCGCTTTATGATGCAACAATATTTGCGCCATCATCTGAAACACGGTATTATCTCAGCATCCTGATTGTGGCAGAGGGAAACTGCGCCAACAGTCTCCCTCTAAGGCTGTCCACAAAGGAACCAAACCGACAACAGTATAACGAGTGTTGATGCTACTGAATAGGTTGTTCAGTGGGTATCACGGGATACACACGCGAGGTGTTGTCATTTCTTTTGCGGATAGTATTTCTACATGATGGGACGAGTGAGTGATAGCCATCATTTGATTTAGGGACTCAGATGATGCGGTGTCGTTCATACGCATGTCAGTGGGACTTTCTTGGCGGAAATCTCACTGGCATGGATTTTTTTGTTTCGATGTAGATAGTTAACTGTATAAAACAATATTTCCTGCGATAGGCCATTTCTTCTGCTTCGCTATCTCCTATATAATGAAGGCTTGTTTTTGTAGAGGGAAAGACTGCGTTATGCCCAAATCCTCACAACCACTTGCCGAACAATTACGTCCGCAATCTTTAGATAAATTCATTGGACAAGCACACCTCGTCGGTGAGGGTAAACCACTTCGTATTGCTATTGAAAATAATCGTGTACCATCAATGATTTTGTGGGGTCCACCTGGGGTTGGCAAGACAACAATTGCGCGGATTGTCGCTAACCATACGAATCGCCCGTATGTTGCTCTATCAGCCGTATCGGCAGGCAAAGCCGATTTACGTCGTGTGGTTGAAAGTGCTGGAGCAGCCTCTCAGAAGACATTGTTTGATGAACCATCCACTGATGGGGTTGTGCTATTTTTGGATGAGATTCATCGTTTTAATAAAGCACAACAAGATTTTCTACTCCCCTATGTTGAAGATGGCACAATCACATTGATTGGGGCGACGACTGAAAATCCAAGTTTTGAGGTCATCTCTGCTTTACTCTCGCGGATGCAAGTTTTTGTGCTGAATGCCCTTACTAAAGAAGACATCGCTGAAATCATTCTGCGCGCGGTGGATTTCCTCAATGTAGCAGTCGATGAGGATGGTGTGGATTTTCTTGCGAATTATGCTAATGGGGATGCGCGTGCTGCTCTTAACTTGCTCAATAACGCGGTCAGTCTCTATGGTGATAATATCACAGTTGAACAATTAAAGGATACACTGCAATCCAAGCACATCCGTTACGATAAAACAGGTGAAGAACACTATAACACGATTAGTGCCTTCATTAAGAGTATGCGTGCTAGTGATGTTGATGCAGCATTATATTATCTGGCGCGGATGATTGATGCTGGTGAAGACCCTAAATTCATTGCACGTCGGATGGTGATTTTTGCCAGTGAAGATGTTGGGATGGCACTACCGACTGCTCTGGTGGTTGCGAATGAAGTTTTCCGTGCTGTCGAAACAGTTGGTTTACCCGAAGCACAGATTAACCTTGCACATGGTGTTACTTATCTAGCGAGTGCGCCGAAAAGTCGTGCATCGTATCAAGCATATTTCCGTGCGCTGGAAGATGTACAAACGCATGGTAATCTCGATGTGCCAATGCATCTCCGCAATGCGCCGACGCAAATGATGAAAGCAATGGGCTATGGCAAACGCACTCAGGAAAGCAATCTTCCAGAGAAATTAGCCAACAAACAATATTATTCTCCTGATACCGACTCACAGTGATTTATCTTTTATGACGTATACTCCTGCTCAAACAGAACGCATTGGTCGGCGTGTGGTGATTGTTTCGGCATTGGCGCAGTTCATCATTTTTGGGATTCGCCTCTCCTTCCCTGCGTTTTTTGCTGAGTTCATCGTTGGGTGGGGAGTATGTTTGGCTTAGGTGCAGCGTTTGGCTCACGGATTGTTGGTTTAACCTATGACCTGACGGATAGTTATAGCTACGGTCTGCTGATTGTTGCTTCGATGACAGTCTTATCTATGATTGCTTTTTGGCAGGTACAACAATTACACATCAAACGAAAAAGCAAACTATAAATCGAATGATTGATATGCGTACAATAACCTTCTCCGTCGTGATTTCACTCTTCTGCATTATGTCTACCAGTTTAGGACAAACATCACAAGCTAGTGCAATGTTGTATTTACAGAATACAGACCGTGATACAACAATATTTCATCACACCAGTGGACAATCAATCGAAACACAAAATGGTCTCTGTAGAGTTCCATCACCTGAACTAGATTACTTATTTATCACTGACCCAACAATGTTCCAGCAAGCTATTTTTGTGAATCTCATCAATGGTGAAGTTAAAGAAATTGCATGGGAGGTGGACTGGGAAAAAACCTGTAGTAGCAGTGGCTGGATAGATGACAATCGCTATGGAATTCCATCAATCATGAATCAAGGCGAAATTTATCAGATTGACGCTTCGACTGGCAACACTTTGGGACTAGTTGAACAAGAGGTAGCGACAGAATTACCTTTCTTTTCATCGGGACGCAATGTAAGAGCCTATTCACCTGATGGTTCGTATGTCATATATCGCCGATGTGATAATAGCATGTGTAGTGGTAGTGAGTACGTCATTTACGAAGTTGAAACCGATAGCGTTATCGGAGAACTTGATAGACATAGCTACGTTGGTGGACACCCTGTTCCTGAAGAAGAATTATTTTCGTGGTCACATTCAGGGCAATATGTAATCTACCGCTCTTTGAATGATGCGATAGCAATTTACAATGTTGTAAGTCGGAGACACATTGACCTTGATTCTCTACCAACGAATATTGCGAATACAAGAGTCATGAGAAGTTATAGTTGGAAATGGTCTCCAGATAATTCTAAAATAGCATTCTTCATACAAGATGTAGAAACACTCGGATATGGGTTTAGCGAAGGACTTGCTGTTGTCGATATACAAAATGCTGTATTCAATATTTTAGAATTACCACAAGAAAAATGGGCGAAAAATTTAAGTTGTTGGGGATGGTCACTGAATGGAAATAGTATCATGATTGTTGATACTCAGAATATTTTGTACGAATTGAATATCGATGATAGCAATAGCACTCAAATTGCCGACGATATACAGTGTGTCAACTTTTACTATCATCAATCAGAGTTCTAGTAGAATTTTGTGACTTAGATAGTGTCTCTCGTACCTAAGAGAAACCAGCCATCACAATAAATGATGACTGGCACAATTTTAAAGATTATAAATATCGCCAAATTTCGCATTCAGATAATTGACCAAGGGCGTCACGCTGATGTCATCACCTGTGATGCGTTGTGTCAATTCACGAGTGGTATATTTGCGTCCATGTGTCCAGATATTGTCTTTGAGCCATGTATGCAAGCGAGAAAAATCTCCTTGAGTGTAGTCATCTTCAATATTAGGGTGTTGTGCGAGTAGAGCATCGTAGTATTGTGCGCCCAAGATGTTGCCGATGGAATAGCCTTCAAATGTGCCACCAATATGGAACGAATACCAATGCACATCTTGCATCACACCATCTTTGTCATCTTCGGGGATAATACCTAAGTCACTTTCGTAGCGTGCACGCCACGCATCAGGTAAATCTTTGACTGCTAGTGAGCCATCTAACAACTCGATGGATAAGTCGCTGCGGAGCATAATATGTAGATTATAGGTGACTTCGTCAGCATCGACACGAATCAAACCAGGTTTAACACGGTTGATAGCTTTGTAGAAATTATCAAGAGGAACAGCCTCCAATTGTGGAAATGTCGCTTGTAGTTCACTATAAAAATGTTGCCAGAATGCTTTGCCTCGCCCGACGCGATTTTCCCATAAGCGTGATTGACTTTCATGCACGCCTGATGATGTTCCGCGTGCTAGGGGAGAGGGTTCATATGCTTGATTGATGCCTTGTTCGTACATGGCATGACCTGCTTCGTGCATGGTCGCAAAGAGTCCATTACCGAGATGTGTTTCACTCGCGCGTGTGGTAATTCGTACATCACCAATTGAGAAACGTGTTGCAAAGGGATGATGCGCATCATCCATGCGACCCCGTTCCCAATCATAACCAAAGGCTGTGATTGCTTTTTTTACGAAGTCGTATTGCTTTGCTTTCGGAAAGTCTCCATAAAGAAAACTATCATCTACGGGTTCAGCTTCTGTAATTTTCGTCAAAAGTTTGACTAATTCGCTACGCAATTCAGCAAAAAGGGCGCGAACCTGTTCGGTTGTTAGCCCATAATTGCGTTGTCGTAATAGACCATCGGCGATGTGGTCATAGGGTGCGAAGTATTCTGCATATTGACGACTGAGGTCAAGATTGCGTTCTAAGTAAGGTTGCACTGTGGCGAAATCATTCTTGGGACGTGCTGTCGCCCATACACTGAATGACTTTGCAAAATGGGCTTGCATTTCTTCCACAAAATCTGACGGTACACGACGGCGTTGGTCATACAAGATTTTTGTCGCGCGGATTAAACCTGCATCGTCATGGTCGTAGCCGAGGTTGTCTGCATAAGGTGTTAAATCTTCTAGTAACCGCCCTACTTCGTCACTGGTGAATTTTTCGTGTTCGAGGCGCGATAATAAAGCGATTTGTCTGGCACGAGCATCACTCCCACCTGATGGCATTTTGGTTGCTTTATCCCAATTGAGTAAATACACAGTTGCTTCTAAGTCATAAGTCTCTTGTAAAATTGATTTTAGTTGTTCTAATCTGGATTGCATCGGGAAATTTTTCTCCTAAATAGGCTTTTTACATCTATGACTCTAACGAAAATGAGGTGTATCGGCGACTGATAAACGTTATTCAGACTAAAATTGATTTTCTATACAAAATCTTAACAATTAAAATTCAATTCTTTATTCTTCATCCATCAATTTATGATATATTAAAGTCAGTCTAGTAAAAGACACATCATTAATTATTTTGGAGGAATTATCCTATGTTGTATCGCCCACAAAATGAAGAAGGACAAGGTCTCGTAGAATACGCTTTGATCCTCGTCTTGGTCGCTGTTGTTGTTATCGTCATCTTGACCGTTCTCGGTCCAATCGTCGGTAACGTGTTCTCAACCATTGTGAACCGCTTCAGCTAAACAATATTGGCATCTAGCTAACCTCTGAAGGCGATCCACTATGGGTCGCTTTCTCTGTTTAATGACTTTACAATCAAAGGGTACTAATTTCTTATATAGTATTGATGGTTTTTAATTTTCTTTGTGGTGTTTTTCTGTTATATTGTTAGTAGTCCACTTTAAGGACAAATCATTAATTCATTTTGGAGGAATTATCCTATGTTGTATCGTCCACAAAACGAAGAGGGACAGGGTCTCGTAGAATACGCTTTGATCCTCGTCTTGGTCGCTGTTGTTGTTATCGTCATCTTGACCGTTCTCGGTCCAATCGTCGGTAACGTGTTCTCAACCATTGTGAACCGCTTCAGCTAAGCAGCATTAGCATTTAGCTAACCTCCAAAGGCGATCCACTATGGGTCGCCTTTCGTGTTTAATGATGATGAGTCTATATCTTTACAGACTGAGTGTTAGCGTTTCGCCATCTTGAGGGATAAGCAATTGTGTATAAGGCACATTGGCACTATCTGCCTTTTCGCGCAAGGTTTCTCTTGAGACTGTTCCATGGTCGATAGTATCCATGTGGGTCGCAATCACTTTTGCCATTGGTGATAGCTTGCAAATTTGGATTGTGTGTTCAGCCGTCATCACAATTGGTGCATTATCTTCAAATTCTGAGCCTGATGAATGTGTGACAATGACTTGTGGTTGGAATGTACTCAAAGTCTCTTCAATGACATCTACCAGAATCGTGTCACCAGACCAATATAAAGACGGTTCATCATCTGCTTGGAGCACAAAACCCATCACTGCCCCCATACGTTTGAGCCATTCGCCTGTGCCATGTTGCCCTACTGTGCGCGAAATCTTGATGCCGTTCCATAGCATACTTTCTGGAAGTGGTGTTACATCAGTAAAGCCGAAGCTACGAATTTTTTCTTCGTCAGTGGGTTGACAAATGATTTTGAGACTTTTAGGCACTTTATCTTGTGCAACATCATCAAAGTGGTCAAAATGCAGATGCGAAATAATGACCACATCAACACCATCAAGAATTTTGTCAATCGACATGGGTAAATCTGTCATCGGATTACGCGATTTGCCGACAAGTGGTTCACGATTATGCTTGGGTGCAAAATAAGGATCAACTAAAATGGTTTGTCCTGCATAGCTCAAGCGTACGGTGGCATGACGAATTAGTTGTAACTCCATGTGTCTCTATCCTAATTCCACTTGAGTTGACTGCGCGTATGCCAATATTTTGCTGGTGATTCTGCCATGCGTGATAAAGCAGCAGCCGCTAGATAATCCCAGTTGACATCAAGAGCTTCGACATTCGATTGCAATTGTTCGACTGTTGTTGCACCACTGAGGACAACATCAACCCATTCTAGAGATAGAACTGCAGCTAGTGCAAGAGCATCAACTGTTGTTTCGAGGCGATTGGCTTCGACATTGAGTGAGGCTAAATTGAGGATGAAATCAGGGTCGGTATTCTTTTGTGTTAGGCGACCATTTGCAAGGGCTTCTTTAATGATGACACCCATGCCAGCTAGATGAGCCGCATAGAGTGCATCACTTGCGGATTGTTCTAGGACATTCCATGTTGATTGGACAACATCAAATAGGCGCACACCATCGACACGAATATTGATGGCTTTACTGATAATGACCGCTTGATTTTCGCCACTGGTGGTCAAGCCAATTCTGACCCCTTCTTCTTTGAGTTTTGCCAAATTGAGCAACACATCTTTATTGGTCATCACACCTGATTCGATGGTCGCACTATGTATTTGATATAAGTTGAGATAAGTTCCGAGATGAGATTGACTTTCGTGCCATTGTTTCTTGAGAACTTTCAATGAATGGTCTTTGATTTCGTGCTGAGTCGCATTCACTTGCCAATCGGCTGTGTAGGTGTAACCCCATTTGCTACCAATGCAAATATCGTTAGGCGCAATGTCTCTCACTTTGAGCCAAGAGGCTAAGAATTCTTCCGCTTTACCATAGGATCGTGCCACATCAAAATAACGAATACCTGCCTCGTAAGCCGCATCCAAAACAGCATGAGCATTCGCTTCCATCGACACAATATCTGTCGTTTTGTTGAGGTCAGCACCATGTTCTAAATTGATATAACCAGGACGACCTAAGGCTGCCATACCCAATCCAAGCTGTGTAACCTGTAAATCCGTTTTGCCTAGCTGATGCTGTTCCATTGATTATTCCTCATGTTATACAAGTCAATATAAGTCTCTTGTGGCTAGCAACAATCATCTGCTGATAGATTGTATTTAGTGAAAATTCGACTGCAAGTGGAGTTAGTTACAATTTTATCGAATTTTACTTATCAAGAGTAATTATTTGCAGTTTACTAAGGATAACATGTGAAAGCGAATAGGGGCAAAAAGCATTATTGAGAATTAGTAGGCATCAGGGATAATAATTGGATACCCTGCTCGGCGCAAACCATAATTGTGAGAAGCACTCAATGCCCCAAGTAAATTATGACTATAAAAATCTAATTGTGCGAGACGATTGGGATAAACAGATAAAATTGCAAAAATACGGAGGTGTGCTTGCATTAGTTTGGTTGTGGGATGTACCCATGCAGGTCCTTCGATAGCAGCGATTAAATCACCAACATCAGTATTTCCTAAATAATCAGGTGTCATGGGGATATGTGTATGGATTTCGATTTCGCCTGTTTTGAGTGTATGACGTTCTGTATAGACCATATCGCGTCCGCCAACGTGCTCAAACTTGAATTGGTTCATCTCGTAGAGTGTTTGTTGGTAATCAGGTGTTTGTGCTGCGACGGTTACTGTACCTAGAGCAAGACTTTCATTTTGTCGGCGTTTTGCATGGGATAATCCCTTACGAATTGCTGACAAGGCATTTTGGCTCAGCTTGAATGCTAGTGATTCATCTACACTGAGTTCTGTAAAAATAGCAAGTGGATGGAGTGTGGCAAGTACATCAAGTACCTTCAGGCGACGTTGTTCAATTTGTTCTACATCCATCAGACATCACTCATCAAGATTACAAGTTGTAGATTTAGTATAGCAGAGCATTTTCAGTGGTAGTGAATTTACTCAATGTAATTATGTGTTTGCTTCGACACGCTCTTTTAAGGCACGGGCGAAGGCATCGAAACTAGGTTGTAAATCACCAATTTGTCCCCGAAACATTGGCAACAGAAATCCTGTAAATTCTTCCCGTGTTTTGACCTGTGTGCCATCAGCGACTGGTGTAAGCGTGAATGTCCTTGCACCCTTAAAAAGTCCAAGTGGCATCCCACTCGACCAGACCATCTTCTGATTTGGGATAAATTCTGAGACAGTTACAGGGAAAGCACGTTCACTCAGTTTGGTGTGGACGACCACTTTTTCACCAAGTTTTGCTTGCCCCTCTACTTTGATAACATTCGGCTCCCACGTTGGAAAATTTTGCACATCTGTCAGAACAGCCCAAACGGATTCTGGTGATGCGTTGATAACAGTTGTTGCTTCAAATGCTAGCATACTTTCTCCTTTTTGTTTTGATGAATTACGTGACTCAAATCGTTGCGAATCATAGATGAGTATAGCAACATTTTTAGTTGATGTATCGACGTTTTGGTTGTGAATTCATTAAGTTTGATAAGTTACTCTGATGATTTTTGTGATAAGTTTTTGAGTCGCTTTATCATTAATAGCGATAAGTTTTTTTGTTTAGTTTGATAAGTTCCACCTACCCCATTTAGAACATCATACCCCGTCAGAAACAAAATTATCCCACCTGCCCCACCAAGCGATATGAGTCTAAAAAAGTGTAAATTTGATAATACTGTATCTATACCGTATAGATAAATAACAAGATTCTATGATATAATTCAAGTTACAAAACCGATTTGTGTCATATCAGGAAGAGTGCATGACGGGGTATAATTTTGACAAAAACTAACCATGATTGAACCCTTCAAATCGTTCTAAAACCTGTACAATAGATTTATCTAAACTGCATCCCAAAATGAGACTTGGAGAGATACACACATGAAAGTGATTACTTTATTGAACGAGAAGGGTGGTGTTGGTAAGACGACACTGGCTGGAACAATTGGAGCAGGCTTAGCCATTATGGGCTATCGTGTGCTGATGATTGATGCCGACCCACAAGGACATCTGGCTGTTAGCTACGGCTTGGAAAAATCATATGCCTTGTATGATTTACTTGTCCGTGATGCTGAGTTCACTGACTCTGGTGTAGTAGAGACAATTACGCCAGATTCATACGCATTCCCTAATGCCAAATTACCTGAAACAGGCAAATTGTTCATCGTGAAGGGCAACAAAGAAACACGGTTGATTGCTCAAGCGATGGAAGGTGAACCTTTTGGCATTCGCAATCGCATGTCAGAATTAGCACAAGAGGGCATTGTCGATTTTGTTATCTTTGATACCAGCCCAACACCATCGACTCTCCATGCAATGATTTATCTTGCATCTGACCACATCATCTACCCTACAGAAGTAACCTACCTCAGCTTTGATGGATTGGTGGCAAGCATCCAAAACACCATTAACTACAACAAGCGCAAACAACAACGTGGTTTAGGCGAAATTAAACGGACTGGCATCATTCCTACTAAATTTCGTAGTAAGACACTCGAACATCGTGAAAAGTTCAAGCAACTCAAACAAGGCTTTGGCGATATGGTCTGGAATCCTCTACCGATGAGTGTGGTCTGGGAAGAAGCAACGGCTCGTAAGCGCAGTATCTTCCGTTATGCTTATGACCACCCTGCTGCTGCTGATGCGTGGAAAGTTGTTCGCACTGTGAAGGAGAAAGTTGCTGATGTCTAGTCGTAGAAGAAGAGGCGAGAACACAGATGATATTTTTGGCACGTTCTCTGATGATGGTCAAGCAGACGATAAATTGACTGCGTCTGATTTTGCTGATGCAGGGTATGATAGTTCAATTGGGCATGATGATCCTTTTGCAAAATTAGGGCGTAATCGTGAGAAGATACGCCTCACTCTCATCAATTCTATTATCCCAAATCAGACTCAGCCTCGTCGAGCGATTCCATCATCAGTGAGGCAATATTGGTCAGGTTTACCTGATAGTGATTCGATGGGTCATTTTTTCCAAAAGTGGTTGGAAGAGGTCAACCTTGAACGTGGGGGAGATGAACGTTTTCCGTTGGATGATTATCTATCAGGAAACGATACCCCTCGCATTGCTACCATCGATAAAGAAGATGAACTTGAGCAATTGCCTAGTCAGAAGGTTGGTCCTAAAGAACAGAGTTTGCTCAAAGTGGTTGAGTTAGCATCTAGCATCAAGCGTGATGGTCTTATCAACCCTATCTCAATCGCTCAAAACGACCGTTTATGGGAAATTGAGACAGGTGAGCGACGTTGGCTAGCGTATCATCTTCTAAACTGGCATTTTGGCGGTAATGATTGGGAAAAGATTCCAGCACGCCAAGTAGACACAATCAATATCTGGCGACAATCCAACGAGAACAATGTCCGAGCCGATTTAAATGCGATTGCTAAAGCGCGTCAATTTGCTTTGTTGTTGATGGACATTTTGAGCGAACAGCACAATTTCCAGAGCTATAATCCGAATGACCATGAACAAAATTTTTATGCACAAGTTGCTGATGGTAATCAATATCGTGTGCCCCGTAGTCGTGGTGAAGAACTCTTGAATGCCATGGGCTTAGAAAATCCTGTCCAGTTGAGACAGCATCGTGCTTTACTCCGTTTGCCACAAGCTGTGTGGGAATGGGCAGACGACCTCAATTGGACTGAGAGTTTTATCCGTAAAGAAATCATCGCCAAAGCAAGTGATGAAGAAGACCAAATCCGCTTGGGGGTTAAACATGCCCTCGCAGATGGCTATACCGTATCCTCGGTTACGGTATATGAGCATTTACTAGAAAACGAAAATGGGACATCAGCCAGTGGAAAGAGTAAATTTACATTTGCTGATTTGGAAAGCTCGACTTTCATGAAACTCGAAAAACAACTCGCCAAGTTAGGCAAATCAGACAAGAAAAAAGCCATCACTTATCTGGAAGATTTGCTCAGCCAATTGAAAAGCAATTGATAATAAAGATGCGTTAGTGCACTAACGGTTCTCAAAAAAGTCACAGTTAAGAGCATAGATTGTCTATGTTCTTTTTTGTTATTTTTGAGCTATCGTCTTCAATGCTCATGTAACAAAACGCATTAGGGCATGATGAACGTCCATCAAGTATCTGTAAGGAATGCTGTAAAATAGAGTCAAATAGTATGAGGGAAGCGGTCATTACTCACATTCTGCCCGTGACACCGATTTTTTCACACACATTGTTTAGAGCAGAAAGTAAAGACTTATGTCACAAGCTACAACGACTAGTTCATCAAATATGACACCTGCAAATTACTTTAGCACCATGTCAGTCAGGACAGGTATTATTGCAGGCATCATAGGGTCAGTTGGCATCATTTTCGCAATCACAGTCCTTGCGCTTGCCACTAGCTTAGACCCATTCTTATCACCACGTTTTATTGCAAGTGTTATCTTGCGTGATGGTGCATGGGCAACAGGTGCAGGAGGCACACTTGCTATTGCTGTTGGAACATTGATGCACTTGGCAGCAGGTGCATTCTATGGAGCAGTTTTTGCTTTCGCTATGCCAAAGATGCCACGCGGATTCTGGTTCGTGGCTGGTCTAATTTTTGGTGTTGTCATTTGGGGTATTGCTGCCGTTGCATTACCTATCCTTGCACCAGCCAATGAAATTCAACCTATTGTCTATACCAATGCACAAATCATCTCACATTTGGTCTTTGGGATTACACTAGGGATTGCTGGTAGTTTCTTCGGGGACATTCAATCTAGTTAGCACCAAGTCATAATAAAATATCTCGAAGGGCATGAGCAATCATGCTCTTTTTTGTTTCCATGCTAATAGATTTAAAATTGAACAGTCTGATATATTTTCGACATATCTTCACAAGGTCAATGACAGAAGTACGCCTTAGAGTGTGAGCATCATCAACTAAGCCAAGAGGTGTTACCATGTCTCAAGCACAACAAGCATTACAACCAAGTCTTGCCCAAGCACCACAATCTTACTTTAGCCGATTATCTGTTCGTACAGGGGCAATCGCTGGCTTCATTGGGTCAGTCGCCATTATGATTGCTATCTCTGCAATTACTATTCCAGCAACGATGGAAATATGGCTTGCCCCTCGATTTATTGCGAGTATTTTCCTTGCTGATGCGGCATGGGTTGGTATTTTTCCTATTGTCTTAGGGACAGTTATTCACCTCATTACAGGCACGTTATACGGAGCGTTATTGGCTCTCATTACACCACGCATTCCTCGTGCTTTCTGGTTTGTCATTGCGATTCTTTACAGCATTGGTATTTGGGCAATTGCTGCATATACTTTGCCAAATCTATCACAAAGCCCCATGATGAACACATTGCCGTATATCAACGCTTTGCTCATCTCGCATGTTATTTTTGGAATTGTGTTGGGCATTGCAGGGAGCTTCTTTGGCGATACACAAGCTAATTAAACTACATCATAGGGCATGAGCAATCATGCTCTTAGTTTTCATTATTCGAGCTATACCGTAACTAAGGATACGGTATCACACTATTTTTTTGTTCACTTGGCATCAGTGGATAATGTCAAAGCATCAAACTTGAGTGTTGCAAAATAGTCTTCTAAGGTTTCTGCGCGTCGAATGCGCTCGACTGTACCATCAGCACGTAGCAATAATTCTTGTGGACGCAAACGACCATTGTAGTTAAATCCCATTGCATGACCATGTGCACCTGTATCATGAATTATGATTAAGTCGCCTACAGTAGATTTGGGTAATTCGCGCTGAATGGCAAATTTATCATTGTTCTCACATAATGCCCCAACCACATCGACAACTTCCGTTAGTGCACTAACGCTTCTGCTGACTACATCAATATGATGATACGCTCCGTACATTGCTGGACGCATCAGAGCAGACATATTGGCATCCACACCTAGACAAGTTCGATAACTTTCTTTGCGATTGATAATCTTTGTCACAAGTACACCATGAGGTGCAGTCACATAACGCCCTGATTCCATTTTGAGGGCAACATCCTGAAGATTGTGTTTTTGCCACAGTTGATGAATACCACTCCCAAAGGCATCCAAATCTAGAGGTGTCTCATCAGGGTGATAGGGAATACCTAAGCCACCCCCAATGTTGATGAATTCTAGAGTAATGCCTAATTCAGATTTTAGCTGTATTGCAATCTGGCATAATCGTTCAACAGATTGTAGATGGACTTGATAGTCACATTCATTGGAAACTACCATTGTATGTAATCCAAAACGTATGATGCCACGTTGCTTAGCTTGACGATATGCTTTTACAATACGTTCCTGTGGAATCCCAAATTTTGCCTCGGTGGGTTTGCCAATGATGGTGTTGCCCATGTCAGTACCAAAATTGACACGAAAGCTAATTAAGTCTGGCAGGGTAGATAACACATCTAAGAAATGCACATCATCTAAGTTGATGATTGCACTCCCTTTTGCCAAAGCAAGTTCAAATTCATGGCGCGATGTGTTGTTGCTGGTGAACATGATGTCATCACCACTTGCACCAATCGCATGCGCTAAAATCAGTTCAGGGATTGAGCTACAGTCGAAACCACACCCTTCTTCGCGTAAAATCGTCAGGATATGGGGATTTGGCAAGGCTTTTACCGCATAGTATTCTTTGAAGTTAAAATCGCTAAAAATATTGAATATGCGCTTTGTCGTCTGTCTGATGCCGATTTCATCATAAATGTGAAATGGTGTGCCAAATGTTTCAGTAATTTTGGACAAATGTGGATACAGTCGTTGGCGATAATCATCTGATATGGGCATGGGACATCTCGCTAGTGATGAGTGTGAATATAGTGTTTAATTTCTCGTAGTGCTTCTTGGCGCAATGGTTGGTCTTCATCATCCTTATTATCTATGATAAGTTCGCTGTATTCTTGAATTTCTTGCAGTGTCCACAAGTGAGTATAGTAGGCAATAATCTGTTTATCAGGCACGAGACCACCATATCCTGCCAAAAACACATCCTCAATTAAATGACCTAGAAAAAACATCATGTCACTTTCGGGTGGGGCAAGTCGAACGTCATCCCAATCAATCACTAGCCATTTATCAGATGGAGGCATCAGGATATTCCATGGGTGAAAATCACCATGACATAACACGAGTGATGGTGTTTGTTGTGCTAGTTGTTGACGAACGATTTCAAATTTATCAAGTAAACGACTGAGTGAATCATGATGTTGAGTCCATAGATTTATCAGGGCTTGATGCTCATCACTGGTTGGAGATGTGTCAGCAATTGTTTGAAGATATTGTTGGACTATTTGCTGAACAGTCGGCTGTTTTTTGTAATCTTCATTTGGGATAATTTGGGAAATATGCTGTGATAATGGCGTATCATGAATCTGCCTTAACAATCGTCCCATCTGATACCATTGTGCTGATGATAGATTAGTTTCCTCTTCTTTTTGCTCCATAAATGGAAATAGCACCACTATAATGCCACCAACTTGATACGAATAACTCCCTGACAATGTTTGGATTGGCACAAGGTCATGCCCAAATCCTGATGCTTTTAGATAGAGAGGCACATCAATACTTGCTTTTTGGAATCGCTGATATGCTTTGAGAAAATAGACACCATCATCTGATTCGAGTCGATAATTGGCTGAGTAGGGGTCGTAGCCTAATGGTAAAAAATCAATTTTACTTGATTCAAAACCATAATTTTGAGAAATACTCTGGCTGATAACTGCTTCAGTGAGCAATGATTTCTTAATCATACACACGCAATCATGACAAATTTTTACAATGTCTATATTGTAACTTAGCTAAATATTGCTGTAAAATTTAAACGAAATTTAATATTCATATCGCCTGATGGTTGGCTCTGTGTTATTAAAAGGTGGCAATTCGCTACATTGACGATTTCATTGACAAGGAGGCGGATATGACCGTCCAATACTATGCTAAAGTGACCAACATGCAAGCAGTAGAGGTTGCAGTCGCTCACTCAGAGTCTCAGGCACAAATGCTCCGTGAACAAAAATATGAACCTTGTTCACGTACATTCTATGAATCAACCGTGCGTAACTCAAAAACTAGCAAAACAAGCAAGTAATATCCTCATCGCCTCTAAATAAATTAGGGGCGTTTTTCATTCATCGGGATTATAATTGATGTGACTTTTACTCTAGCTGTAAGCCTCTATCTATGACAGTCAAAAAAATCTTTTGGCAAGACCCCTACCAAACACAGGTTGATACTATCGTTATGTCAGTCAATGGCAATCACATTACACTGGCTGAGACAATTTTCTATGCGTTTGCTGGTGGACAAGAACGCGATTATGGCACAATTGCTGGCTATCCTGTGTTAGATGCCCACAAAGAGGGATTAGAAATTATCTACACTTTGCCAGATGAGCACACCCTACAAGTCGGTGATGCTGTTCATGTCGAGATAGATTGGGAACGTCGCTATGCGCTCATGCGTTTGCACTTCGCAGCCGAAATTGTGCTAGAAGTTGTCACACAAGATTATGGCATCGAAAAAATTGGCGCACATATTGCTCAGGATAAATCACGCATCGACTTCTTACATAACGAGAGCATCAAGCCACTATTGCCCGATATTACACATCGAGCCAATCAACTTATCGTAGCTAATCATCCAATAACGAGTGCATTCAGTCATGAATTGAGTGAACGTCGATATTGGATGATTGATGGCTTTGCAAAAGTTGCTTGTGGTGGCACGCATCCCAAAACAACAGGGGAGGTTGGAAAAATTCGCCTAAAACGCAAAAATACTGGCAAGGGCAAAGAACGCATTGAGATTTATTTAGCTAACGTATCTGTCTAAACATTAGTAGAGTTAGACCAAAAATTAGAGGACAATCTCACTGAATTGCCCTCATTGAATTATAGGATTTACGGATTATGTGCGTTGATGGTGCGCCCGTTACACTTGAAATTGCCTCCTGTATCGCCTTGCAAATACCAATCGCCATCGGTAACCAATTGCATCCAGAAGTTTCCGCGATTTGCCAGACCAACAAAGCCTGTTTCACGCGCTTGACGGTCATGTGAGCGTTTACGCAATTGTGCAACATAGGTCATCAGTTGTTCTTCACCGAGACCTGTCACAGCAGGGTTGGAGCGTGAGGGCACACCCAGGTCTTTTTCTGCTAGGCGTACAAAGCCATGATTCACGCCGAAGTTAACCCCCATATCAAACAGCAATGCCCACGTTAATGGGTATTTCAATTGACGATGACGAATATAACCGTTGACAACTTTTGTCCAATAACCTGCTGTGCCGACACCATACTGTGCATCAATCATGTCTTGCTCGTTGGTGGCTGTTCGCAACAAATTGATGAAGTTTTGGTCATTACGTAAACTTGCATCACGTGCTTCGATACGAGGTAACATCGCTCGTAAGGCATTGGCTGTGTCGCTCTGGGATGTGCTGACAAAGTGTTGGATAACTGTAATGAGCGACCCACCTGCTAATGTAAATTGCAAAAAGCCATAGCTGACAATGCCACTATCAAAGGTATTGATAGCAGCAAAGCCACCTTCCCATGCTGATGTAAAACGAAACGCCAAGTTACGGACGCGCTCTGTATCAGCATAAGCATCAAGGAAATCTCCACGCGCTAGGACAGGTGTCATGACAGGTTCAGTCGTGGGACCTGGTGTGCGCCAGACTGTGCCCGTTGGTTTTGCTTCAGTTGGTGTTGGGGCAGGGGACTCAACTTCACCAACAGGCGCAATATCGTCTGTTGATGTGTCCGTTGTAACGGCACTATCTTTTTGGCGAACGAGTTGAAACGCCCATGTCAACTCATTTAAATTAGGATAGCCAAAAGCAGTACAATCACCTTCGATTTCTAGCAAGTCATCGCGTATCCAACCAATTGCACCGCCATCGAATTGCAATTTGAACCATTCGTAGATTTTGCCTTCGTGGGATTTTTCTTCTAAGTCAGTCTTGACTTCTAAAATGCGTTGTCCACTCATGCCAACCGCAACTTTGAACAGTAGCTCAGTTGAGGTGCTTGCATCGGCACGGACATTAATTTCAGTAATAGATGGAATTGTTGGTAAACCGCGCACACGCGCTAGTGCATCTCCAGCCATATTATTTTTCCTCCATATTTGGTTTGTGTCTTTCAATCATACTGTCATTTTTTCTCTTGGGCATTGAGATATACGAGCATGTCTCCAACCTGAGTATTCGCTGTATATCATCACCTATCCAATTCATTTGTGATATTTTTCACGTATAATGACACTGTTGATGGTTACAAAAGGTCAAACAATGAAAATAGTCATACTGGCTTACGGCTCACGCGGTGATGTACAACCTGCTGTCGCTCTTGGACAAGGCTTACAATCTGTTGGCTTTGACATCACGATTGGAGCAGGGACAGATTTTGAGTCATTCATCACGGATGCTGGCTTACCATTCGCGCAATTCAATGCCAATATGCAAGACCTCGTTAATTCAGAAGCAGGTAAGAACTGGCTGGGTGGACAGAGCAAAAATGGTTTGGAAGAAATTACAAGTATGCGTCGCGCTCTACTGGATATGTCAGGACATGTGACAGATGATGTTCTGTGCTTAACAAACGATGCGGATGTGATTATCAGTGGTTTGCCCTTATTTCCTGTTGCAGAAACGATTGCTGAAAAATTTGATAAGCGTCACATCAACATGCAATTTATGCCTCTTAATCCTACCAAACATGGGTCAGCAACACCGCGCTTTCCTGTTTCAAGAGGAGAAACTATTCTCAACAAAGTCGCTGGTTATGTGAGTCAGATGGCACTCTATTGGGTATTCACAGATTTACTCAACGACTTCCGAACCGAACTAGGATTGAGCAAGTGGTCATTTGGGGATTACGCCTATGCTTATAATCAAAAAGTTCAGATTCTCTATGGTGTTAGTCCACAAGTGATTGGTACACCATCTGACTGGAATGACACGCAACACATCACGGGTTACTGGTTTTACGATGCGCCTTCTGATTGGCAACCGAGTGATGCGCTCTGTGATTTTCTCAATAATGGGCAAGCACCCATCTACATCGGATTTGGTAGCATGAGCAGTCAAGACCCCGAAAAAACTGCTAACATCATGATTGATGCGCTCACACAAAGTAATCAACGAGGCATCATTTATTCAGGGTGGGCAGGATTGCAAGCACACGATTTACCTGATGATATTTTTCTGTTAGATGGCGTACCGCACGATTGGCTGTTCCCACAGATGGCTGGTGTGATTCATCATGGAGGCGCAGGGACAACATCGGCAGGGATTCGCGCAGGTGTACCATCAACAATTGTCTGGCATATGGGTGACCAACCGTATTGGGGCAGGCGCATACACGAACTCGGCATCGGTAGCGAGCCTATCGCGCGTGCGAATCTAAGTGTGGATAAATTAGCGAAAGCCATCAACAAAATGACGACTTCATCGCAAATGCAACGACAAGCACAAGAACTTGGGGCACGTATTTGTCAAGAGGATGGTATTGGTAATGCTGTTAGAATTGTCCAACAGATATTATCTGAGTAGACGATTGCGTAAATTTCGCAACCATAAGGCTAACCATCTCGCAAAAACAAGCCATCTGGGATATATAAATGTTTGCTCAATAGTTTCTGTGTCATATTGCTTTATCAACTCAATATATCGCTCCATATTTGGCGTACAACGAGATGGTAGTGCATCAGGATGAAACCAATCGACATCCACTGTCTCTGCGCTCTGTTTAATAATTTCGCCACTCACAACATGGCATTGATAAAGATGAACGTGTGTCTTGAATTGCGGTTGAATGATATGCGCTAAGTACGCTACGATGTCTACATGAAGTCCTGTTTCTTCATAAGTCTCTCGGATTGCAGCAATTTCATACGATTCATCAACTTCGACATGACCACCTGGCAACGCCCACATCCGAAAATCTTCACGTTTTTGCAACACAATATACTCATCATCGCGCGTGACTATTGTCATGACTGTCTGCTTCATACACTTAGTCTCAATCGTTCATTGATTTCATCTCCATCATCTCAGAACTTATTGCAAACGATTGACTATCTATTGTGTCATAGACCAAGCGTAGGGTGATGAGGCGATCACTTGCAACGTATAGCATTCCAAAATGTCTGAAAATTTTGTCTCTTCGTCGATGCCTCCTCTAATGCTCAATCGCTTAACTCGTTGGATGACTTTTCATTATTATGCTCTTGTGTGTTATCGATAGATTTTTGTTTTGTGAAGGGATGGATGAGAGCAACGACGAATGCTACCAAACCAGCTATCAGTAGAAGAACAGTAATATCTTCTGTGGGAACGCCCAGTTGGTTTTCGTATAGTGATGGATATACGAGGGAAGCTGTTAGTGGGGTAAGAACTGCAAGCAAATAATGCCACCACGCAGGACGCTGTGTGTGTAAAATTTGCAAGTGATTTTGTGGATAGTCATTGGCTTTTGAGCGGTGCAGTGCAAACACTGTAAGAGCAATGACTGGTGGTAATGCCAACGAAAAAGGTAAGAAGGTCAGAGCCATCATTATAAAGAGGATACTTGTGATAGTTAAGATGATGCCAATTTCCCAACGTGAAGCACGGAAATTATTTGTGCCAGCGTAATCTAAGAGTAGCATACCCACTATCCAGAAACCAGACGTTACGATAGCAAAAGCGGTAAAGTCTACAGGCAGAATCGGTGATAGGTTCGGATCGACCCAGAACCACGTTGCCCAAAATCCCCAGATAACGCCAAGAGTGACAAACATCAGTGCTGATAGAATGGGTTGATTAAGGCGCATCACACGACGGACGAGATACCATCCGAGCAAGACATCAACTAGGGCGTGCCACGAGATGCTAGGAAAGATGAATGAGATAGGCACAGCCTCATAGACAATGGGCACAATAAGTGCTTCAGTCGCCCAACCAAAAATTGCCCCTGCTAGTAATAAGTTCAAACGTGTTTTAACCTCAAATTGCTGAATCACTATCAGGAAAAGATAAGTGAATAAAGCATAATATAGGGTAAATTCAACCCACATGAGGAGAAGCCCTATAGGGTCGTCTAAGCCCAAAATGACAGTCTCCACAGGACCTTCGTTGAGGAAAAAATATTCTGAAAAAAACAGCAAAATCATCACTGAACCAAAGATAGTGGCAAGCCGTTGGGCAAATGAATATAACATAGCAAACTTTCGTGAGATGATAGGAAACAATTATGCTTACTATAGGTGACTGGGCTGAGCTTACATAGTTACGTTGGTCATGAGTTGATGTGATTGGGGTCAGGTGATTTAGATATTCTTGGTTAGCGGGGTGTCTGTCTTTGTTTACAGATAACAAAAATCCAGAGTACAATGAACAGGTACTCTGGATAGATAATGATGCTATGTACGAGCAGTTAACTTATTCGGAAACGCCGAACTCAGCATTTTGTACAGGTGCTGTGGTGCTTGGTACACAACGGTAGATTGCACCTTCGTTACCGTTATGGTTGAAGCCTCTTGCACTGACACAGGACTCAAGCAACATACCATTGCCTTGGATGGCAAGGTAACCTCGAAAAGCGATGATATTGCCTTGATAGTGATGATTCGTACCATTGAGTTGGATGGCATAACTACCCCCCGAACAATTACTTGAATTTGTACTCGATTGGTGATTGCTCACAAAGAGTGGGGCACCATCGTGTGCTTCAAAGTCAAAGTTATTACCGCCTGAAACGTCAATGCGTCCTTCGGTGATGAATGATACACCATAGCCTTTCATACCATCGCGGTTGAGTGCTATGTTACAGGTCGCATAGTAAATGCCAGGTTCCCATGTGCTACCGTTGTAGTGAACACCGCGTAGGGGTGCGTTATTATCAGCATAATCTTGTGGGGTGACTCCGCTGTGGTCGCAGTAGGCACTCAGGTCATGATAATCACTTGGAAATAGACTTTGCAATGTTCCACCAGGGCGGAAGTAAGCCATATCATAGGGTAGGTCAGCAGGTTCTGGATAGCTGTAATCAATTGAGCCGTTACCACCACTACTAATCCATGCGTCGCGTCCATTAGTTGAAAATACGGCAGAAGTTGATATATCTTCGTTGAGCCTATTTGCATTGAGTTGGCTATTGAAATTAAAGGTGCTTGGGTCGCCTAAGTAAATGTCACCGAGAACATCTATACGATTATCCTTTGTTTCTGGATTAGATTGATTGCTACTAAATTCAGGATTACCTCGTGCGTTTGGTGCCCAAATATCACCATCGACTGTCCAACCTGTGCCTGAAATGTCCCAAGCAGGTGAAGATGTACATTGACCAGGGCTTGCTAGCGAGCGAAACGCATATTGATCGAGCACACTACTCGGAATAGCTGCTGTAGCGTTGCTTCTGCGACAAAATGAAATTGCATCGGCTGACACACGTAGTGGTTCAGGGTATAGCACTTGGATGAAGTAGGAAGGCTTTTGGCTTTCGATGCGAATGTAGATGTAATTTTCGGGATTTGCGAGAACATCAGGGTCGGTTGTACGGTTGGCTGTCGTATCAATCGGATACTCAATTGTCACCGTTGCTCCGTCGTGACCATCGACAAAACCATTGTCACGAATCGTGCGTGCTGCTGCTAGTTGAATTGCACTCGCTTTACTAGTGATACTATCTTCAGCAGATGTACACAATGCGAAAGCTGCGGTTAAAGCGGCTGCATCTGTGGCATTTTGCACATCGCGATGGAGCAAGAACATTCCACCACCATCAATAGCAAGTCCGACAGAGCCAATCAATGCGACCATCAAGATTGCGATGAGTATAATGGCTTGTCCATGTGATTTATTATGAATTCGAGTAGGGTTCATATGAATTTTCCTTGTATTAACAACCCATGTTTGGGATGCGAACAGCAAATTTAATTAAGATAGTGTTTGGCATCCCTTAAGACGATACTTCTATTATAGGGTTAATCCGTTGTTTAATAATTAATGTTTCATGTTTTTACAAAATAAATACAATTTATAATCAACTATTATTCTGTTTCTAATAATTTGTGTCGTTGTTGTTGGCATGGAAGTAAAAAGCCCTCACTCAAGCGAGTCAGGGCTAACCTGTGCTATTAAATTGTGGGGTGATGTTACTTGGTGCTGATGACGATTGTGCCAGCTAGCATATCGTGCCAAGTACGTTTTTGGTCATCGAACAATGCCCAGATATAGCCTAATGCCAACACGAAACCACTCACATAGTAGCCCACTGCGCGAATGAGAGCATCAACATCGCTCAGTTGTGAACCATCTGCTTTGACAACACGCAGATTCATCGCCATTTTACCTGGGGTTTGACCATCTTGGCGTGTCCAGAAGTACCAGTTGTAGATGACACCGACAACAAAGCTGACACCTGTGCCAACTTGACCGCCAATCCCTGCTAAGATACTTGTGATAATCCCCAAGATAATTCCATCAATGATAATTGCAACGAAACGTGTTCCAACATCACCCAATTCGTATGACATGCCAATCTTCAATTTTTCGTTCATAATGATACTCCTCAATTTTGCTCTGTGTTCGTTCTATTCACTATTACGTACTTGGTAGCAGAAGGTTTTGTATTTTTATAGTCTTTTATACTGTTGTCTATGCTTCTGGTTCAAGCCAGTAGTAATCATAAGGCTTGAGTGTGATTGTGCCACTCATTGGGTCGTAGTTAGGACGTAGTGCATCGCGGTAGACATTGGCAATCACAGGCAATTCAATCTCGGTTTCTTGTTCACTGAGATTATGAATCGCCAGAAAACGTCCTTCAGGAGAACGTCGCCAGAATGCGAGAACATGCACAGGATATTCTTCAACCCATTCTAATTCGCCATATGCTAATGCTGGCAAACTCTTATACGTTGCAATCATACGACGAACGGTGTGAATCAAGGCATTCGGGTTATTATGCTGTGCTTTGACATTAACATGCTTGTAGCCATACTCAGGGTCACTGATGGGGGGCGCGTATAAGTTTTCGATGCGTGCATCACTGAAACCACCGTGATTGCTATCATCCCACTGCATTGGTGTTCGTACCCCGTTGCGGTCAAACAGAGTAATATTATCGCCCATGCCGATTTCATCGCCATAATAGAGGACAGGTGTCCCAGGGAGCGTGAATAACATCGACTTCATGAGTTCGATTTTGCGACTGTCATTGCCCATCAAGGGTGCGAGACGACGACGAATCCCTAGATTGATGCGTTGCTTGGGGTCTGGTGAGTAATAATCCCACATAAATTGACGGTCTTCTTCGGTGACCATTTCTAGCGTGAGTTCATCATGATTGCGTAAGAAAGTCGCCCACTGTGTCCCTTGCGGAATCTCTGGTGTGTCATTGAGAATGTCGATGATGCTGGTGCGGTCATTCTTCGCCAAAGCCATATACAGACGAGGCATCACAGGGAAATGAAAACACATATTGAATTCATCGTTATCGCCAAAGTAAGGCAACAAATCATTCGCCCATTGATTCGCTTCGGCGAGTAAGACTGCATTAGGATAGTTTGCATCGACCATTGCACGCATTCGTTTTAGATAATCGTGTGTTTCAGGTAGATTTTCGTTGATTGTGCCTTCGCGCTCAAAGAGATATGGCACAGCATCTACCCGAAAGCCATCAATGCCCATATCTAGCCAAAATTTCATGACATCTAGCATGGCTTGTTGCACTTTGGGATTGTCATAGTTTAAATCAGGTTGGCTACTATAAAAGCGATGCCAGTAGTATTGACCTGTACGTTCGTCGTATGCCCAATTGGATTCTTCTGTATCGAGGAAGATAATGCGTGTTTCTGGGAACTTTTCGTCGGTATCGCTCCAAACGTAATAATCACGAAAAGGAGATTCTTTGCTCCGACGGGCATCCACAAACCAAGGATGCTGGTCACTGGTATGATTCACCACTAAATCGGCAATTAACTTAATACCTCGTCGATGCAATTCTTGCACAGTCATGCGGAAATCTTCGAGTAAGCCAAAGTCAGGATGAATGCCATAGAAACTCGCAATGTCATAGCCATCATCTTTGAGAGGGGAAGGGTAGGTTGGCATCAGCCAGACGCAATCGACACCCAACCATTGTAAGTAATCTGCTTTTTCGCGTAATCCGATGAAATCACCGTGTCCGTTGCCATCACCATCACGGAAAGCACGCAAATAAACTTGATAAAAAACACTATTGGTAAACCATGTCATGAATACATTCGCTCCTAATGCGAGTTGCAAAATCAACAATGAAAGCTATTGTATCCACTTAGCTGTATTCATCACAGAGCCTAGAATTGAATTGACTCGAAATCTTCTAAAAAGCGTATCGTCCCAGAGTAGTGTTCACGCGCTTCTGCATAGAGTTCATCACGGTCATAACGCCACATATTCCAAGGATTGATATAAAGCATTTTGACATCGGCTTGAGTGGCGACTTGTCCTGCTTGGCTAGCTGTGCTGTGTCCCTTGATTTGTGGAGAGATTTCATAGATTAGCATATCACTATCCTGCGCTGTGATGATGGCATTCTCACAAGGATGTGTTCCACTGATATAACTGAGTGTTGTGCCACGATGTTTATTAAAGATACGCAGACCAATATTCGGCACAGAATGTTCAAGCGGAAACGCACGAATGATGTAATCTTGATTTTCAAGAACGGGAGCATCATCACGGTCATGTACCATCAAAAAGCCAACAGGGAAGAAGTTAGGCCAATCAACCCAACCATGTGCATCCAATAAATCTTGTACACGCTTGATGCAATGGTTTAAGCCGTAAAAGCGCATGGATTCTTGGCGACCATTGAGCCACAAGTGCATAAAAATATTTGGAATCGCATTCACTTGGTCAGGATGAAAATGCGTGAGTACCACATCTTCAATCTCGTTATCCTCGAAGCCTTTTTCTTGCAAAATGCCTAAAGGATTCGATCCCGCCTCAACCAATATGGGTGGACTGTGCTCACCGACCAAAACGAAGTTGGGTGTATGGCTCGGATTGCGATTGCCTACTTTATTGACATCAATGACAACAATTTCGTTCATAAGGTACTCTCTGATGATGACATCATTCGACTATTTTCGTCATTATATATCAGTCAGCACTTTGGCACATCTATAATGCACCTTTGTGTTGATTATCGAAATCTGCTTCACTATCATTACAATAAGGATATGAAATGATTATTCTTGGGGGACTGTATGTCAGATATTACGATTACACAAGGTATTAAGACAGAAATCCGCGATAAAGGGTATAGTTTGGTTCTTGCAGAGACTATGCCCTTAACCCTATTAGATGAGTGGCAACGTTTGTTAGGTGATTACGATAATTTACCACGCGATGCCTATTTGCCTGATAATGGCTTGTACCGTTATCGTCGCTATGACAGTTTCTATTTTCATCCAGCATCAGGTGACCTAGTGTTGATGCCCCATACAGATTACTTTCAAAGTCGTGACATCAATCATGTGACAGGTGGCATCATTCGTAAATTTGCTCCTCTCACAGAAGAGACACGACGTAATCCATTTATGCATGAGCTTATCCGCTTTGATTTTGAGACGTTTCCGCTTGACAATGAGGCTTGGGCAAACGAATCATGGCAAGTTGATGTCCATCAAATTTATGTTGTTGCCGATGTTGGTGCAGAAGGACATCCAACACCAGAAGGAGTACATCGAGATGGCGCGGCATTTGTCACTGTTCATCTAGCGGTTCTCGAAAATGCTGATGGTGGCACAGTCTCTATTTATGATGATGACAAACAACATCTTGAAAGTTTTACATTGCAAAATGTGCTGGATAGTTATCTCTTCAATGACGCAATTCTCTGGCATGGTGTCACACCCATTCGTTCACACGATGGAAAGCGTTCCGCTAGACGTGGCATTCTGACCTTTGATTACCATCATAAGCCCAATTTAGACCGTCCATCGTGAGTTAGGCACGCTTCATGACTGAGTAATGCGAAGTGTGCCATTATGTTGGATAGTAATGATTGATCCATCAATGAGTAGGTCGTAATCATCGGTGGCGACTACCACAACAGGTAGGTCAATCTCATATAATTCACGCGCGACGACTGCGCCTAGTGCTAAAATACCATCCATCTCGCGTAGGATGATGCCAGCAGGGGCAGTTCTTTGTCGGACTGCTTCTAGCAAGATGCTACTGGCACTACTTGACCCGCGTCCAGATGGCATGACAATCATTTTACCTGTGACAATCTCACCTGATTGGGGATGATGACGGTCAATGATTTCGCCTGTATCAGGATTTAGCCCACCCCATAAACTCAATGGCTCGGATAAACGCAATACTGCGCCTGACGCTTCCCCTGCGACAATCACTTGTGAGGATATTGTATGCTTTACCATAAGGACTCATCTCGCCAAACGTGCCCTGTAGATGCCGAGCGGACACATTCTAATAAACTACCGTAGACTGTCGCCAAACCAATATTGCCAGGGGCATAGTGTGCGAACTTGCCTGAGTTGGTCATCAGAACACCACTTTTCAAGCGGATAATAGGTGTGACGACGACACACGTATCGACAATGACTGTAATTCCCAAAGATTTAAGTCGCTCTAACCAATTGCGTTGTTTGAGGATTGCTAAGACAATCCGATTGGTACACACAATAAACTCTATATCACCTTGTGGTGGATGCGCTTCGACGAGCGATAGTAATTGCTCGAATTCTGCCAGTGAAAAATGAGGACTCCCCAAAGCAACTGCATCAATGTTGCCATCGGGTGCGGTAGCGAGTGAGTCGCGTACCTGACGCAACATCTCCATTGTGACAATCACCTCATGCTCTGGCGAATGCCCTTGAAAGGCTTCATCAAATGTATGGGCTTCTGGTGTAATGCCGATGGCATGAAATAATCCGACTGAGCCTGATGAGGCGGTTGCTGCGCCGAATGCTTTGAGTTGGTCTTCCGTAGTTTCAGGCAAAAGCCCCTCAATGACAGGAATTTGATTGCCAGTATCTGCGCCGATGAGATAGCCTAAAACAGGAAATAACACATCTTCACGTAAGAGTGGTTCTGGAATATTCTCTAGGCGATAAAGAATTTGTCCGCGCCGATGCTCAGTCACATGCAAGCCTGCGTTGGGTGCGCGTCCTGTTAGAGCACAACAAATATCAATGAAGTCGCCGTAGCGTTGTGTGCGTGCGCCTAAAACAGAATTGGCAAAAACAATCGCGTTACTTTCTGCCCATGCAATCTGTTCACCAAACTTGGGACGTGCCATTGTTTGGTAGGGCGTGCAGGTATATATCGGCTGACATCCTAACTGCTCATAATATTGCATCGTCTGGCGAGCGTATTCAGCGACCTGCGCCTCACCTGCAAAGACATTAGGGTGAATTAGGTCAAGTGCGCCGACGTTGAGGGTGGTGGGTACACGGACTTGACCATCTGCTTCGACTAACTTTTGCACAAATTCTAAGCCTGATAGACCGTGATAGAGCACACCATCAATGTGAGCAGAGGTAATATCGAGCAAGTTATCAGCGTCGTAAACTTGTGCCATTGTTGTCAGAATACGCATGGCAATTTGGGTAGCGCGTCCCATATCACCATTGAGCATTTGCTGGTCGCGCTCAGTTAGTTGGAGTACCACAGCCTTCACTCTCTTTCGTTTGCTACAAACTCATTGATGATTGTAATCCTTAGCAAATACCAGCGCAAAATAGATTTTTCGTCCCTTTTTGATAATAACAAAGATGGATATTTGATTAACTGTCATTGTATAGTTATCATTGACTCATCATGTTGTTAAAAATCTGCATAGTAGCATCAGTTAGCTTTAAGGAGGCAACTGTGTCTAAAATCGCAATTCAAGAAACTACACTCCCAGGTGTAGGTGTCCGTCATGAATTTACAACTGATAGTGGTGAACGTATCGGAGTCATCACTCATCATGCAGGCAATCGTGATGTCCTTGTTTACGATAAAGCTGACCCTGATATTTGTCGCGTTTCTTTGCGCCTAACTGAGCAAGAAGCCAACCAATTCGGTCAATTTCTTGGCTCATCAGAAGTCGTGCAGACATTTTCCAATCTTACACAATCGGTCGCAGGTCTGAGTATCGACTGGATACCGATTAAGACAGATTGGGATTGTGCAGGACAAAGTATCAATCAATTGGGCTTACACAGAACAGGGGTCAACATTGTGGCAGTCA
The DNA here is from genome assembly GCA_039200705.1 of Chloroflexota bacterium. Taxonomy (GTDB): domain Bacteria; phylum Chloroflexota; class Anaerolineae; order Aggregatilineales; family Phototrophicaceae; genus JAUZRW01. The sequence goes on from JBCCSC010000001.1 coordinate 233,412, forward strand.
TCCGCAATGAGCAAACCATCGCCGCCCCGTCATCAGACTTTCAACTATGGTCAGGTGATACCGCCGTCGTCATTGGAACAACCGAAGGCATCCAGAAAACTTACGATGTGATGCACGGTTAAAATTAAGGAGCTTCCTTAATGCTATTTTTGCTCGGAGCAAATGTCTATATCGCCCCATTCTTCATGGAATTGGGATTGATGATACTATTGGTCGCCCTCGCAGGGCGACTTGCGCTAAAGTTTGGCTTATCGCCGATTCCATTTTATTTGATTGTTGGCTTGTTCTTCAGCAGTGAAGGCTTCTTGCCACATCAATTCTCTGAAGAATTTGTCTCGCTGGGTGCTGAAATTGGTGTGATTTTGCTCTTGTTCATGCTGGGGCTTGAATACACCAGTGGTGAACTGAAATCGGTACTACGCACAGGGATTCCAGCAGGGGCGGTTGACCTCGTGCTGAACATGACACCTGGAGTCATCTTTGGGCTGTTGCTGGGGTGGCATTGGGTACCGTCATTATTGCTGGGTGGTGTAACCTATATTTCCTCATCGGGGATTATCTCGAAATTGCTCGGTGATTTGGGCTGGCTGGGGAATCGTGAAACACCTGTCATTTTGTCACTGCTCGTCATTGAAGACCTTGTGATGGCGATTTACTTGCCATTGATGGCTGTTTTACTGATTGGTAGTGATTGGCTGACAGGGGCGATGTCACTTGGTACAGCGATTATCACTGTGGTAGTTGTTCTGACGATTGCGCTCACACAAGGTGAACGCCTATCACGCTGGATGGATAGTTCCTCGAATGAAATTTTGCTCCTGACGATTTTGGGTGTGATTTTATTGGTGGCTGGCGCAACACAACACCTTCAAGTTTCGGCTGCTGTTGGGGCATTCTTGGTGGGGATTGCACTCTCCGACCCCATCACTGAGCAGACGCATCATCTGATTGAGCCACTCAAGGATTTGTTTGCGACGATTTTCTTTGTGTTCTTTGGATTGCAAATTACACCATCAACGATTCCACCTGTGCTCGTGACAGCCTTTGCGCTCGTTATCTTGACGGGGTTCACGAAGTATTTGACAGGGATTTACGCTGCGAAACGCGCAGGGATTGGCACAAATGGTCAACACCGTGCTGCGTCTATGTTGACAATTCGTGGTGAGTTTTCGATTGTGATTGCAGGCTTGGCAACGGGGTCAGCCCTAGATGAACCGATGCTTGCGCCTCTGGCGGCTGCTTATGTGCTGATTATTGCGCTCGTTGGTCCGATTTTGGTGCGCTTCATCAAGCCAATCCAAACACGGGCAAGGAATCTGCTTCCTGCACGTTATCGTCCACAACCGACTATGACTCAGGAAACGCCATCAGTTTGATGTGTATTCATCTGCTAATTTTATGTGTGTCTAAGTCCCCTCCGATTATAGAGGGGATTTTTGTTGGAAGCCCGATAAGAAGAACGGGAGGGTAAACGTCCGAAAGAAATTTTTCGGTTTGTTTGCGTGGGATGCAAAAATGCGGTACGATTGTGACATCCTGATTTTAGCAAGTGGGCGGTTGGTGATAACAACCACCCACTTAAGGATGTCCGAAAGGACGAAAATCCAAAAACAGTATACCGTCTGAGCCTACGTAAGTGTAGGGATAGGCTCTGCACGGGTAACTGCCGATGAGACGTACTTTTACGATTGGGGTGCAATCTCATCTGTCCTTGAAGACACTGTTAAATAGGGATAGGACACAACAACATATCTGTCTGCCTCTGTATGATTGATGCTATTTATCTGAAGCAACGGGATGCGTTTAGAGGGCATTCATTGTACGGGCATGTGTTCGCGTGCTGAGGATTGTCTTTATCACAGGCAATTCTTGGCACGATTTTTTTTGTTCCGTATCTTAGTGAGGGCAATGATATGAAAAGCTGTTGCATCTCATGAATACAACAGCTTTGCGCTCATTTGTTCTTTTTCGAGCGAAAAAATTTTGGCTGATTAAGCCGTTACGATATAAGCCTCATATGGGGTGTATGGGTCGGGACTTTCTGTGCCATCACCATAAACCTTGGGTGCATCAACGCTGTCATCGACGAATGCCCAATTTCCTTCTGTGATAGGTTCGAGATACCATGTTGATTTAAGATAGGTGGCTGCTTCGCCGAGTTCATGCGCTTCACCGATGATGATGTGGTCTTTATTGTGTCCTGTTTGGGTTTCGTTGACACGGACAATATCACGGATGGTGCGTGCGAGTTGGTCAGTATGTTGATTGCCACCGCGTTTGCCATGACTGACCGTTGTAATCGCTTGAATTTGTCCGATAGGGTCTTTGCGACGAATCAGTTCAAAATCAGCAATCGATTGTGCGCTATCCAAATCTTCCATTGAGGGCAGATTAATCCGCAAAGTGCGACGACCATAGGTGACGACGCTGGTGTTATCTTTAGAACTGGCTTCCATGTACCCTGAATCGACGATGCGTCGTCCACGCACAATGCACTCAGAGACAATCGCTTCGGTGTTGCTATTGTTCGTGAAAATCAGATTTGCGCCGTTCGCTTTTGCGTCAACAGTGGCGGTGGCAGTCCCTTGCTGGAAAGCTAAATCACCAATTGTGACTTCGCGCCCACCAATACGATTTTCGCTATCATCTTCGTATTTGATGTAGAGTTCGCGTGTATCATTGGCTGGTACACGAATGACCGAGCCATCCAATTGCCACAAAATATCTTGGTCACTGTCGCTGATGGTGCGTGGATGACAGGTGACGATGATTTCGTTTTTGAGCAATTCGGTTGAGCCATAAGTGTATTTCAAGCTCTGCATGGTATCATTGAATGTGGCATCAGGCGTATAGGGTTGCAGTAGCCGTTGCCGATTGAAAAAGATAGCGCGTCCTTGACGGTCAAAGAAGAATTTGCCCAATTCGGTTGCGACCATATCTTTAATGCCACGATAGACATCAAAAGTATCCTTAGGACGGTCTGCGAAACCACCATCACTGACCCAATTATCAGCAGCGATACCGAGAGTAACTGCGCCTTCATCTAGCACACGAATATCATCCATATCAATGATATAGGCTTCAGCATCGCCTGTGGCTTCGTCTGTGCCGACATTTTGGAAACCAGCCGTATCTAAGAAGCCCCCTTTGAGTACCGATGGTGGGAAGACGACCTCACTAATCAGTGTATCAATCACTTCGTCGGTGCGTTTATCTTCTTGGAGTTCGATTTTGGTTTCGGCAGCTTTTAAGAATTGCATTGCGCCAGCCGCACTCATCTGAACATGACGTTGCCCGTAACGCCCACCGAAGGGCATCAGCGTTTGTAGCCAACCTGTCCAGTGGATGCGTTCCATCGTGCCATCATCTGAGATAATGCGGACAGGACGCAAGGGCAGGAGCTTCCCTGATAGGGGACTACTGCTATTCTCTGGTGAGAAGCGTCCATCGGTGTTATTGAGCACCAAATCGAGAGTGCTATCATTGGCGACGTGGGCATAGGGCTGACTAAAGCCCAGATACCACTTGGCGTTGATGACATAGTTCGTGATGTCATCATAACTTTCATCGAAATCGCCTGTGCGATCCCAATCCACTAAAATTTTCCATGTTGTTGTCATTTGATTAATCCTTAATTTATTTGACTATATTTCATTACCCACCTGGAACTGAGGTTGGGGCGACTGGTGAACTCCAAAGCAATTGATATGCTTGTTGAACAGTAGAATTATTTAAGCTGGGTGAATAATGACCTAGAGATCCTCCATTACCTACTAAACCATAGTTAGAGATATGATCAAAATTTTCAGCACCTTCTAAACCATTTAATCCTATTGGATTTTCAATTACGTCATAACTAGGTAGACTACTATAATAGCCATCTGGAAGTTCGACTTCATTTTCAACCACTCCAAAACTTTGTCCCATGACTAAAGCTGTATCACTATTAGATAGAGATACTGAAGCGTCATTTTCTCTAGCATTGAAAGTTATAACAGAACGTCCAACAATAGTTTCATCAAAAATGGCATCGTATGTAAAAGGGTTGTCATCAAAACCAGAATCAGCATTAAAGTTCTCACTATCTGCAAATCCTTGGATGAGAAGTAACCTATTCAGATAGAAACTGGAATCTGCTTGTGCTGCAATGTCAATGGCAGCTAATGATAAATTTGTTCCCAAACTATGAGCAACAACTGTTTGTTCTCCTGTCCCGTTATTGGTTCTCACACCTCTATCCACTACGTTAAGTAGATAAGCAAAATCTTGCGCAACACTATTATTGACATTATTCCCATGAATTCGAAGAGCTGCAGCTCGAACATTTGCTTCCGCATCGTCTGCTGAGGTAAGACCATCATTTTCAGAATCTGTATTCCAATTAATTCCAATAACTATGGCTTGTGAATCGCCAGAACTTTGTAGATATGTTGCTGTCTCTAGGTAAGTAGCTTCTGCTGAAGCATCGGTAGTATGATTACCATGAACATTATATACAACATGGCTATTATCTATATTTTCTTCTGCTGCTAAATACTCATAGAAAGCATCAATATCAGCTTGTCCAATATTCTCAGGTTCATCAAGATTCAGCATATACATAGGAACATTTGTAGCAGAACCTGCAATGCCTGTAGCAATTTCCACACCATCAGATTCTCTGGTGATAGTTATAACGGTTCCCTCGCGTGTTGCGACAAATCCATTTTCTTCCCAAATAACACCATCGGTAATCTCATCTAATTCAGAATCCTGCATTACATCACCTAGATCACCAGACGATAACCATGTATCTCCACCATTTACTGTTCCATGCCAACCAAAAAGAGCATGAGTTGAAGCAAAAGCGAGTGAAGACTTTCCATATGGAATACCTTCAATCCTATGCCGAGTATCGATCTCTCTCGCTAAATCCTCGTCACCTGTTAATCCATACCAAAATTTGTAATCTTTTACTTTTGGTTTCTTAACAGGTGATGGTGTTGGATGGGGGCTTTTACCTGTTCTCGTTCTTGGTCGTGACGTTGGTTGTGATGCAGGTCTGCCACTTGACCCTGTTTTAGGTGGTAGGGCAGGTTTACCGCTTACCCCTGTTTTAGGTCGAGATGGACTAGGCGCAGTGGGTCGCTCAACTACTTTGATTTCGACACGCTTCGTTTTTGGATTGTAAGTTCGTATTGCATATGACCCTGTAGGGTTACCACTGCCATCAGTGTTGTCATCGCCTACGATGGCGGGTCCAAAGTTAACCATATGTTACTCCTTTCTTTAAATACAAAGGGGAACTGAGTCTCACAAGCTGTGTTGTGTCGATGTGTTCCCCTCAAGATTGTTAGGTTTGATGGTGTGGGTGGGGTAGTCGGGGTGCAACTACCTCACCCATGTTTTGCCTTAAGCGACAGTTGTCCAGCTTGGGGCTGTGCCTGTGGCTGGTTTCAAGGTTGCCACGAAAGCAATCGCACCACCATTTGAGAAGGTTGGGCGGTAACTTTCGACGTAGTATTCGCCTTGGAATTCAGGGTCGCCTGATGTTGGGGTCGCATTTTGTCCGACTTGGACAACCAAGGACACCTGACTGCCGTTAGCGAATGCACCACTCAGTACAGGGTGCGTGCCGACATTGGCAGTGGTGGTCAAGTAACCACGCACCGTCACAGGGGCTTGCATCTGCCCATTGATGAATTTTTCGACCTCATCACCGAAGCCCGTCACGTTGTGTTGTTTGTAGCTGAGGGGCAAATCCACGCTCATGATGTCGCCATCGGCAAAGGTGCGGAGTGTGCCACTGCTATCATCGATCTTAACGACGATGTTATCGCCTGAAAGTGCTGTCATAATTGTTTCTCCTTAAAGGTTTGTTTTTATCTGTGTTGATTGTTTAAAAGCGTACCAGTGATACGGCGAGTTGTAGGGCATCTCCTGCTGAGCCTGTGCGTGTGGCACGGTAGCGCAGATATTGTGGGATTGCACCTGTTATCTCGACCCGTTCTGAGCCAATTTGTGAGCCATCTAGCGTAAAGCTAGCGACAGTTGTCCAGCCTGTAGCACCATCGGCAGAACCTTCAATGAGGGTGCTGTAGGTATCTGAGGCTGTGGTTTGCAAAATCTGTAAGAATGCTGCGCCATCGGTACTGGCTGAGTCGTTATCGACTGCTGACCCCGTCGTGCTATCAGCGATGGTCGTCAGTGGGGCGATGATGGTGCCCCAGCCAGCGCGTGCGCCGTTATTGACGAAACTCGCTTTAAAGGGAATCACCTGCCCAACTTTTGCCGATACTTGATAGCGTTCTTGGCGCGTCATCAAGTGATAGATGGGGTCGCCCGCTAGGGGGTCTGCATTTTGCCCAACTAAGACTGCGACCACGCCTTGTGCATCAATCTCATCTAAAACTGCATGAGAGCGATTGGCATCGGCATTGAGAAAGCCTTGGTGCATGACTTTTGCCATCTGTTGTCCAGGCATGAATTTTTCGACGGTATCGCCGAAAACGCCGACAGGGAGCATTTTGCGCGTGTCGTCAATGCTGACCCGATTGAGGTCGCCTGTGAGGTCATAGCCTGCGACTAAAATTTGAATGTGGTCACCTGCAAGTGCCATGTGTCACCTCCTTACATGCGTGAATGTTCGTAACGATTGACGAAACCATGCAAGATAATGACATCGGCTGTATCAGCGAAGGCACGGACTTCTGCACCGTCATTCAAGACATGGGCAGGAATCACATCCACGAAGCCACTTTCAGCAGGAATTGTCATTTCAATTTGGTCGTCAGGGGCGGTTGTGCCACCCCAGAGAATCGTCAGCTTGACGGCACTGGTCGATGTGTTGACGGCACGAATAGTAATCTCGTCCCAATCATTAGCAGCGACGTTATCGAGTGCTGTGTGAATCAGTGTGCCAGAGCCACTGGTCGCACTGATTTTGATACCGCGTCCCTTATCGCTTGCGCTCAATTGGCGTTTGCGATAATCGCGGTAATCGCGTTTGTTGTACATTTCTCATGCCTTTCGCAGGATTAGTTCACTTCTCGGATAGCAAATTGTGTATAACTATTGCTGTTAGCTTGAACTTGGATGGTTCCTGCCGAACCACCTCGCTTCCATTGCCATTTGAATGTATGACTACCTGCTGAAATATCAGTAAAGATCAATGAGAAGGACACTGGACCTACATTGACTGCTGATCTCGCATAAATTCCGCTACTACCACCTAGACGTTGTCCATCAAGTTCAACATCAAAGAACATATCTCCATAGATATAACCAAGAAAGGAAATTTGGATGTCACCACCGTTAGTATCTAATGTAAATGATAAGTTCGTAGCATCAATATCATTCCATCCCGTTGCTGTTGATTGATACCATCCTGTTGCTCGATAAATACCTTTTGCTGGATTCTTCAGAACAAGCAGATTATCTTTCACTTCGGTGTTCAAGCGGTCTGCGGTGAGGGGGTCACCTGCTTGCCAAGTTGTTGGTTCTGTCCATGCCATGAGGCATTCTCCTTATAGTTTGTATGTTTAGTTACGAGTCGTGTTTTTGAATGGGCTGTGCTATCCTTGAGATAACACAGCAGGGAAACAATCATCCTGCCAGATGATTCCGTCTCTGTGTTGGCGAATCCAATGGGCGTGACGGATTATCCTAGTCCAATTTCACGCTCATCGGTGTTGATTTACGTTGGGCTTGTAACGCCTCAATTTGTGCTTGTTGTTGTTTCAAATCAGCTTGTAGGCGTACAATGTCTTTTTCCAACTGGTGTGTGATTTCATCTTCTTCTTCGCTTGTGTTTTGCCTCAACTGCGACAATTTTTCCAAAACCCCAATAAGTGCAGAAATCGCTGCTATCACACTGAGCATTGTGGTCAGAAGGTCTCCTATGCGCTCAAACATCGGCACATACCTCCTTATAACTCAGCTTGTAGATCTTGAATTTGTTGGCGCATCTGCGTCATTTGTTGTGCCATCTGGCGCAATTCCCATTGCACGACCATTGCTAAGATACCGTGCAAAATACCACCGACATATGCTCCCAAAATGATGAGCGGTCCATCGGTTGTTGCGACATTTATCAGCACAATCAGCGTGTAGAGTAAGCGGTAACTGGTCATCACAGTGTAGGCGATAGGGGAGGGCAATTGCACTGCCATCTGCCATGCTAACAATAGGAAGACCCAGCCTAAGATAGCGGTCAACAAGTACGAATCACTTAATGTGTAGGCACTTGAGAACTGTGGTTGAGCAATCAAAGAAACGCCGAACCACAATAAAACGACAGCTTCAATCTGTGGTGCACTCATCCATTTCAGCACGTGTTGTGTCCAGCGTTGAGGCTGGTAGCGCAAGATGTGTGGTCGTCGTGGACGTGGAATAATGATGACCGCGACAATGCCAATTAGCAAGGCGACCACCCCAAAAACCTGTCCAATCTCGAAACGCCAACCCAGATGTGCCATCCCCCCTGCAACTAAGACAAGCAACAGGGCAACCACTGCTAGATACGCTTCTTTTGTGTAGGTATAGGTCATGTCATATGAGATCCTTTCTCCATATATCATTGCCAATTCATGCGGGTAGCGAGACCCTCGCTGGTCAATAACATCAGTTCCAAAAAGGTGGCATCCGTCCGCATCATTGTCACCCTCTCGGCTATGAACGGTCACAGTCTGTTCACTTTGATGAGTTTACTGTCCGCCATGATGGGAGGTGATGCCTCTCTTTGACTTAAGTATAGAATAAATATTCTATTTAGGTGATACATTTAGGCGTTTATTCTGGGGAACAAAAGCTAACGTGCTATTAACCGAATATTGCGTTGCCCATCGACACGCTCAATGCGTTGCTGTGCCTCTAACCAAAGCAAAGATGCACGTACCTCTGCACGCGATAGAAAACACCCCTCAGCAATTTCTTGTTGGCTGGGAACATCACCCCATCGCATTTCTTTGACTAAGAAATCGTATACGAGTTCCGCTTGTTCATTCTTCAATTGTTCATCAGATTGTTCTGCTAAACGGATACTGCGCGATTTGTAGGGTGTGCGTGTAATGCGCCCTTGTGCTTCTAAGATTGACAAGATACGCCCAACACTCCCCACTGATAAGTTGCTATGGTCGGCAATCTCTCGGAGAGTGGGTGACCCTTGTTGCGTCTCCATTCGGTCTTTGATGTAAGTGTAGATAGTCTCAACTTGCTCCTGTTGCTTGCCCATGAGTGTGTTGTCACTCCTTTCGAGAAGTGTGTTTAAGAGTTCATTGATTGCAAATTCTTGGTAGCAAATCCATTTGTGTTTGAGACGGAAAAACTCCCCAAGTGAGGAGTTTATATTCATAAGAAAATATGTTCTATATTAGTCTAAGGGTAACACATACCATTTTGTAATGTCGATTAGGGTATCGTCATAGCTTCATTAGTTTAAAGTTTGTGATGACATTATTTGATAAAGTCAGGTGCGTCGTATCATAGATAGGCTGTTCATTTTGCCCCACTTGCTATCGGAAATAGCTATTTGGTGGTCTAATAGTAGTTATTCAGAACAGTTGACAAAGGGATGAGGCATGGGATTTTCGCCAATTGGAGTTACTGTCCTCGTATCCATTCGCGCAGGGGAAGAAGAGCAATGTAGTGAGGTATTGCAAAGTATCAACATCGATACCGCTAATAATGTCATCATAGATTTTGCCAAACAGAATATCACGCACTTTGCACGCTTCGTTATCCTTGATGATTTTGACCAAGGAGAGGGACGCAAGCGGATTTTATTTTCGGCAATTTTCGATGGCAGTATCGAGAATTTTTTTGCTATGTTGCGCGATTGTACCTCTGATTTAGATGCAATTTGGGGCTGTTGTGAGGGATATACAGGTGCAAGTAACTTTGTGCAATTTATGATGCAACATAATAATAAAACAGGCACAATTTTACGTGGACATCGTTATGATAGTGTTCAAAATATTCAGAAGTATCTTGCTCTGCGTGATGAACTAGCGCAAAAGTTTGATGTACCAATTACTCAATATGAGCAAGTGATACAGTCTTTGCCTCGTAAAACGCCGAATCAGGTACGGTATAACAAACTGCTCAAATGGACACATATTTTCTTGCGTAATACAGCCATCACACTCTTAATATTGCCAAAGGTATTAGGCTTGTTGCGCTTTGGTGAAAAGCTCTTCCAAGTGAGGAAAGTGCTCAATCAAGAGCTAGAGCTAAAACGTGAGTATACCGATGCGCCAATTGATAAAAGTCCACCTTGCCGTGAATTTGGGGACGGTGATGAGGTTGTATCGCAAAAAGAAAACGATGCTCTCGATAGTTTCTTAGATCGTCAGATGGTGCAAAATCAGATGACAGTAGTTACAGTCAATGATCCTAATGATTTTAAATTATCAGAAGCAACATTGGCGTATATTGGTACATTAGTCAATCTACCGTTTATCAATCGCAATAGCATGATTCCAACGATTCATTTTGGTCGCTGGTTAATGATAGATAATGGTAAACGCATGTTGTTTCTCAGCAATTATGATGGTAACTGGCAAACATATATCGGAGATTTTGTTGATAAATCGGCGACAGGTCTGGATGCGTTTTGGCGTGGCAGTATTGGTTGGCGCGATGCCACTACGCTTGATATTGAATTATTCAAGGAAGGTATCCGTTGCCATCAAATTCGCGCTAGCTATTTCTATAGTGCCTATCCTAATGCGACAGTTGTGAATGTTCATCGCGCAAAAGCATTGTATGAAGCGTATCACAATAATATTGATGACGATACAGCCAAAGAGTGGCTCAAATATCTGTGAGGGGGAGATAATGGACACAGTTGCGATTGATAAAAGTGATGTGCAAGGGTTTATCACCAGTGGCTATGGGCATACTTACCATGCTGCCTATCTCTTTGTGCAACTCTCGGATGTGGAACAAGCGAAGTCTTGGCTGACAGACATCACACCACAGGTGCAGACGGCAGCGAGTTGGCGCAAGGATGTCAACGGTAACAAAATCAAGCCAGAATATATCCTCAATATTGCTTTTTCGATGGCTGGTTTACAGGCTTTGCAATTATCAGAGATAGTGTTGAATAGCTTTCCTTTAGAGTTGCAAGAAGGTATCACAGAAGCAAAACGAGGCAAGTTATTGGGGGATGTTGAAAGTAGTTCGCCTGAGCATTGGCAGATTGGTGGCACTAAAAGCCCTGAATTTCATTTTGTGTTGATGCTCCATGCAGGCTTATCGCCAGAAGACGAGACAAGCATCAAAAATTTTACTGAACGCATCTCACAAGGTTTAGACTCACACGGGATGCAAATTGTGCATCTGGAGTGGGGCAGTCGTCGGCGTGACGATAAAGAGCATTTCGGTTTCAAAGATGGTATCTCGCAACCCAAAATTCGAGGCATTAATCAGTATGGTCGAGATGGCAAGCCAATCAAAGTCAATATCGTCAATGCAGGTGAATTTATCCTCGGTTATAAGAATCAGTATGATATTCATCCGAGTGTGCCTGCTGTGCCGATAGAGCAAGATCCACATGATATTTTGCCGATGCTTCCTGAAACGGGAGCACTTCATAAAATGCACAATGGTGATGCACCTTTGAAAGACCTCGGTAAGCACGGCTCATATATTGTTTACCGTAAATTGAAACAAGATGTGGCTTTGTTCTGGAATTTTTTAAAAGCAGAATCCGAACGCTTAGATGGGCATGTCAATGCCAATCGGATGGTCTGGCTTGCCTCTAAATTTGTGGGGCGTTATCCGAATGGTGACCCCTTGGTTGCCTCTGAGAAAGAGGGCAATCAGAATGGATTTGTCTTCTCGCATCATGATCCTGATGGCATGAAATGTCCGTTTGGGTCTCATATTCGACGTGCTAATCCGCGTGATGTGTTCTTTCCGACTGACCCTCAGACTTCGCTCAAAACAGTGGACAAGCATCGTATTTTGCGACGTGGGCGCAACTTTGGTGAGACACTCTTTGATTTGAGTCGCTTAAATAGTGTTAGTAACACTGAGCAATTGCACATTTTACTCGAACTCGGTGATGATGGCGCAGAGCGCGGAATTCATTTCTTTGGGGTCAATGCCAGTATTCAGATGCAGTTTGAATTTATCCAAGATAGCTGGACGAATAATCCGCACTTTAACGCGCAATATCAGAATAAAGACCCTTTAATCGGTGACCATGGGACGAGTTATCAGCATCCAAGCTACATGCACATTCCCTACGAGCCTGTTCGGATACGGACTGCTCCCTTACCTCGGTTCACGGATGTTTTAGGTGGCGCATATTTATTCATGCCGAGCATCACAGCCTTGCGGTTCTTGGCAAGGTGAGAATAAATCTGTTATGGAGGATGGATGCCTGCAAGAATCCATATTTTGCGTGCTTCAACAATTCGTAGTTGATTCATTTTTAGTCGTACAATCGTTGCACGACCAATAGGTGTTTTTCCAGCAATTATCTGACCATCATCTTCCCACTGAAAGTGCTCTGACCAATTTTGTGTACGAGGATTAAACAGCGCAACTATTTCATTTGTTTGGGGATCAGTAGCATCAGTGGCACTTGATTTGCTCAAGTTACAGGATGGACATGCTAAACATAAATTATCCAAAAGATTACTTTTGTTTGGAATGATATGTTCGACGTGCATGGATTGTCCAGTAGCTTTTTGAGGTGTTTGGCAATATTCACATCTGAATATTGCTCGTTCATGAACAATACGTTTAGTTTCTACCCAAGATAAACTATCACTCATCTGTTGATAACGTATCCAGATTTACTTTATACCCTCGTTCTATAAGTAATTTTAGGGCTTCAGCTTTGCGTAGGGTTAAGCGTTGGCTATCATCGACTAATTGTGTTAATTCTTGAGATTCCACATTAGATAGATTCCCTCGTGTGTTGATTTGCATTAGGGATTCCATGCGGACTTGTTTAGTAGAGGGCATTTGTTCACGAGCAATCGTGAATAGTGTTGCATCTGTAAGATAAGCTAATGCGTCTAGTTCATCTCGTTCATCTTTGGGCAATCCTAGACGCGGTTGGTCTAATAAGTTGTCTAACAAAGAGTGAATTACATCGTCAACTGACTGTGACCGTGCTTGTGCTAGATGTTGTGCTTTCGTGTACAAGGCATCTGAAATTGTAATAGTATGCGACATCCCAAGCGTTCCTTTAGCTATACTTGCTTGTTTAAGTATAACATCATCACAAATACAGGCGATTTGCTTTAGCAGAATCACCATCGTAATGCACCATTAGAGGACGTTTTTCTTGGTCTGGCAAGCCAAAGTCAAGATACTCATAGGGTAAGTCGTAGTCGCCCTCAGCTTCTATATAGAGGTCAATGGTATTAGCAGTTGTTTTGAGTGTCATGTGAATTTTGGTCACGATACCATTTTGGTATGCCATACTGATGCCATCATCTTCGACGAGTGTAAAATTGCTCTCATGTGTATCCTTCACAGGAGCTAAGGCAATGAAGCGTGTGCTGTGAGGGATAGTCAGTGGAAAAATAGCATTCGCTTTCATCAGCACAGGTAGTTGTTCTAATGGTGTATAAAGTGTAATTATTTGACCACCACGATGCCAAGTATCGGTGTTCATATCCATCCATTGTGTGTCGCGTGGTAGATACAGATTGCGTTGAATTGCACTTTTTTCGTACACAGAGGCAATCAACAATTCTGAACCGAGCATAAAGTCAAAAGATTGTCCGCGTGTGTTGGGGTCGTCCTGAAAATGATAAATTATGGGACGGATAATTGGCGCACCTGTCTCGTGGGCTTCGTAGAATACTGAATAGAGATAGGGTTGCATCCGATAGCGAAATTCTATTGCTTGGCGAATGGTATCCAGTGCTTCGGGATACATCCAAGGTTCGGTGGCGTTGGTTTCATCATTCAGGGAGTGGATGCAAAAACGTGGATGAAAAATGCCATTTTGTACCCAACGGATGAGCAATTCAGGGTCAGGAGCATCACCTGCAAAGCCCCCAACATCATGCCCTGTATTTGCCATTCCTGATAAGGACAAGCCTAAGCCCATCGGAATATTATATTTGAGTGTTTCCCAATTGGTGACATTATCGCCTGACCATGACTGAGCATAGCGTTGACTGCCTGGCATACCCGCACGAGTCAGGACAAAGGGGCGTTCGGTTGGACGATTATCGCGTTGTGCTTCGGTACTCGCACGAGTCATGAGGAGTGTTTGTAAAGGGCGTGCCATCCCTAAGCGAATTTCGTCACCAAAACCATGACACCGCGCAGCATCGTCCCAGAAAGCAAATTCGTTATTATCATTCCACAGTGAATCAATGCCCCGTGAGAGTAGTTCTTGAGTTGCTTTGGTTTGCCACCAACTATAGGTATCGGGGTTGGTAAAATCGAGGTGGCTACCTTCTTTGCTATAGTTAAAACCGCTACCCCACATGTAATCCAATGCTGGGTCATCAGATTCTGCTTCTTTGATGAAGCCATTCAATTCAGTAACTTCGTGATGCAAAGGATGTGTTTGCATCATGTAAGGCTTGATATTAGCAGCCAAGCGAATGTCATGCTCATGGAAATTTGCAATCATGCCATCAGGGTCAGGGATGCGCTGACGATTCCAATTGAAGGTGTAGCGTCGTCCGTCATCTTCACCTGTTGTGTAGCCTGATGAGAGGTGAAACATATCGCAGGGAATATCATGTGTGATTGTCTTATCAATGAAAGACCCCAATTGTGCTTGAGCATCAGGCATTTCAGTGTAGGTCATGGTTGAGCCAAGATAGCCCAGTGACCAACGCGGTGGCAGTGCCATCCGACCAATGAGTGCTGATACTTTTTTGACAACCTCAGCAACCGTTGGTCCGTAGATGAAGTAATAATCAATATCACCATCTAGGGCGTGATACTGCCGATATTCGCCATACATCGCATGGCGTTCTAGTCCCATGTTAAAAATTGTTGTCGATAGATTATCGTAGAGTAAGCCATAAGCAATGTTGGTTTCGGCATTGAGTGTGATGTAAAACGACCAATGTTTATAGAGTGGGTCACTGATACGTGCGCTGTACCCAATCGCATCCATATTTCGCATTTCGAGGCGCATCTGATTTTTATTGAGTTTGCCCGCTTTTTCGCCGAAGCCGTAGTAGCAATCACGCGGATTATATGCCATATGATGATAGACATCGCGTCCAGAGGGGTTATGAGCATACGCAGCAACCGATGTATCCGCAGCGAAAATGTCTCCTGTAGCTGTTGTCCATGTTAAGCCGAGTTCGTTCAAACGTAAGGTGATATGCACTTGCTCGGTTTGGAGTGTGATTTGCTCAGTGCCTTGTTCTATTTTAAATGTGGGGCAAGGGAAGTGAGAAATGTTGGCTCGTTTACGTCCTTCGCGCGGTGTATCACCTGATTCATCGACAATCATCCATGTGCGGTCAAGCCGATAAGTGCCATCAGGTCGCATCTGCACACGGAATAAATCATGGTCAAGCACCGATAGATGAAATTGTTCACCACGATTCCCTGCTAAATAAACGGTATGGGAACTTGTGCCTGCTAGTGTTACATCTGCTAGACTATGTACGCGCATCAATGATTGCCTTGTTGATTAGAATAATTGTATTTAGCTTACAAGGTTTCGTAGTCTATCGCAATGTGACTATCCTAGTACCTTTGTCGGCAATTGCTGGCTCATTCATACCTCGTAAGCTAATATCGACACATCATACGCTGATATGAAAGCGATAATCATGCCTCAACAACCCAATATTTTGCTCATTATCTCTGACCAATGGTCAACGCGCATTGCTGATGGCAGTGGCACAGCACCTTATTGTATCCGAACCTCTGCGGTAGACCAATTGGCGCGTGAGGGTATTCGCTTCACTCAGAGTTATGCTACGTTCCCTTTATGTAATCCG
Source organism: Chloroflexota bacterium (assembly GCA_039200705.1). Lineage (GTDB taxonomy): Bacteria > Chloroflexota > Anaerolineae > Aggregatilineales > Phototrophicaceae > JAUZRW01. The sequence goes on from JBCCSC010000001.1 coordinate 249,338, forward strand.
AATCGCTCGACGATGTTTACAGGTTTGTATCCGCATCATCATCGTATGACCGATAACGAAGAAGTTTTCATGGATAAGTACGGCAAAATGCCGACTCGTACAGATATCGCCACGATGGGAGCAGTCTTCAAGAGGGCAGGGTACAACACAGCTTATTTTGGTAAAGAACATGCAGGTAATTATGGTTGGGATAGCATTGATGAGTTTGGGACATTTCGTTATTCAGGCGGAGGTATGTTAGCGGAAGGCTCGTGTTATGACCCTGTGTTTACACGCGATGCGGTCAATTACCTCAATCACTATGATAGTGATGACCCATTCTATATGGTTGTTTCACTGATTAATCCGCATGATATTTGTAAGGTACTCGGTGGCAAAGTGCAAGGTGCGACTATCGCCGATGCTATTTTCTTCTGTCGTACTGATGACGAATTGTATCTGCGCTATCAACAGCGTCCTGACTTACCCCCTAATTTTGATGCACCTGCAATTGATGGCATGATTCGGCATAATGATTATATGTATGAAGAACTACAACAATGGACTGTCGATGAATGGAAACGCTATGTCGCTAGTTATGGTCTGATGGTTGAAAATACTGATTGGAATATTCAACTGGTGCTCAATGCCTTACAGCAAGCAGGGTTAGAAGAGGATACTATTGTCATTTTCACGACTGACCATGGCGAAATGTTGAGTAGTCATCGACTCATCTCAAAGATCAACTTCTATGAAGAATCAGCCAAAACGATGATGATTGTCAAGCAACCGAACGTTATCGAAGCTGGTGCGGTCAACCAAGATGCTTTTATCGGCACAATTGACCTCATGCCGACGATGATAGACTTATGTGACATTGATGTTCCTGATGGACTGGATGGTAAGAGCTTCAAATATGCTTGTTATGGCGATAGCGATACAGGCTTTGATGAGGTTTATGGTGTGAATCACGACGGACGGATGCTCCGTTGGGGGAGTTACAAGTATGTCCGTAGCAAAGTTTACGGTGATGACTATCACATTCTCTTTGATTTAGTGCGAGACCCTGATGAAACGACCAATGTGTACAGTGACCCCAATTATCATGATGTTGCGACCCTTGCTACAGAAAAAATGGATAACTGGCTCAGTGAGCAAGGTATCAAAGTCGCTTACGACCCAATATAGAGAGAGCATCGGATGCGCTATCCACATAATCAATTTTATGAAGAACAATATAGCACAGCGATAGGCTTTGATGGTGATGAAAATGCTCTGTTTGCTTCATGGGCAAGGCAATCTGAGCAAGCACGGCAACTACTCGTCTGTGAATTAGCGATTCCTTATGGTTCTGGACATCGTGAAACAATTGATTTCTTCTTTGCTGAGAATCGTGAAAACTGGTTGGTCTTCATTCATGGTGGTTACTGGCGAAGCACAACGAGTGCTGATTATCACTTTATTGCACCGCAACTAATACAATCAGGCTGGAATATTGCTTTTGTCGAGTACGATGTCGCGCCTGTGGTCTCACTGCATACGATTGTTGAGCAATGCCGACGCGCGATTGCATGGCTACTGAGAGACTATCATACACCCATTGAGCGATTGATAGTAAGTGGACATTCTGCTGGTGGGCATCTCACAGGGATGATGTGGACGACTCACTGGGGGAGGTATCATGTTGATGCTAATCGCATCGCAGGGGGGATTGCATTGAGTAGTCTATTTGACCTTGACCCGATTGCCCATACAAACCGTAACAGTGACCTCAAGTTATCACCTAATGATGTACAGCAACTCAGTCCCACACGTTTAAAGCCAACTATGACTGCACCACTGGTGATTGCAACAGGCGCACTCGAAAGTGCTGAATTTCATCGGCAAAGTAGTGTTCTGCGTGGTATCCCTGAATGGCAAGCGATTACTTATGCCTTATCCCTTAAAGATTGTCATCACTATAACATCTTCGATACACTGACAGATAGTAATAGTGACATCTGGAAAACTCTGAACACAATGCTCTGAGTGATTTGCTTATATATTTAGGTGGGCATATATTTTAAATTTGTCAGATGATGTCTACAGTGTAATAACGCTTGTTGGATATTATGAGGAGGATACGATTGGTGTGATAAGCAAGACAGGAGAATTAGTGCTGTTGATTGCGCTTGTAGGGCGCATAATAGTCGCAACTGCCACCCTACGAAGCGCGTATTAATCAAATTTAGAAGAGCGTCCATTCCAGCATCAACAAGCCGAAAATAATTGACATGGGATACAAACCGAGCGATAGGCTACGGTTTAAACGTGCGAGTTCCACCGATTCTTGCTTTAGGGTGACAATCTTCAGACAAAGAATCGCTAACAAGAGCAATGCACAAAGTACATCAGCAGAAGGAATAGTCAATTGGACAGGTGTGATGAAAACGGACATGGTTGCGACCTACCAGTATGTTAAGCTCAATTACTGATAAGTGTAATAATCCGTCACTTGCACATCCCTAAAATCCTAAAAGACTTTGTGATAATGTTACCTTGCAGTTTGTTAGGTGACTTATCTTTTCTAAAATTTCTGTATAAAGCTCAATAATTAAGCATTGTGCTTAGCAATTGTATTACGGGCTTCCTCAAGTGTATCTACGAATTCAATATTGTTTATGAGGTCTGGTGCGAGGTATCGTCCCATATTTGCAATTACTTCTGTCATTCGAGACGCTTTGATGATGACACGTAAGCCCATGTTCTTGGGCATTTTACCATCAGAGTATTTCATGGCTTTCATGAATGACCCTTCAGTTCGGGTAATTGCCGTGCGATCCATAATAGAATGCACAATGTAATCAACTGAGGATACTAAAGTTGCAACATCATCAATGGCAGAATGATAATCTTCGAGTGTGACGACACCACTATAAATCTGACGCACAATTGTTTTTTCGTCGTCATCCCAAATAACTTCAACAGGCATGGTAAGCTCCTATCTAACTTCAAAACATGGACACTATACAACAAAGTCGAGGCATAAAACATTAATATCATTGCTTGCTGAGGCAAATAGCATATTGTCCATTGGTATTACCAAACGTCATTTTAAGTTGCCAACCTGTACCCTCAATCAATTGCTGTAGGTCATTGAGGTCAACAAATAGATAATCCATCCAGTCATCACAATATTGGCGATAGCGATGCCGAAAACGAATTTGTCCACCCATGCGCCTATGCTCACGATTCCATTGATGATAGGCGAGATGGGCTTGGTCAGTTGTGGTGTACGGATTTAAGGTCTCAGCGATGATTTGTGCTGTTGGTGTCGTGATGCGATGAAAAGTTTCTAAAATGTTCCGACCTGTCTCGTAACCACCAAAAAGACCAAAATTATTACCAAGCATCAGTATCGTGTCAAAGTGTCCGAGTGTGTTATCAACAGCTTCAATAGTCATCAAGCGTGCATCAGTCACACTACGTAGACGGCAGACTTCAATGGCTAATGGTGAAGCATCAATCCCGACTACAGCAAGCCCTTGCTCTTGTAGATATAAACTATGTCGTCCTGCGCCAAGCCCGACATCTAAGACGCGCCCCGAAACATGCGAAAGTGCCTCTTGAACATGATTCGACCAGTCATCGTAAGTGCTAAAATAGGCTTTGCCACCAATGCTTGTCTCGATAAATCCATCATCGCGCTCAATGATGTCACTAGCATTCTGAGTCTGATGATATGCCATCAAGAAATTGCCGAATGAGTCAGCTTGTGTTCGCATCTTGCTTCCTATGATATTTTAATTGTTACTTTAAAATATCATAAAAGGTCAATAAAGGTCAAAAAATTGGATTTTGGGTCGTCTAATCCAAAAAGTAAGCGTCTTCGTCATCACCAAATGTTTGCAAGATAAGACCATCAGCTTGCCATTGATAAACTTGAAGCATTACTTGCATGTCATCGGTCATGGTGAGTCCTAAATCATGTGGGTCATAGATGATTTGTCCGATTTGCCAAGTTGAGGTCGGTTGCGTCCCAAGTTGAGGTTGAATATCGTTTTGTGTGATGAGTGTGCCATCTGGCGCAAAGACTTTGACTGAGATTGTGTAATCAACAGATAACACTGAGTCTGTGGACCACCAGAGGTCAATTAAGCCATCCTCATGAACAATCGCGTTGTGCAGTATCAAGCCATTATTAAAGGATAAAAGGTGCTCATCCGATAAGCGGTCAAAGCGTAGCACTTCGAGTTGGTTGCCTTCATAGATGAAATTCTGCTGCATAGTTATAATGTGATTCGTAGCGCGTAATTTCACTTCTGCATCCGATGTTTCGCTCCAACGAGCCAGCCAGACTGTATCGTGAGTATCAGCGAAACCGAGTAAGCCCGATTCATAAGTTTCTGGGCTATCTTTTAGCCATTGCCAGACCGAAACACGTTCAACTGTGTCAGGCAATCTAGGCGGTAGATAATAATCCAGCATGTAATCGCCACCGTTAAATTCAGTGATGATAGCATCATCTTCGGTCACAAAGGCTGTGACGAGATTGGCATATTCTGCCCAAGGCAATTTAGGTCGATAAACATCAACGATGAAAACTCCGTAGAGCATAATGACAGCTATCAGCACCCAACGAGCTAATTTGTCTAAATTGGCTAGACCATATGCCATCAATAGCACAATCGGTATCGTAATTTGTGTCAGGCGATAATCATATAAGACAGGCAACCATGTATTGAGGGTAAAAGCCAACATTAAGGGAACAGCAATCCACAGGAGCAATAAGCCCACGATATGAACGTTTTGTTTGCCGAATCGCCAACGGTATTCTGTGCGCTGTACGATGAAGAGACCTAAAACGAATAGAGCTAGCATCAATGCCCATTGATTCGTGAGCCAAGGTAAACGGAAGTACCATAGTGTCTCCCAACTTGTTTCATAAGCAGGCACGACATCCCCTGCAAATTTACCAATCTGACGGGCGATAATCACGAAGTAGACCCAAGGCAAAAAGATAATCGCCGATAAAACTAGTAGAGCAATGGTCAGGATTCGTTTGCGTCCGCGTAAGAAAAGTAGGGCATGGAATCCAAGAGCAATTGGTGTGAAGACACCAATATAGTGTGTGAATAAAATCAGTAGGGTTGTGAGTACAAATAAGATAGCGTCTCGATAGTGTGACAAACGAATCCAGCGTAAATAAAACCAGACACTCAATGTTACCCAAATGCCATGCAGTGTATATGAGCGTGCTTCTTGAGCTACCATAACTTCTAAATCAGATAAAGCGAAGAGCAAGACAGCAATCACAGGGATAATACTTGCTCGTGGGTGCGGACGATGCTTGATAAGTTCACGTCCGATGCCAACTACGGTTGCCATTGCAATTGTGCCTGCAAAGACAGAGGGTATCCTGAGCGCAAATTCACTCGTGCCAGCCAGCCACGTCCAGCCTGTTATCAACATAAAGTAGAGTGGGGGATGCACATCGGATGTGATTGTCTGCCAGAAAGTATCGGATTGGGTTGCAATATAGGTGAAGGCTTCATCAGCCCAAATGCTTTGTACACCAACGTATAATCCGCGTGTGAAAAATCCAAATAACACAATCAACACAATGATTGGTAATTGTTGTACAGCGAGTGAGGTCGTTTTTTGCATAGAAAGTATCTACTCATGACATCGTATTTAGGATGATTATGGTCAATTTCACATATTTTTTGAGGGGCAGATGTTAGTTTGTGCTATCTATCTTGGAATTCATAGATGATGAATTGGGATATTTTGGGTAAATTTATGTGTGTTAATTGTTTAAAAATTGTTTGTGCCGTATTATCTAACTATATCTTAGAGTAATTGTTCACCAGGATTATTCATGGCAGATCGCATACATATCCTATACATTGATGATGACCCTGCAAATCAAGATAGTGTCTCGCGTGCATTGAGACGGCAAGGGCACATAGTTCACACTGCACGAACAGGGCAAGAGGGCATCAGCATGGCAGAAAATGACCGACCTGACCTCATCTTGCTTGATATTTTGTTGCCTGATATGACAGGCTTTGATGTTTGTGAACATTTACGCAGTCAAGCACGCTTTAAACGCATTCCTATTATAGGTATCTCTGCGAGTGCAATCGATAGTGACCGTCGTCAGAGTTTATCAGCAGGATTTGACGATTATTTAGCAAAACCAATTCCATTATTTGACTTAGTGAATACGATTGAACAATTTGGACTTTAAATAATTGCATAGTTGATGAGTAGTGATTGAGAGACAATTTAACCGTCAAATTGTCTCTTTTTGATTTCCCCTAATTATCATGTGGCTCACACTCTATAATGTGGCACAAGATTTATGGAATTAGAGGATTGTTGTTAGATGACGAATTTAGATGGCACGACGGTTTTGGTGACGGGTGGTGCTGGTTTTATTGGTTCAATGCTGGTGCGTTTGTTACTCGATTTAAATGCGAAAGTGCGTGTTGTTGATAATTTGGTTAATGGCAAGCGCGAAAATTTATTAGAGATAAAAAATAGCGAAAAATTATCACTGCATCGCGTGGACATCCGCGAAACGGCTTTGATGAAAGCCTTGTTCAAAGATGTGGATATTGTGTTTCATCTGGCGTGCTTAGGGGTACGTCATTCGCTCCATGCACCCCTCGAAAATCATGATGTGAATGCGACTGCAACCCTCAGATTATTACAAGCTGCGCGTGACGTCGGTGTGCAACGATTCGTGTACTGTAGCACCTCTGAAGTGTATGGCACAGCACGTTCTGTTCCGATGCCAGAAAGCCATCCAACGTATCCGATGACTGTCTATGGCGCATCAAAGCTAGCAGGGGAGTGTTATGCCCGTGCCTATTATGAAACATATAATTATCCAACTGTGGTGGTGCGTCCCTTTAATGCCTTTGGTCCACGCAGTCATCATGAAGGCGATAGTGGCGAGGTCATTCCGAAATTCATGCTACGTTCAATGGTTGGGCAACCGATGATTATTTTCGGTGATGGAACACAAACACGAGATTTTACTTATGTTGCTGATACTGCACGAGGCATTATGCTAGCAGGTTTAAACGACCAAGCTATCGGCGAGACGATTAACCTCGGTAGTAATTATGAAATGACCATCACAGAACTAGCCGAAACGATTCGAGAGGTGGCTGGTAATCCCGATGTGGAGATTATCTATGATGAACCACGCCCTGGTGATGTTTTGCGTTTATATGCTGATAGTACAAAAGCAGGGACACTTTTAGGCTTTGAACCGATGATTAGCTTGCGTGATGGTTTGCAACGATTAAAAGACTGGTATGATGCACAAGGTAAATCACCCGAAGCTCTACTCAAAGCGGAAATTGTACGCAATTGGGAGAACTAAAATGATTTTAAATAGTCTTTAATGACCTTTATAAGCCCTTTTTACACTTTAATATACTTTTTTACAGCTATTTATAGACAACGTCATACACTCTGTTATATCCTCTGAATACAAGTTAAGAAACGCCAACGACGAGGCGATATAGGGAGTGTGAACATGACTGGCATTAATTATCTCAAATTCGAGAAAACCTATATAGATTACCATGCTGGGGAAATCATCTGTGAGCAAGGTGATGAAGGTGATTTGATGTATACAGTGGTATCTGGTGAAGTGCTCATTGATTTTGATGGTGAAGTCATCGACATTGTGGGTGAAGGTGGCATCATCGGTGAAATGGCTCTTGTTGGGAATAACATACGAAGTGCATCAGCTATAGCAAGTACGGATTGCACATTGAAAGTTATCGATACACAACGCTTTTTGTGGTTAGTTCACGAAACCCCCACTTTTGCAACACAAGTGATGGGTGTGATGGCAGAGCGTATTCGACGATTGAACCTTATGGTCGATACAGACATCTGCTAAGTGCTTCGGTAGATGGTGAGTTTTAATGAGCTTGTCGTTTACACCTTTGTTATGAATGTTTATAAGTATTTATAACATTCACTTAACAAAATATGATACTTTTTAACCACTGGATGATATAGGACACCGAATATGGTGAGGAGCAATCAAATGGCTGTAAATTATCTGAAATTCAACAAAGAAACACAATCTTTCAATGCAGGGGACACTGTATTTCATCAAGGTGATGAAGGCGACTTTATGTATGGTGTCATTAGCGGTGAACTCAAGGTTGTCTATAATGGTCGCGTAATTGATGTCGTAGGCGAGGGTGGTTTCATTGGTGAGATGGCTCTCGTGGGTGACCATATTCGCAGTGCTGATGTGCTCGCAACAGAAGATTGTGAACTGGCTGTTGTCGATGCACAACGCTTTCACTGGCTGGTGCATGAAACTCCTACCTTTGCAACACAAGTAATGGGTGTCATGGCAGAGCGTATCCGTAGCTTACACGAGCGTGTCGCTGAATAAGACCTGTAGCAATGCTCACAAATTGAGAAGACACGAGCAATCGTGTCTTTTGTTTTTTACAAGACATTTACGATTTTTAATATACAAGTAGCGCAATATAGTGTATACTATTGTTAAGTAAACGTTAAATAGTATAATGTATCCTTAAAGGAGGCTGTGATGGTAGCAGTCAACTATCTCAACACACAAAAAGAAACAATCACCTATAAAGCAGGTGATATCATTTTCAACGCAGGCGATGCAGGCGATTTAGTCTATGGTGTCATAGATGGACGTGTACAGGTTGTTCACGGTGATTATGTGATCGATGTCTTAGCGCAGGGTGATGTTCTTGGTGAAGAAGTCATGTTGGGCAATAAGCACTATTCACTGGCAGCAATTGCTGTAACGGATGTGACACTTTCTGTGATGAAACGTCATCAATTCTTATGGCTGGTACAACAAACACCTACATTCGCTACGCAATTAATGCGTGCAATGTCGAATCGCGTCGAGAAAGTCGCGCAGTTACTTGATTAGGTCAACTGCATATCCCTATTGAACCTGTGAGCATGTCACCGCTCACAGGTAATCCTCTCTTTTATTACCTAAAGATAATAGCTTCATTATCGCGGATACTACGCTGTTTTTTGCGTTATCTGATAAAATAGATGCTATACACTTTCTTCCCCACATGAATTATACAACTGAGGGTAATCATACTATGGCTGAGTCTAAATTATTTGACCACTCGCGGATGCCATTTCTAGAAAGTTTGGTAACTGAGAAGAATCGGCATCAAGTCTCGTTTCATATGCCTGGACATAAAGGCACAATGGCGTTACATCCTTTGTTGGATGACTATATCGGTCATGAAATCTATAAAGCTGATTTAGTCGAAATTAATGGCATTATTGATTATCTCCACGCGCCAAAAGGGACACTTAAAGAAGCACAGCAAATGGCTGCGGATGCTTATGGTGCGGATGAAACATTTTTCTTGATTAATGGTTCGACTGTGGGCAACGAAGGCGCAATCATGAGTGTTTCAGGTGCAGGGCAGAAAATAATCATGACCCGTGCCTCTCATCGTTCTGTGTATGGGGGTGTGGTGTTATCAGGAGCAACACCGATTTATATCAAGCCTGAATATCATCCGCAAATTGGTTTTCCACTGGCTGTGCGTGCTGAGGTGGTTGAGCAACTGTTTGAAGAACATGATGATATTGTGGCGATTCATATCACGAGTCCCAATTATTATGGTGTGCAATCGGACACAGCAAAGATTGCTGAGATTGCTCATCAACATGGGGCTGTGCTGATTGTAGACGAAGCACATGGCTCACATTTGAATTTTCATGAGGATTTACCTCAATCGGCAACGCGACTAGGGGCTGATTTAATCATTCAGAGTACGCACAAAACACAAGGGGCGTTGACACAAGCCTCGATGCTACATCTTAATCGCAGTGAGCGTGTGAATGTGGCACGGGTCGGGCAAGTGTTGTCGCTCTTGCAAACCTCGTCACCGAGTTCGCCATTGTTGGCAACGCTTGATTTTGCTCGGATGCAAATGGCAACAGAAGGGCAAGCACGCTTGAGTGAGGTCTTATCACTATGTGAGATGGCACGGAACGCGATTCGTCAGATGACAGGTTTATGGTGTTATGGCGATGACTTGGTCGGCGAGTATGGTATTCATGCTGTTGATCCGACGAAATTGATTGTTCGTGTGACGGAGGCTGGTTATACAGGGTTTGAAGCCTACCGAATTTTACGTGATGAGTATGGCATTGATGGCGAATTTGCTGATTTACGACAAGTCATTTTTTCGGTGACGATAGGTGATACACAGGAAACAATTGATACTTTGTTGCAAGGCTTAGAGGCTCTATCTGATAATCGGCGTGAGGCTTTAATTGTTCAGGATGAAGTTGCACCTCCTGCACAATTACCAACATTACATATCACACCACAGCAGGCTTACTTTGCACCATCGCGCCTCGTGAAGGCATCCGAGGCTGTGGGTCAGATTGTTGCCGAGAATATTATTCCGTATCCGCCTGGAATTCCTTTGCTTGTTCCTGGTGAACAATTGGAACAGCATCATCTTGATTATTTGGCGTATATTGTCAGTAAAGGTGGTAATGTGGTCGGTATGGAAGATGCCAGCTTGCAACAAGTTCGGATTGTGGTGGATGGTTAGATAGTGACAATTAATATTAAAAGGACATCCCGTTGGATGTCCCCTACAATGATTTGTTGATTGTGTAGTCGGTTTGCCTAATTGACGATGATGAGGTCGAGGCGATAACTCACGGCAGGTTGGTCTGCCATGCGGAAGACACGCACCCGATAATCTCCTGTTTCGGGTAGTATGAGATTGATGTACTTTATGCCTTCTGCCACATCACCTCGCACCAATGGGATACCCGACGGCGAAACCAGTGTCATTGTGCCTTCTGTGATGGCCAGTGTCATATTTTGCCCTGCAGCAGCACCAAATACATATTCATCAGCATCAAACCCACTGACAGTATCGAAAATGCTAGCAGAAATTGCGCCAGACGCAAATTGAATTCGTTCAGGTTCTGTCACGCCTGTTGTTTCGCCGATGATGGTGAGTGTTAAGCTGTAGCTTTCGGTGGTAATTTCGCTTGGCTGAAAAACAACAATACGATAATCGCCTGTGAGCGGTAATGTAGCATTTTGGGCTTGCTCAGGCGTGTATGCGAGAATGGTTTCATCAGGCGCAACGACATAGAATGACGCATCACCGACTGTTAAAGTCATTACTTGGTTGGCAAAGGCATAGAAAGCATATTGGTCGATAGCATCGGGTAGCACACTACCAAATAAAGTCGTTGATACTGTATTTGGTGCAAATTGGATGCGCTGGATAATATTGCGTTGGATACCAATATCGCCATAGATTTGCAGGTCGAGTGTGTAGGTAACGGTTGTTGTCGGATTGGCAGTTTCTATCTCAACGATGTAATCCCCTGTTTGTGTCAGGACAATACTCTGATAGACATCGCTAATTGTAGTAAAGAGTAAGATTCCGTCAGGGTCAAATACGCTGAGGCTAGCATTGCTCCCTGCTGTGATGAAGACAGTTTGTCCTTCAAAGGCACGGAAGACATAACGGTCAAGGTCGATAGCCGTGAGTGTATCAGTAATTTGCGTGCCTGTTTCGCCTGTTGCAAAGCGGATGCGCTCTAAGTCGGATTGAGCGTAACTGCTACTGATTGCCAGTAAACTCAAGAGTATAATGACTACTAGACGAATTATGTGACGCATAAGATTTTCTCCTAATAGATGATACGATGGATATATATCATCTCTACCTGCATGTTCACTTATTATAACCCTGTGACTAATGCAACCGTTCCAATTAAGCGATAAAAAATTATAAAAACGTCCTACAAAAAATCGCCTGTGATAATTATGACAGGCGATTGGTAGAATTGCTAAGTTAGATACAGATGGTATGTCTTATTGCCAGACGCGCACCCAATCAACTCGCATTTGTTGTGGGAAGATAGTGGTTTCATCAGGATACCCAGGCCACCAGCCACCGACTGCAACATTCAAGAAGATGAAGAATGGTGCGTTGAAGACCCATGTGCCTTCTGCGACTTGGTCGGCTGTGACACGATGATATTCAATGTCATTGAAGTACCAGATAATCAAATCTTCTGACCATTCAATACTGTAGACGTGGAAGTCATTCGCCAGTGGTTCGTTGTGATTATAAACATTCTGGAAAGCAGCACCACCGAGATAACCAGGACCATGCAAGGTCGCAACGGATTGATAGGGTTGTCCGCCAATGTGTTCCATGATGTCAATTTCACCAGACCAAGGCCATTGGACACGTTCAGCGTTTGTACCAATCATCCAGAAGGCAGGCCAGAGACCTTGACCGCGTGGCACTTGAATGCGTGCTTCGATACGTCCATATTGGAATTCTTGACGTTCATAGGTCAACATACGTGCGGATGTGTAGTCGTGACCTTCATATTGTTCTTCACGCGCTTCAATGATGAGGAAGCCATCTTCAACACGCGCATTTTCAGGACGGTCTGTGTAATATTGTGATTCGTTGTGGCTCCAACCACCGCCACCTGTCTGGAATCGCCAGTTATTCGGGTCGATTTCTGTACCATTGAACTCATCAGACCAGACTAAGGTATCGAAATTACTATCTGCTGGTGGTTCGGTTGGTTCTTCAGTAGGAGGCTCAGTTGGCTCTTCTGTTGGTGGTTGCGTCGGTTCTTCGGTAGGAGGCTCAGTCGGCTCTTCCGTTGGTGGTTGCGTCGGTTCTTCTGTTGGCGGTAGAGTTGGTTCCTCAGTCGGCGGTAGTGTTGGCTCTACTGTTGGAGGTACAGGCGTTGGTGGAATCGGTGTCGGTGGGATAGGGGTAGGTGGAACAGGTGTCGGCGGAATTGCCGTTGGTGGAATCCGTGTTGGTCGGATAGGTGGGGTGATGCCACCCGTATTGTCCAGTTGACAACCCACAGGGACATCACTGGCGTTTACAGGAACACCATTGACCATCAGCAAAGCGAAACCTTCACATTGTGCTGTGACAGGCGCAAATGTCATGAGAACAGTTGCTGTATCACAACCGCCTGCTTGATTACAAACTTCATACATGAATGTCGTGACTCCAACCGATGAGCCATCACCAGCCGTGACGACTTGCCCATTAAGAATTTGTGCTGACCCCATTGTTGGTGGTGACACAATTCGCAGTGAATTTGTATCAATCGGTGAGATGGATAAATCGTTGATGGTGACATCTGCATTAGCAGGGATACTGCTCATAGAGCGAACGACAGCTAAATCGTTTGCTAAGATACGATTTGTATTTTGTGCTGTCACGAGTGATACCGATGATGGTATCCCAATTAGGAGTAATAAGATAAAAAGAATGCGTCCAGTACGTTTCATAGTCTGCCTCGTCAGGGTTACTTGAACCTTATGCTGTAATTCAAATCGTTATCGTGTAATGAAATTTGAAATACTGTAAGACAGTTTGTCATACACACTACATCTATGCCAGTAGGACTATAGAACTAGTGGGTGTTAGTAAAATGAATTTTTTCGTAAACAATAAAGTGCTATTTGCATAATATAAATGAGCTAAACCCTTATTAATAAAGGGATACAGGCAAATTATTGACACCAACTTATCATCTTAATTGTTACGAATAGTATTAAGGTACTAGTGTAAGCACTTATCGGGGCTAATGCGGAGCGGTTGTTAAATACTTGTCAATACATATATGAAATTCTTGATATTTCATTACTTTTTACATTACGGAGAGATAGACATTGATGAATCTTCAACAGTAAGAAAAAGTGGACGGATATGCTAATCCGTCCATATAAATTGTGATGCTTAGAGTGTGACTTGCATTTCATGATGTCCATTAGCAGCAACTTCATTTGGTGCAGGAGTATCAATCTTCTGTGCTTTGAGAACACTTTGTGCTGCTGCCAAACGCGCAATTGGGATGCGGTAGGGTGAGCAACTAACATAATCTAAGCCAATATTGTGACAAAATTCTACGCTCTGTGGGTCGCCACCATGTTCACCACAGATACCAACCTTGAGAGCAGATTTTGTTTGCTTGCCTTTCTGCAAGCCAATCTTGACTAATTCGCCGACACCTGATTGGTCAAGCACTTGGAAGGGGTCATTGGCTAAAATGCCGTGTTTGACATAAGCAGGGAGGAAGCGTCCGCTATCATCACGACTGATGCCAAAGGTCGTCTGTGTCAGATCATTCGTGCCGAAACTGAAGAAATCAGCATGTTTAGCAATATCATCGGCAGTGAGAGCAGCACGAGGCAGTTCAATCATTGTGCCAATTTTATAATCAATGGGTATTCCGTTAACATCAATGATGCGTTCAGCGATTTGTTGCACAATAGCGCGTTGTCCTGCTAATTCGTGGTCTACAGACACAAGCGGAATCATTACTTCGGGGATAACAGTGATACCATCCATATGAGCCTCGTAAGCAGCTTCAAAGATAGCTTGTGCTTGCATTTTTGTAATTTCAGGGAAGACTGTCCCTAAACGACAACCACGATAGCCAAGCATCGGATTGACCTCGCGTAGTCGTTCGATTTGACGCAGGACATTTTCTTTGTGCCAAATCTCTTTCAGTAGATTATCAATGGTCTGGAAATCTTTGGCATCTTTGACCTGTAACTTGAGTTCATAGAGTTCAGTTTGGATTGTTTCGTAATCGGGCAAAAATTCATGTAAGGGTGGGTCAATCAGGCGAATGGTGACAGGCAAGCCATCCATCGCATGGAAGAGTTCAATAAAATCTTGGCGTTGAATAGGAAGCAATCTATCCAAAGCAACTTGGCGACCTGCGAGGTCATCAGCAAGAATCATCTCACGCATGATGTCGAGACGTTCCTCGCCAAAAAACATATGCTCTGTTCGGCAGAGTCCGATACCTTGTGCGCCAAAGTCTCTGGCAATCGTTGCATCATGAGCATTATCGGCATTGGCACGCACTTGTAAGCGACGGGTCTCATCTGCCCATTGCATCAGCGTTTGGAAGTCACCACTCAAGTCAGGGCTGATAGTCGGCACTTGTCCCATGAGGACGCGACCTGTTGAGCCATCGACTGTAATCCAATCACCTCGGCGTAATTCAGTGTTGTTAACTCTGACAACACCTTGTTCGATGTTGAGTCTGATTTCTCCTGCGCCAACGATACAAGGAACACCCATGCCACGCGCGACAACGGCTGCATGGGATGTCATACCACCACGTACAGTTAGAATCGCTTCGGCAGCGACCATCCCATGATAATCTTCGGGACTAGTTTCGTTGCGGACGAGGATAATTTTTTCGCCTTCTTCAGCATATTTTTCTGCTTCGTCGGGGTCAAAAACAATGCGCCCTGTGGCAGCCCCAGGGCTAGCAGGTAAACCTGTGGTCAATTCAGTGACCGTAGCTTTGGGGTCAATCATCGGGTGGAGCAGTTGGTCAAGCAAACCCGTATCGACGCGCAATAGGGCTTCTTCACGAGTAATCATGCCTTCTTCGACCATTTTGACTGCAATGTGCACGGCGGCTGACCCTGTGCGTTTGCCTGTGCGTGTTTGTAGTAACCAGAGTTTGCCATTTTCGATGGTGAATTCAATATCTTGCATATCACCATAATGATTTTCTAGTTTTTGGGTGATTTCTGCTAATTGAGCATAGACCAAAGGCATCTCGCGTGCGAGTTCGTCGATACCTTTGGGGGTACGAATACCTGCGACGACATCTTCGCCTTGGGCATTGAGCAAATATTCGCCGTAAATCATCTTTTCGCCAGTGGATGGATTGCGTGTGAATGCGACTCCTGTGCCACTATCCCAACCCATATTGCCAAAAACCATCGCTTGAATGTTGACGGCTGTACCGAGTGTTTCAGGGATTTGGTTGTTTTGGCGATAGGCAATCGCACGCGGACGTTTCCAAGAATCAAAGACGGCTGCAATTGCCATTCTTAATTGTTCATATGGGTCTTGTGGGAAGTCTGTACCGTGTAATTCTGCGAAGATAGTACGCTTGTAAGTGGTGATAATCTCTTCGAGTTGGGCTTCTGTCAGGTCGGTCACCTGTAGATTTTTACCATGATTAAGATAACGGTCTAAGATGTGGTCAAAGTGCTCACTTTTAACATTCATCACGATATGGCTGAACATGCTGATGAAGCGACGATAGGCATCGAGCGCAAAGCGACGATTGTTGGTTAAGCGTGCGAGTCCTTCAACGGTTTCATCATTCAAGCCAAGATTGAGAACCGTATCCATCATCCCTGGCATAGAAATCGCTGCCCCTGAGCGCACCGATAATAAGAGGGGATTATCTACATCGCCGAAGGTTTTGCCAGTTTGTTCCTCAATATGAGTGAGTGCTTCTTGGGCTTGTGTCCACATGCCTTCAGGGAATTGTCGCGTGTAATCGAAGTAAGCGTTACAGGCTTCTGTAGTGATGGTAAATCCCGATGGAACAGGCAAGCCGATGTTCGACATTTCGGCAACATTTGCGCCTTTACCACCGAGGAGTGGTTTCATCGCAGTGTTGCCCTCTGTGAATAGGTAAACCCATTTATGATTACGTTGCTCGTAAAGCATATAAATTGTATCTCCTATGAATCAATTTTATCCACTGAATAATTACAAATTGTGTAAAGTAAACAGTGAATTATTTGTTTGGATTGGTCATTTAATACAATTTACTCTATTTTTGAGGAGAATAGTTAGCGCATATGAGTGAAGGTTTTCACGAATCTTTCGTACAAGGTGTGGCAGAAAGTGGCTAATATGAATGAAAAGTGAGCTAAATATTAGCTAATAGTAAACTTTATTACGGTTTACATAAATTTATTGCGAGAAAATATTAATTTAGGATGATGATTGTTTACTACGCACGATGATATAAACGATGGGGAAAGTAAACGCTAGCATCAGCGTTAGACTATCAGGTAGTCCAATAGCTGTCGCTACAAAATAGAAGACTATTATGAATACCACCATTCCAAATAGGTTGACGATAGCTGCCAAAGCAGGGCTAGTACGTTTTCTGATAGTTTCCAGTTGTTCAGTGGATAGACCATGTTGTGCAAACGGTTCAACGCCGATGACGTCTTGTAGTGTCTTCCGCTCATTGGCAATGGCGAGTGCGTCTCGGGCTGTGCCACCTTCTTGAATAAAATCACGATAATCATAGCCAATGAGTTGACTTAGTTCGCCTGAGTTCATCTTTTTGAGATCATTAGCACTATAATTAGGCATAAATTTATCCTGAAAATGACGTTTAATTTCATCGACTATAGCGTGTTTTCTTGATTTTAGGCAGGGGATGCTCATGCTTCTAAATAAGAATGTTTTGGATAACGAATCACGAACAGCCCACATACAGCGAGCTGTTCCAGAACATAGACGGAAGTTAGAGAGTGTTCATTAATTAGCCACGACCGCCACGTTGTCCACGATCACGATTATCACGGTCACCAAAATTAAAGCCTTCTTCTAGACCTTGTGTGAGAGTTTCTTCAAATTGTGCCAGACGTTCGTCAGCAACTTCTTGGGTGATGCGTTCTTCGGCGACTGCTTCATCGAGACGTGCTTCGTATACAGCAACTGCTTCGGCGACAAAGGCATCGACACTTTCACCATTAGCTTCAATGAGTTCAGCGAGTGTATTGCCGTCAGCGATGGCTTCACGGATTTCTTCTGTGGTTAAGCCTGTGAAAGTTTCGGCTAGTTCAGCATCGCCAAAGAGATTGCCAAGACGCGAGCCACGCTCAAAATCGAATGGTTCATTGATGCGTTCGACGAAAGCTTCTTCGGCACTTGCCATTGCTTCGGCAACAAAAGCATCGACACTTTCGCCGTTGGCTTCGATGAGTTCAGCAATCGTGCTACCATCTCGTAATGCTTGCATCAGTTCTTCGACAGTTAAGCCTGTATATTCTTGAACGAGTTCAGATTGTCCGAAACCACGTCCACGAAAACCTTGACCTTCATTTTCTTGTGCACCGACGCTGATTGCACCAATAGCAAGAATCCCTGCAATGATACTAGTCGTGATGATTTTACGGATTTGCATTTGAGTTCTCCTCAGTAATTTGTGTTTGATTTGACCTCAGTATGCAGGGGAGTTGTAATCAAATTTCATGCTAAATGTAAATAGAGTGCAAATTGTAGTTTGAAGACTATGCCTGATGTGTCTAAAAATGAACACTATTTATGGAATAGACTAATTTGACAGAATAAAGTTGCTTTTTCGTGGAAAATGCTGGAAACGTTTCCAACATAAAATTAGTAGCTTGGCAATATATTTGTGTAATTTGCACAAAAATTTACACAAAAGATAAATCTTTGTAATAATATATCTCAGTACATAAACATTTCAATGTAGATGTACATTTTTAAACTTATAGTATATATAGGGAGTTTGTGAATGTCTAAAAAAGCATTCCGTTTAATTCTTGTGTTAGTAGCAATCGTTGCTACGCTTGCCGCTCCGACGGTGTTTGCCCAAGATGACGATATGATGGAATTACCAGAATTAACTGGTGAAGGCATCGAATGTCCAGAGGGTGAAGCAGAAATCAGCTTTGCTGGTGGTGCTGTTGGTGCAGAACGTGAAATTGCTCGTCAGGCAGCCGATGTCTTTGAAAGTTTCTGTGAAAATGTCACCATCGACATCCTCGAAATGCCAGATAGTGCAACCGAACGTTTGAACATTTACTTACAAACATTTGAAGCACAAAGCCCAGACATCGATGTCATGCAAGTTGATGTTATCTGGCCTGCGATTATTGCGCCTCACGTTGTTCCTGTCAGTGACTTCTTAACCGAAGAAGAAATTGGTGAATTCTTTACCGATATGATTCAGGGTCAAACTGTTGATGGAACATTAGTAGCTATCCCATTCTTCTCTGATGCGGCTGGTCTCTACTACCGCACTGACCTTCTCGATAAATATGGTCTTGATGTCCCAACAACATGGGAAGAAATTACAGAAGCATCTGCAATCATCCAAGAGGGTGAACAAGCAGAAGGTAATGAAGAATTTACAGGTTATGTATGGCAAGGCAACGACTACGAAGGTCTAACCTGCGATGCACACGAATGGCTCGTATCAACCACTGGTGATTCATTCATCACCGCTGATGGTGAAGTCAACGTAACCGACGAAGCATTCGCGGCAGTTGTTGCAGAAGCAGCCAACGAATGGGTTGGTGGTATTAGCCCAGAAGGTGTTACAACCTACCAAGAAGAAGATAGCCGTAATGTCTTCCAAAGTGGTAACGCAGCATTCATGCGTAACTGGCCATATGCTTTCAATCTCGGTAATGCAGATGATAGCCCAATTGCAGGTAACTTCGACTGGGTACCACTTCCATCAGGTGGTGAACGTGTTGCTGCATGTCTCGGTGGTTGGCAAATTGCTGTAAGCAGCTACAGTGACAATGTTGACGCAGCAGCAGCTTTCGCTAAATACCTCACCAGCTTTGAACAACAACGTAATCGTGCATTGGTTCAAGGTCAACTTCCAAGTCGCCCAGCCGTTTACGAAGATGAACTCGTTGCATCAGACGCACTGTTTGAAGCAGCAGGTCCTATCCTCGCAACTGCATTCCCACGTCCATCTGTCATCACAGGTGATCGTTATGCAGAAGCAAGCGCAATCTTCTCAGGTGGCATCCATGACATCCTCACAGGTGAAATTGGTGTCGAAGAAGGTTTGGCAGAACTTGAAGCAGCATTGCTCGATTTCGTAGCAGCAGGCGAAGAAGAATAATCTAGCCTGACGTTCTGTAGAGCAATAGCCTAAGAGATTTAAGGGGAGTATCTGGCGAACCGTCTGATGTCTCCCCTTTTTCTGTTATAAAACTGTACTTATTGAAAGTTGGAGTCTCGTATGAGCGAAAATAAAGTTAAACGGGAAGCAACCGAGCAACAGCGCACTATTGGTAACGTGATCGCGGTTTTGTTTGCGGTGCTGGGTGTGGGCTTAGTCGGTGTCTTCTTATTCAATGTTCTTACAAATCCCAATGTTTCTGATGCGCCGTCTACGAATGCTACTATTTTAAATTTCCTTGACGGATACGGAATCATCATTCCACTCTTAGTCTTTGGTTTGGGATTTACTTTCTTAAATTATGCAAGAGGATTATTAGCGCGTGATATTATCACATCAGGTTGGGCGCAACTGACCATGTTCTGGTCAATGGTTGGCTCGATTGTGATTATCTTCATCTACTTATTCCAAGTCATCACAACCATCAACTCAGAATCAAGTAGTCGCGTTGAGCCTGATTTTCTGCTGATTGGTGGACTCATCGTTTTTGGGGCTGTCACAGGTGCTATCTGGTGGTGGCTGAATCAGAATCGCGAAATTGTCTACAATGCTGGCGAAGAGACCATTGCTAGTCGCGAGAGCTTAACGGCATGGAATCTGCTGATTCCAACTGTTGTGATTTTGATTTTGGTTGCAGCGCGTCCACTGGAACGTACTTTCATTGGGAGTTTGACAGACCGCACCTTTGCAGGTGGTGACCAAGAAGTAAATTTTGTTGGCTTCCAAAATTATACTGAATTGCTCGGTTTCCGTTTTGATAATATCAGTTGTACAACGGACGACGCAGGTGAATGTGTTACAGAAGTGGTCGAAGAAGAAGTTGATGCTTCAGAATCTATCACTGTTGATTTGAATAGTATCGCTGAACTTGAACCAACGGCACTTGATGTTGGTTTGGATTTCTTTGAGCCTGATACAATTAACACACTAATCGCTGAAAATACAGATTTTGCTAATGCACTTGCGACAGTTGCTCAAGCTGAAATCGAGGAAAATACAGGTGAAGACGTTGGTGAAGTCACTGTTAATAGCTTGCTCGAAGGCAACACACTCGAAGTTACTGTCGATGGCGAAATACAAGAAATTGCTTTCACAGAACGTTTGACCAACTTAGAAGGCGTTGACTTATCAGGCATTGATTACAACTATGGTGAGCATGTCTCGCTTGGTGGTCTAAATACCTATCGTATTCGTAGTCGTACCTTGCGTGAGCAACTAGATGCTATCACCATTGCTGAATACGATTTTGAGAATGACGAAACTATTGATGATGTTGGTGTTGATGGCTTTGCTGATTTTGAAACCATGAACGTCACTGTCACACGAATTGAAACACGTAATGAAGTAGTTTATCCAAATGTTCGTGATGCGGTTGGTGAGAGTTATCGGAATTACTCGCGCGTTAGCACCTTTGACATTTTTGGTAGTCGTTGGGTTTTTAGCGCGCGTGATGCAGCTTTCTTTGTCGCTGTAGGCAACACATTGTTCTTCACATTTTTCGCAGTCATTGCCGAGTTAATTCTAGGCATGATTATTGCACTCGTTGTGAATGCTAAATTCGTGGGACAAGGTTTGATGCGTGCGGCGATGCTTGTGCCGTGGGCGATTCCAACAGTGGTTTCCGCTAAATTGTGGGAATACATGCTGATTGATAATCGAACGGGCTTAATCAATGATTTGCTCATCAGATTGAATTTTATCGATTCACCGATTGCATGGTTAGCAAACTCCGACTTCCAAATTTGGTCATTGATTTTCGTTGATGTGTGGAAAACAACACCATTCATGGCATTGCTTCTATTGGCTGGCTTGCAAACAATCCCAAGTGATGTTTACGAAGCAGCCGATGTTGATGGGGCAGGTCCAATCCGTCAATTCTTCTATATGACTTTACCATTACTACGCCCAACAATTGCGGTTGCACTTGTCTTCCGTACCTTGGATTCTATCCGCGCGTTTGATGTCTTCCAAGTGCTGTTGGGTCGTCAGTTACAATCTATGGCAACCTACAATCAATTTGTGCTAGTAGAACAGCAGGACTTTGGTTATGCCTCTGCTATTGGTGTGACTATTTTCATGATTATCTTGATATTCACCATTGTGTACGTTCGAGCTTTAGGAGTAGATACAGACTAATGTATGAGAGTCCAGCAATTAAAATAGCTCGCCAGATAGGCTTCTGGTTTTTGATTATTGTTATCGCTATCTTTACCTTGTTTCCGTTCTACTGGGCGGTGGCTGGGTCATTCAAGAGTGAGAATGAAATCAAATCGCCACCAGCAACGTACTTTCCAGAAACTGTTGTATTCAATAATTACTGGGGAACAGCCGTTGACCCTATCTTGAATGAAACAGTTGAGCGTGGTGTTTTCAGGAATGCAGGTTTCTTGCGTGGTTTGTTTAATAGTACGGTGGTATCAAGTCTGACAGTGCTTATTTCACTTGTCGTTGGGGCATTTGCCGCCTATGCGATTGGTCGTCTGAAATTCAGGGGTCGAACGCTCATGCTCTATTTGGTGCTAGCAATGACTATGTTCCCGCTTATCTCAATTCTATCGGGTCTGTTCCAGATTACGAGAGAGCTAGGCGTGTTCGGGTCGCTATCAGCACTTATTATCACCTATCCTATTTTTACTTTGCCGTTCACAGTTTGGGTACTCGTGAGTTTTTTCCGAGGCTTACCTGGTGAACTTGAACAAGCTGCATTAGTGGATGGGGCAACACCGTTCCAAACTTTCTACATGATTTTGCTACCGTTGACTGCGCCCGCACTGGTTACAACAGGTTTGTTGGCATTCATTTCGGCATGGAATGAATACTTGCTTGCTGTGACCTTTACGATTACCAATTCGGATGCTTTTACTGTTCCTGTGGAAATCGTGAATTTCAGTGGGTCAATCTCGCGTGAAGAACCGATTGCAGAGCCACTGGCTGCGACTGTCATTGTGACTTTGCCATTGGTGGTTCTGGTGTTGATTTTCCAACGCCGTATCATTCAAGGTCTGACCGCAGGTGCTGTGAAGGGTTAATTCCTTCATACCAAGCGAGACAATCTAAGGCGAGCCAATCGGTTCGCCTTTGTTTTTGTAAGTATTTTTATGATGACTTGTATTCTATTTTTTGAAGAGGAGCTTAGATGGCATCCGCATGGTGGCAACAAGGGGTTATTTATCAGATTTATCCACGTAGTTTTATGGACAGTAACAGCGATGGCGTTGGAGATTTACAGGGCATCATCGAACGTCTTGACTATCTAAACGATGGTACAGAGCAATCATTAGGCATTGATGCCATTTGGATTAGTCCCTTTTATCCATCTCCGATGGCAGATTTTGGCTACGATGTTGCTGATTATTGCAATGTAGATCCGATGTTTGGCGATTTAGCAACCTTCGATACATTGGTTACGGAAGCCCATAAACGGAATATCAAAATTATTGTGGATTTTGTGCCAAATCATTCATCGAGTCAGCATGACTGGTTCAAGACATCGCGCAGTAGTAAAGACAATTCAAAACGGGATTGGTATATCTGGAAAGATGCTAAAGCCGATGGTAGTTTGCCTAATAATTGGCAAAGTGTCTTTGGCGGTCCTGCATGGACATTAGATGAAACCACAGGACAATATTATTTTCATCAATTTGACCCTGCTCAGCCTGATTTGAACTGGCGCAATCCTGATGTAAAAGACGCAATGTTAGATGTATTACGATTTTGGCTTGAACGAGGTGTCGATGGCTTCCGCATGGATGTGGTGTACATGATTTGGAAGCATCCTGATATGCCAGATCACTACTCCGATGCGCGTGATGTCATCGATAATAGCGACCTTGATGAGCAACATCCTGCATTTGACTATCCTGGCATTCAAGATATTTTTGCTGAAATGCGCCAAATCTTAGATGAATATGATGCTATCGGGATTGCAGAAGTCTGGCTCAGTGATGAAAAACGCAATGCTTACTTCGAGCACTTCGAGATGCCGTTCAATTTTGATTTCTTGACCTATGAAACACGCTTCAAATGGGATGCTGATTTTTTCCGTGATGCTGTCGAAGCCTACGAGACGAGTTTGCCAGAAGGGGCATTTGCAAATTATGTGTTGGGAAGTCACGATGTGCCACGATTAGCCTCTCGCTATGATAGTCAAGACCGTGCACGACAAGCTGCCATGCTCTTATTGACATTGCGAGGGACACCAACACTCTACAACGGCGACGAAATTGGCATGGTCAATGGTGATATTGCGGAAGATCAACTCCGTGACCCACAGGGCATCAATATGGGCGTTGAACACACGCGCGATGTCTGCCGAACACCGATGCAATGGGATGATAGTGATTATGCAGGGTTTAGCACAACTGAGACATGGTTGCCTGTCAACGAGGATTACAGAGTGCGTAATGTCGCATTGCAAGATGAAGATACGACATCCATTCTCAATCTTTATCGTCGCTTGATTTGGTATCGTAAGCATCATCCATCACTCTCGATTGGAACGTATCAAGCAATTGATGTGCCTGACAATATCTATGCTTATTTGCGTCAGCATGAGGATGAACATCATCTCATCATTTTGAACTTTGGGAATACAACACAAATTGTCACTTTTGATGGGGCGGGTCAGATTGTGATGAATACCCATCTCAATCGGCAAGATGAGATTGTTAATAGTCAAGTTGAGATTGCATCCAATGAAGGGGTCTTGATTCGTTTGGACTAATGTTACAAATATGTCGCAAATGATGTTCGCACGCCATACAATAATAAGTTATTCAGCACAAAGTTGTGAGTAGAAGTGACATTAAATGGCAAATTTAATCAACGGACGCTATGAACTTCACGAGAAATTGGGCATCGGTGGTATGGGTGCAGTATATCGTGCCACTGATAAATTAACTGATAGTATTGTGGCACTCAAGCGCGTAACAGCCCCCCATCATCAGTCGAACAAGTTGCAAGAATTACAACTATCGCTGGCAAATGAATTCAAAGCGTTAGCGTCGTTGCGTCATCCAAATATTATCCCTGTTTTGGACTATGGCTTCGATGCAGGTTTGCCTTACTTCACAATGGAATATATCCGTGACGCTCGTACTATTACGGAGGTTGGTCGCCATGCGCCCCATCAGCAAAAAATTGACTTGCTGGTGCAAATGCTCCAAGCCCTCGCATATCTTCATCGACAGGGTATCATTCATCGTGACCTCAAACCACAAAATGCTCTGGTCAATGTGGAGGGGCATCTAATGCTCCTTGATTTTGGCTTGGCAGAAGAAAATCCTACAGCCTCACTTGATGGGACAATTTCTGGCACACTCGCTTATATTGCGCCTGAAGTTTTACAAGGAGTTGCGCCGACTGAATCTAGTGATTTATACGCTTTCGGTTTGATTGCTTATGAGTTGTTCGCAGGGTACTATCCATTTGATGAAGGTGACATTCCTCAATTTGTCACCGAAATTATGAACACCGTTCCCGATATGAGTGATTTGGACATCACGCGCGAACTAGGGACGATTATTGAGCGATTGCTTGCTAAAAGACCGCACAAACGCTATCAGCAAGCGCAAGAGGTCATGAAAGCATTGGCAGACATCGGCTTAATGAATCATTCTGTTGAAGAACGCGATAATTGGAATAGTTATCTACAAGCAGCCAAATTTGTTGGACGACAAGATGAATTATCAACACTCGAAGATGCACTTGAGCAAGCGATGGCTGGCAAAGGAAGTGCTTGGTTAATCGGTGGTGAATCGGGTGTAGGGAAATCGCGCTTGTTGAGTGAATTGCAGATACGTGCCATGGTGCGTGGTATGACTGTCCTCACAGGGGAAGGTGTCATGAGTGGTGGTCTGCCGTATCAGTTATGGCGATTGCCTGTGAGACGTTTGGCACTCGTCACTGAGATTGATGACCTTGATGCAGGAATTCTCAAAGAGATTGCGCCTGATTTAGATCGACTTCTAGGATATGAGGTTGCTTTAGCTCCGCCTGTGAATAAAGACCAAGCCCAACGACGCTTGATTGCTGCAATTGTGACACTCTTTCGGACATATGGCAAACCAATTGTCTTGTTGCTTGAAGATTTACAATGGATGATTGAAAGTTTGGAAGTCCTCAAACAATTATCACGGGCTGTCGCAGACATGCCGATTCTCATTTTAGCGACTTATCGTAGTGATGAACGTCCAAATCTACCTGAGGAACTTGACCCAATGCAATTGATGATGCTAGAACGACTGCATCTCAATGAAATTGCTGACTTGAGTGAATCTATGATAGGGGAATCAGGACGTGCACCACAAGTAGTTGAGTTACTCGCCAAAGAAACAGAAGGAAACGTCTTCTTCCTGATAGAAACCATTCGCGCTTTAGCAGAGATTGCTGGCTTGATGGATAATATTGGTCGGATGACATTGCCACCAACTGTTTTTGCTGGGGGTGTGCAGATGGTGATTGAACGCCGTTTACGAAAAGTTCCGCAAGATTTTATCCCTCTATTACAACTTGTCGCAATCAATGGTCGTTTGCTTGATTTAGCACTAGTAGAAGCCTTGGATGAGACGATTGATATTCAAACTTGGCTCGATGCCTGTATTAATAGTGCTGTTTTGAGTGTGAATGATGGTGAATATCGCTTTGCACACGATAAAATTCGGGAAGGTATCTTGGCGAATATCGATGCTGATAGCTTTATCATTTTGAGTAGGCGCATCGCAGAAGCCATCGAGAAAGTTTACCCCAATGAAGATAACTTGGCACTAGTATTAGCACAACATTGGCAAAATGCACAAGATGCTGACCGTGAATGTCATTATAGCTATATTGTGGCGCAAAAGGTTCGGCATCATAATTTACATCAAGCCCGTGATTATGCCTTACGGGTGCTTGAATTACTCCCTGATGACCGTGATCCTCGCTTGCCAAAAGTGGAACTCATTCTCGGTGAGATTTACCTGAACATTAGCAATCGCGATAAAGCTCAGTTTTATTTTGAGTCAGGTTTGAAAAATGCTGAACATCAACGTCAACGTGATTATCAAGCCCGTTGCCTAGAAGGCTTAGGACATGTTGCTTTGCGTCATGATGATGGTGAACAGGCGATGAAATATTATCAAATGGCGTTGCGCCGTGCTGACCCCAAAGACCATGAAACAGTTGCACTCATTATGAATTCGATTAGTACAGTTCATAAAAATTGGGGAGATTACGATAAGGCTCGTCAATTAGCAGAAGAAAGTCTTGCCTTAGCGCGTGCTAATGAATATCAAATCGGCATTGCACGAGACCTCAATACGCTCGGTGTGCTGGATTCGTATCAAGGGCGTTATGATGATGCGCGGGATAAATTTGTCCAAGTCCTAGAGACTCGTCGTGATTTACGAATGCGACATGGTGTAGCAGGTGTTCTCAATAATCTAGGCATTATTGCGAGTAGAATGGGTAAACATCAAGAAGCGATTGCCTATCACGAAGAGAGTCGTCAAATAAAATTGGACTTGGGGGATCGTTTTTCCTTAGGGAATACCTTGCAAAATCTATCGCTGACGTACATGCACATTGGCAATTATGAACTGGCGCGTCATTACTCGGAGGAAGCTCTCGAAATCGCACGTGAGATGGTGCACCGTTCAGCAGAGGCGGATATACGCAATAATCTCGGCTTGATTTTATCGCGTTTACATCAAGATGATTTACAGACAGCGCGTGAGCATATTGAAGCAGCGATTGTTTTAGCTGGCGAGGTCGAAGATCGATTGTGTGTGGCATATGCCTTGAGTAATCTAGGCGACATTCTCATCACACAGAATGAGCTAGATGTTGCACGCGGAATTCTTGACCTTGCATTGCGTGAAGCCTATGACCTGCAAGCAATGTCACCTCTCTTGCGAACATTAATGTGGATTGGACGCATGATTGAGATGAATGGTGATGTAGACCGTGCAATTACGCTGTGGAGTTACGTCAATCTACATGAGAGTAGTGATGCCTTTACCCAACAAGATAGTGAGCAATTGTTACAATCTGCGATAGTGGGCTTATCAGCAGAGCGCATTGCAAAGGCAGTAGACGAGGCAAAAACACTCGAAATGGATACCCTAGTCGAAAGTCTGAGACGCAAACCAAAACACCAAATCTGAGAAAATCCTTAATCTGAGCCAATACAGTTATTATCTGTACCCTCTACAGTGAACAATATAGTGTAAAGGTAGCAGAGGTCGGTAAGTGATTTATGGAACAAAAACGAATTCTTGTAACAGGAGCAACAGGCTACGTCGGTGGACGGCTGATACCACGCTTACTCGAAAAAGGGTATATCGTCCGTGTGTTTGTGCGGAATGCGAGACGTTTAGCAGGACGTGACTGGTTGGATGATGTAGAAGTCGTTGAAGGTGATGTGCTTGATGTAGATACACTTCCTCTAGCTCTTTACAATATTCATACAGCATACTACTTGATTCACAGTATGCGTGGTGAAGATAACTTTCATGAGCGTGATTTAGTGGCAGCCGAAAATTTTGGTAAGGTTGCTAAAGAGCATCATGTAGAGCGCATGATTTATTTAGGTGGATTAGGCAATTCAGAGTCAGATTTATCAGAGCACTTGCGCTCACGCCATGCCACAGGTGATACCTTGCGTGAATCAGGTGTGCCTATCACAGAATTTCGTGCGGCTGTCTTGGTGGGGTCGGGTAGTGTGAGCTTTGAGATGATTCGTCATCTGACAGAGCGACTCCCGTTTATGATTTGCCCACAATGGGTTTATACCAAAACTCAGCCGATTGCGATTCGCAATGCACTTGCTTATTTGATTGATGCGCTTGAGATATCTGAAAGTGCAGGTAAAATCATCGAAATTGGTGGCACGAGTGTCCTCAGTTATGCTGATATGATGATGAAATACGCTGAGGCGCGTGACCTCAAACGCTATACAATTCCTGTGCCTGTCCTGACCCCAACATTATCATCATATTGGGTGCAGTTTGTCTCACCGATTCCCAGTGATATTGCGCGTCCTCTGATTGAAGGTCTGCGTAATGATACCACTGCGGATACTTCGTTGGCGGAAGAATTGTTCCCACATATTCACCGCTATAGTTATGAAGAAGCTGTCGAAATGGCTTTGATGCGTTTATCTGCGAGTGAGGTCGAAACGACATGGGCGGATTCACTGACGAGTAGTCAAGGTATCAAGCGACCTTCACCATTTGAAAACCGTGAAGGTATGTTCACCGATGAGCGTATCAAAATCGTGGATGCGACCCCTGCGGATGTCTATGAAACCTTCACAGGGATTGGTGGGCAACGCGGTTGGTTGACTTATACGTGGGCATGGCGATTGCGTGCATGGGGCGATAGTATGATTGGTGGCGTTGGCTTCCGTCGGGGACGACGACATCCTGATACAATTCGTGCAGGTGAGGCACTTGATTTTTGGCGTGTTGAAGAAATTCAGCCAGACCGTCTCATGCGTCTCCGTGCTGAGATGAAAGTTCCTGGCAAAGCATGGTTACAGTTCAAAGCCTTGCCGACAGAAGATGGCAAGACAAAACTTATCCAAACTGCTTACTTTGCACCAAAAGGTTTATTTGGCTTGCTCTATTGGTATGTGCTCGTGCCGATACACGGTTTCATCTTCACGAGTTTGATTAACAAAATCAGCTACATGGCAGAAACAGGCGATACGACTTATCTCAAAAATACCGAACCAGCATAATTGGTAGGGCAGGTTCTTGTGCCCTACAAAATTTTACATGACAGGGCGTACACGCATCTGACCGAGAATTTGAGGCATGACAGTCAGCAAGGTCTCGGCATTGCGTGACATATCATCGGCACTATAAGCAGGGATACCATAAGTTGTGACCAATAGCTCATGCGACTCAGCATCGATATCGAATTCTGTCCAACCGAAACTGTGCCCGAATGTCCAGCCACCTTGTAGCAAATCATAATCAATTGTGGAGTCTTCTAAGCCAACAGGATTGAGCAATTGTGTTGTCAAAATAAAACGATTGAACACGGTTTCTAGAACTGCATCTTTATCGGCGAGTGTACCTGATGCGTAGCGGTCGGCTTCGCTGGGGAGTAAAACACCTAAGTTACTCGCCAATTCTAGTGCACCTTGTCCTGTTGGTGGATAATAGCCGACTGAGCCTGTGGAAATTTCCCAAATATTGGTTGAGATTTGCTGACCATTGCCTTCGGTCTGGTAGCTGATGTCAGAAATGAAAGTCGAGTGAATATCGGCTGAGACAAAGACAACATTCCGAATTCCTTGTGCTTCGATATATTGCAAGACTTCGGTACGTTCTGGTGCATAACCTTCCCAACGGTCTTCGCCTGTGAACCACCCGAACTGCTGAATTGGCTCAGGTATCATCACGAATTTCCAGATAATGCCTCGCTCTTCGGCATCCAGTAAATCGCGCTTAAGGTCATCAACTTGGGTGCGTCCGAGCATGGTACGACCTGTTTGCCATACATCATCTCGCCAACGGAAAATCTCATCACTGCTGAAAAAGTTGCCGACACTCTCTATTGCTTCATCACGGAATGAACGCGCATCTAAGATGAACATCGCAGCATCTTGTCCTGCTCGAATGTAACGATATAACTTTGGACGACCATCCATGCGCTCATCGCCTGTGTTGCTGTAATTCAGGTCACGGATAGGATTGTACTCGCGGAAGGCTTGTAAGCCATTACGATAAATTGAAGTTTGATTGACATAGTCGCCTGATTCGTTAGCGAAGATGCGTGTATCAGCAGGGGATGCACCACCAGCGAAATCATTGGTCACTTCGTGATCGTCAATGGTGGCATAAATAGGAACTGTCCGACGGAGACTTGCCCAATAATTTTTGCCGAAACGATTGCGATAGACTTCATTGTGTTTTACACGAAATTCGTCCAATGACCGCGCTTGTGGAGCAGGAAAATCTATCGATGGGTGATCAGCGTAGATGGTATCGCCCAATTCGACGAAAAAATCTAAATGGCGTTCGAGTGCATTTGTAATCCCGACATACGGGCGCAACTCACCACGCCAATCACCAGAAACACCAAAGCGCAAACCATATGTGCCATTATCCGCTAAAGTGCGAAAACTGCCTGTTAATTGATTGTTGCTGGCATCTGTCACACGATAGCGATAGCTTGTGTTAGACCTTAAGTCTTCAATCAACACTTTGACGGGTTGCATGGTATTTGTAACCGTTGCTTCGGCTTGTGTGATGAGCGTATCATCGCTAGTTAGTACCTCAAATAGAACCATGCCAAGGGTGATACTGCGTGTCCAGAGCATGGCTGAGGTTTGATTAACATCACCAACAGCAATGCCATTGGGCATGGTTTCAGTGGTGACGAGTGTCGCATCGCCTAATGTATTTTCTTGTGCTTTGGTGCGTTGAGTGTTCAAGCCTGTGACGACTGCACCCAACATCCCACCTGACATCAGTTTAATGAAATCGCGCCGTGTGAGGTCGAGGTTGAAGGTGCGCTTTACTTCTTGGTGAATATAGTCAAAAATTTGCTCTGCATTGTTTAGTTTTTCTGGCATGGAATCATATGCCTTAGTCGTTGACGAGAAGATTATATGAACTATACCCTTGCTTAATTAAAAATGCTCATTAAGCTCATGAGAATCATGCTTTTAAGTGTAATGTTGCGAAATTTAGCTTGTAAATTGTCAATAAACCGCAGATACTCATAAAACGTTACAAAAATTCTGGGTTTCAAAACAACTCCGTAACAACTTTTATGATACGCTATGCCTATAATGTTAAGCGTTATATCGCTCATGTAGCTATTTGAGGATACTAAACTATGAAACTTACACTATTACGCCGTGCCAAAGAGGGTGGTCAAGCAATTGTCTTGATTGCCTTATTGATGGTTATTCTGATAGCCTCAGTTGGGCTTGCCATTGATGGTGGTGGGATGTTTTTGCTGTATCGTGATATTCAAAATGCAACCGATTCTGCAGGACTGAGTGCTGCTTACGCACTATGTACCGAGGGTGACCCCATTGTGCAAGCCATGCGAACAGCCGAACTCAATGGCTTTGATAATGATGATCCTAATACAACAGTTACCATCACAAGAACAACCGATGCTGCTACATCGGAAGAATTAATCGTTGTTGATATTACAGCTGAGAAACCGTCATATTTCATTCAAGTCATCTATCCTGGTCCACTGATTGTCAGTTCGCAGACAACCGCTTTCTGTCGTAGAACAGCAGGTGCATCCAGTGATATTGTTAATCGATATGCGCTCCGATCATTAGCTCAACCAGGTGAATGTACAGCTTCTCCAGGCTGGGATATTAGAGGTACACGTTTCACTATTGATGGAGATGTCTGGTTGCCTAACATCAAAGGGAATGTTGAATTCAGCAGTAATCAGCCAAATCCTGAGCTTAGAGATGACCCTGCTGATATCCTTGGTGATATTTATGTTGGTGAGGATTCAACGAGCAATTATAATAGTGGTCACACAGGCTTAAATATTAATGAGGAATTGCCCAGTTCTGCAGTATTTGGGCCAAGCGATGGTTGGGTAGAGGAAGGTGGCGATAATGTGATTGATTATAATCAACCTTGGCCTGGTGACCTTCCTTACGATATGGACTACTTCCGCCCTGGTGGTGCGTTAGATTTAGCGCGTACTGATTACCATGATCTCACACCTGCGTGCAGTAGTGGTAACAAAGTCGAATTCCAGGATTTTGGTCAAAACGGCTATGGTGGTTTCTTTGATGATGCTACCAATACATGGCAACCAGGTATCTATTACTCGCCATGTGAGCTTACACTCAATCATGATGGTCCTGATATGACGGGAAATGGGGTGACATTTATTGGTGAAGGATTCATAGATTTTTCAACGCCACCTTATAACATGACGGCACCTGCTGGGTTACCATTAGTTGTCTCTAACCGTCAGAGCTCGCCAAACCCCAACCATTGTAGCGAAGGGCAACATGCGATTCGATTCAATGCGGATTCCTCTTACATGCAAGGACCAATCATCGCATTCAGAGGGTTTCCAGCTTTCCAAGGTAATCATTACACATTCGATAGTTGTATTAGCGCAAGAGGCTTCCAACATAATGGTAACGATGGTTCAATCTATCGTTGTCAACCATCTACTGGACCAGACCAAGCTGATTTCGGTCTACGTGAATAATCTTCACATTTAAGCAACAACGTGGAAGAGTGTCTCTAGTAGGCACTCTTTTTGATTCAGCCCAACAAAAATGGGATACGCTGTCTCGCGCATCCCATAAAAAATTTGTCCGAAGATATGTAAATGGACTACAGAATCTCCATCGCTTTCAATTTGTCTTCACCAACGACACCGTCTGCTGACCAGCCACGCAAGGCATAGTATTCTTCGAGCATTTCGTCAATTTCGCAGACATGACCTTCACTGCCAGGCATGGTGCTTGGCAAGGTCTTGAAGCGTTCTGGTAATTTATCAGCACCAGGTTTTTCACCAGCGAGTTGATTGTAGTAGCGTTCGAGATTGTAGATGCGTTCACCAGCTACCATCACGTCATCAGCCGAGAATGGAATGCCAACAATCGATGAATATTGGTCAGCGTATTCTTCCGCGCCTTCGGCAAATGCACTGAATTTACAGAGGTCAAGGCTATCACTGAATGCGTGAATATCTTGTAAAATCTTGAGCAATTCGCCTTTGCCTTTCCATTCGAGTGGGTCAGTCTTGAGACCAATCACACCCAATTCAGAGGCAGGGGAGTATCCGCGCAAGTGGCACGCACCACGATTACTGGTCGCATAGCCCAAGCCCATTCCTTTTAGACCGCGCGGGTCATACGCAGGGATGGATTGTCCGCGAACGTGCATCCCCACTTCGGGATGTCCATAATGACCAGCGATTTTCGCCACGCCTTCTGCTAAGACATCACCAACACCATCGCGCATCGCTGTTGCTTCGACTAATTGCACCATATGTTGATGGTCGCCCCATGCAAGGCTGTTTGTGCCGTTCCAACCACTGTCGCAGATTTCCATATAGGTTGCGAGGCAGTTACCCATTTCGATGGTATCCATGCCGTACATATTGCATTGATAAATCATATATGCGACAGAATCAGCACTATCGTTCATGCAGTGTGCGCCGAATGCCCATGCCGTTTCGTATTCAAAAGATTCTGTGCGGATGGTTTCGCCATTATAAGTGACTTCTACTTCTTTTTTACAGGCGACAGGGCAAGCATGGCATGTTGGTTCAGCGACTAGAATGGTATCGCGGATAGTTTCACCACTGATAGCTTCTGCACCAGCAAAACTGGTTTCTTGACTATTTTTAGTGGGTAACGCCCCAATGCTAGCAGTAACATTCATCAGCATGTTCGTGCCATAGAGCGACAAACCACCTTTTTTCGGTGCGGTGATGTTGTTCTCATCCATGATGGTTGCCAGAGCAGCTTTGTGTGCTGCTTTGAAGGCTTCGGGGTCTTTGGGTTCTGGATAAGCCCGTTTTGCCTTGACGACGATAGCTTTGAGTTTCTTAGCACCGCCTACTGCTCCCGTACCACCGCGACCTGCTGCACGATCATCTTCGTTCATCCATGCAGCGAATTTCACCATATTTTCGCCTGCTTGACCAATCGAAATTACAGTAAGGTTATCCTCACCATATTTTTCTTGAAAATGTGCGAGCGTTTCGTAGGTGTTTTTGCCCCATACATCACTTGCATCACGAATGCTAACACTACCATCTTCAACATAAGCGTAAACAGGGTTATCGGATGCACCTTCAAAAATCAAGCCATCGAAGCCTGCCCAGCGCAAACGTGCTGCTGACCATCCACCTTGATGACTATCGGTGACCGTGCCTGTTAGAGGAGATTTGGTGACAATAGCGAGGCGACCACTCATGTTAGCGCGTGTGCCTGTCAGAGGACCATTCATGATACAAAGAGGGTTATCAGGTCCGAGTGGGTCAGCTTTTGGGTCAGCTTCGAGCATATATCGCACACCGAGTCCGCGTGCGCCGATATACTTCCGTGCCCATTCTTCGGGGATTTGTTCATAACTAATTTCATTTGTACTGAGGTTAATACGACCAATATGATTGGCAAATCCACCAAGTTCCATAAAAATTTCTCCTTAATTAGAGAGATAAACAATAAATTTGGCAATATTAATGCCACATGAATCAGTATAACTAGCAAAACCCCCTATTCCAAAGTAAAATAGGGTCAGCTATACTTATCGTTAACTTATTGTTTACTCATTTTACTGTTATGTCGAAAATTTCACTCAATAATGTTTTTTTAGGGCTATTGGCTCATAAAAAATCACATGGCTATCAACTGCTTGACCACTTCCGTGATGACAATCGGCTGGCGACAGTCTGGAATTTGAGCACGAGTCAGTTGTATAGCACCCTCAAACAACTCGAACATGCTGAACTAATTGACGGGCGCGAAGAAGAATCCATTGATGCTCCTATGCGGACAGTTTATTGGGTCACGGATAAGGGTCAGCAACAATTAGAGCAATGGCTTCATGATTCTCATCCTTCTGCCAGTACCCGTGCCATACGCACTGAATTTTTGAGTCGGCTCTATCTCTGCCGCTTACTGAATCGTCCAACAGATACGATCATCGCCAATCAAAAAATTGCTTGTAATGCTCATCGTGAAGCATTGATACGACAGCGCGACCAACTCATTGAGGGTGCGGGTTATTTATCGCTTGATTTAAGAGCGCGTGAGATGACTGTCATCATCACTTGGCTCGAAAGTGCAGAAATCATGTTTGCCAATATCCGAACGAATTGACGATGTATTGCTAGCGATAGAAAGTAATCTCATGCAGACTACGAAACAATTTTTCACTTTGCAACCTGTTCAAGAAGCCCTTGCACGATTGTTGAATCAACTTGAGCATCGCATTGACACCGAAACGATTGCAACAATTGATTCATTAGGACGTGTTCTCGCAGAAGCTCCTATATCACCGATGGATTTACCTGCGTTCAATCGTAGTGCAATGGATGGCTATGCGGTTCGTGCTGATGATACCTTTGGCGCATCCGATGCACTTCCTGCGTATCTGACGATTGCAGGGCATGTTGCAATGGGTGAAGTTCCAGAATTTACACTGCAAAAAGGCGAAGTTGCTGAAATCCATACAGGGGCGATGATTCCTGATGGTGCAGATGCCGTTGTGATGATTGAACACACTCAAAAAATTTCGGATAGTCAGTTGGAAGTGCTATCCCCTGTGTCTATTGGCGAAAACATTGTCAAACTCGGTGACGATATTCAACATGGGCAAGAAACGCTAGCCATTGGACACACAATACGTCCTCAAGATATTGGCGGATTACTCGCTGTTGGCATTGCGGAAATCACTGTTTTCAAACGTCCTAAAATTGGCATCCTCAGCAGTGGCGATGAATTAATCGATGCACATGAAACACCAAAAATTGGGCAAATCCGCGATATTAACAGTCATATCATTGGCGCGTTATGTCAACAAGCAGGGTGTGATGTGGAACTCCTGGGCATTGCCAGCGATACGCTCGATAGGTTGCTATCAATGGCACAACAAGGCTACGACACTTGCGATATGCTCATCTTAAGTGCAGGGAGTTCAGTCAGTGTTCGTGATTTGACTAGCCAAGTCATTAATCAACTTGGTCAACCAGGCATCATCCAACACGGCATCGCTGTCAAACCAGGCAAGCCAACAATTCTCGCATCGTGTGATGGCAAACCTGTAATTGGCTTACCAGGGAATCCTGTTAGTGCGATGTTGGTTGCCCGCCAAGTCGTGTTACCTATCATCACCCACTCAAGACATCAAGCACCGAAATATCCAATGACGATTACTGCAACGCTCACACAAAATATCGATAGCACCACAGGGCGCTATGATAGTGTTCCCGTCAAACTTGTACAAGTAGATGATGGCTATAAAGCAACACCTATTTGGGGCAAGTCCAATTTGATTTACACACTCTTGCAAGCCGATGGTCTGGTGCATGTGCCATTGAATATCAGTGGCTATACAGCAGGCACACAAGTCGAGGTGATCGGTTTCTGATGGTAGAACATATTATTAAACTAACACCTAATAATCTACAAGGCTATTTCAGTCGAGACGCATCGCCGATTCTAACGATTCAATCAGGCGATACAATTGTCGCTTCTGTGCCTGATGCCGATGGACGCGAAATCATCAGTCCGAATCCCCTAGATGGGTCAGCAGAAATTGCTAGTTATGATAGAGAGCGTAACACGGGGCATTGTCTAATTGCACCGATTGCGATTAAGGGTGCAAAAGCAGGGATGACACTTGAAGTACATATCCGTGAACTAGTCACAGGTAATTGGGGTTGGACTTCCGCAGGCTGGAACGAAGAGTGGAATGAGAAACTCAATATTCAAGACCCTTGGCAGTTGAGCTTTTGGTCACTGGATAATGAACAGGGCATTGCGAGGCATGAATCAGGTTTTTCGGTTGAGATGTCTCCATTCCTAGGTGTAATTGGCACAGCCCCGAACGAAGCAGGTGAACTAACGACTAGTCCTCCACGCACTGTCGGAGGTAATATCGACTGTAAAGAACTCGTCGTTGGTACACACCTCTTCCTGCCGATTGAAGTCGATGGTGCATTGCTGATGTTTGGTGATGGTCATGCAAGACAAGGCGATGGGGAAGTCTCGGGCACAGCGATTGAATGTGGGATGCAAAAGGTAGTGTTAGATGTGCATCTGCACGAGAATTTGCACTTAACGATGCCTCGTGCCAATACGCCGAAAGGCTGGTTGACATTCGGATTTGACCGAGATTTAGATGTTGCTTATTTTCAAGCCTTATCGGATATGTTGGATTTGATGCAATCGGACTATGGTCTATCACGCCTCAACGCTTACAGTCTAGCATCGGCTGTTGTCGATTTGCACATCACACAAGTTGTCAATGCTGGCGTAAAAGGTGTTCATGCGATTTTGCCCCATGATGCGTTAAAGGCGATTGACGCATGACAATCCAAGACCGTAATGTGTATCTCGAAAATATACCTATAGACGAAGCACGTAGTGCTCTCTGGATGGCGTTGTGCGAACTCGGCAAAGACCAACCTTTATCAGGAGAGATTGTCAAACTGTCACAATCGCTAGGACGTGTGACGAGTGATGC
Source organism: Chloroflexota bacterium (assembly GCA_039200705.1). Classification (GTDB taxonomy): domain Bacteria; phylum Chloroflexota; class Anaerolineae; order Aggregatilineales; family Phototrophicaceae; genus JAUZRW01. The sequence continues at coordinate 287,305 of JBCCSC010000001.1, forward strand.
TATCTGGGCAAAATTGAGCGCACCCCATTATCATGCAGCAGCGATGGATGGTTATGCTGTCATGGCAGAAGACACGATTGATGCGACAGAAACACGTCCTGTCACACTTTTAGCTGAGCGCATCACAGAGGTTAATACAGGTGCGCCTTTACCAGCAAATCGCAATGCGGTCATCATGATTGAACATACGCAACAAGTGGCTGATGGTATCGAAATTACAGCCTCCGTGCCACCTTGGCAACACGTCCGCATGTTGGGAGAAGATATTGTTGCAACGGAACTTGTTGTGCCAGCCAATCATAAAATTCGCCCTGTAGATATTGGCGCAATCGCAGGATGTGGACATCATCAAATTAGTGTTCGACGACACCCGCATGTCGTGATTATCCCAACAGGGAGCGAACTCGTCACAGCCGACACTGAACCACAAGCAGGGCAAATCATCGAATACAACAGCTTGGTTTTATCGGCTCAGATTCAAGAGGCTGGTGGCATTGTCACAACATTGCCGATTCAACCTGATGACCACGACTCACTATCGGATGCACTTCAAACAGCTTTATCGCATACCCCTGATTTAGTGCTGATGCTATCGGGGTCGTCGGCAGGGAGTAAAGATTTCACAGCGTCGATTATCCGTGATGCAGGGCAATTATTGGTTCATGGGATTGCAGTGCGCCCTGGACATCCTGTCATCATGGGTATTGTTAGTGAAACGCCGATTATTGGTGTGCCAGGTTATCCTGTCAGTGCAGCCCTCACAGGGGAATTGTTCATTCAGGATTTGATTGCGCGATGGCTTGGACAAGAATCTGACATGACAACTCGTCCGCGCATCACAGTGCAATCAACACGTAAAATTACCTCTCCAACAGGCGATGATGATTTTGTCCGTGTGACTGTCGCACAGGTGGGTGATAAAGTGTTAGCGACACCTCTCGCACGAGGTGCAGGGGTCATCACCTCACTCTTGCGTGCAGATGGATTGGCGCATATCCCACGCTTTAGTGAAGGAGTCAACATGCGTGACTCACTCAATGTAGTTTTGTATCGCACAATGAACGAAATTCAACAAACTGCACTGACAATGGGTAGCCATGACCCCATGCTGGATTTATTAGCACAATTTTTAGCCTCACGTCACACAGGCAATCGTCTAACGAGTGCCAATGTCGGCAGTATGGGTGGCTTGGTGGCTCTCAAACGTGATGAAACGCATATCGCAGGGATGCACTTGCTGGATGAAGCATCAGGAGATTACAACATCCCGTATATCAAGCAACAACTCGCGGATGTGCCGTTGCAAGTCGTGACTTTCGCCCATCGTGAACAAGGGCTAATCGTGCAAAAGGGCAATCCGAAAGCAATACAGTCACTAGATGATTTGACTCATGTCAGCTATGTGAATCGTCAACGTGGGGCAGGGACACGCTTATTACTCGATTACGAACTGAAACAGCGAGGCATCACATCGGATGATGTCGTAGGCTACGAACGCGAAGAATACACCCATTTAGCAGTGGCATCATCGGTCAAAACAGGTATTGCGGATTGTGGCTTAGGGGTGCGGAGTGCGTCGATTGCACTTGAACTTGGTTTTGTGTCTGTTGGTTGGGAACGTTACGACTTGATTATCCCTGAGAAATATCTGTCTCATCCTGTCGTTATTAATTTTCTTGAAACCATTAACAGCGATGATTTTAAAACAGCTTTATCGGCACAAGCTGGATACCGCACTGATGAAACAGGTGTTGTTCAATATACACAGTAATCACATATTTTGATGGTAGTACGGAGGACACACTATGTCCCAAATTCTCGATACATATGACCGCCCTTTGCGCGATTTACGCATCTCAGTGACAGACCGCTGTAATTTTCGCTGTACGTATTGTATGCCAGCAGAAATTTTCCATGAACGATTTAAATTTTTGCCTCATGAGCAAATTTTATCCTTTGAAGAAATCACACGGTTGACGCGTCTCATCACCGATATGGGAGCAGTCAAATTGCGTTTAACAGGAGGTGAACCCCTTGTGCGTCAAGATATTGACAAGCTGGTGACGATGTTGGCTGAGATTGATGGTGTTGAAGACCTTGCAATGACGACCAATGCTTATCTGCTGCCTAAGTTTGCTCAACAACTTAAAGATGCTGGCTTAAAACGTCTCACGATTAGCCTTGATTCACTCAATGAAGATGTTTTCCATGCGATGAACGGTCAGCGTGCGAGTGTCGCTAAAGTGCTGGAAGGCATTAGGGTTGCTAAATCTGTTGGCTTTGACAATATCAAAATCAATTGTGTAGTGCAACGCGGTGTCAATGACCATACGATTGTCGATATGGCGCGATGGGCGCGTGAAGAAGGTCATATCGTGCGCTTTATTGAATATATGGATGTCGGCACAATGAATGGTTGGAAACTGGACGAGGTTGTTCCTGCCAAAGAAATCGTTGAACGGATTGATGCGATTTTTCCATTAGAACGTCGCAAGCGTAATTATGCCAGTGAAACGGCTCTGCGCTGGCAATATGCTGATGGCTTGGGCGAAATTGGTGTGATTGCTTCCGTCACGATGCAGTTCTGTGGCAATTGCTCGCGGATGCGCCTCTCACCAGAAGGACAAATCTTCACCTGCTTATTCGCCACCGAAGGCACTGATTTAAAAACACCTCTGCGTGATGGGGCAAGCGATGACGAGCTACGAGCTATCATCAAGGGTGTATGGAATCGTCGGGATGACCGCTATAGCGAAATTCGCTCGGATGCGACCACCAAGCGCGATAAAGTCGAAATGTATTATATCGGGGGATAAATAGTTTTCAGCAATCAGCTAGTCAGCCTGTCAGCTTTTCGAGTTCGGTTGATTTACGGAGTAAATGAAAGTCATCTTGTACGATGAAGAATTACACAAAGCAAGAGATACAAACGAATGTAGATTTTATCTTTGTGTTTTCTATGTTTTTGTGGTGAAAATTATTTTTTAGTTTGAATAAGGGGCAAGTTATACGATGCAACACCGACGCTATTTATTAATGTTAACGATGATGCTCATCATGCTAGTGACAGCTTGTGATGCGTCACTCGTTCTTGAAACCTCAGAACCCGATGTGACAGATGAATCGAATACGAATCAACGACTTGTTCTGGCAACAACCACAAGCACCAATGACTCAGGCTTGCTAGATGCGATTCTACCTGATTTTGAAGCACAAACAGGTATCAATGTCGAGGTCATTGCTGTCGGAACAGGGCAAGCACTTGCTCTTGGTGAAGCAGGGGATGCTGATGTCTTATTGGTTCATGCGCGTGCGCGAGAAGATGATTTTGTCGCATCAGGGAATGGGTCAGCGCGGTATGATGTGATGTTCAATGATTTTGTCATCATTGGTGCCGAAGATGACCCCGCAGGAATCGCAGGGGATGATGCCGACTCTGCGTTTACCGCTATTGCGGAAACGGAATCACTCTTTATCAGTCGTGGTGATGATAGTGGGACACATACCAAAGAACTTGCTGTCTGGGATAGTGCTAGCATCACTCCTGATGGCGATTGGTATCAGGAAGCAGGGCAGGGCATGGGCGCAGTCATCACCATTGCGAATGAACAGCGAGCCTACACACTAACTGATAGAGGCACATTCATTGCGCGGTCAGCAGAAGGCTTAGATTTGATTGTGCTCGTCGAAGGCGATCCCATCTTATCGAACCCTTATGGTGTGATTCCTGTTAGTCAAGAAACACATCCTGATGTCAATGCTGATGGCGCACAACAATTTGTGGACTGGTTACTCTCAGTTGAAACGCAAGAAACGATTGCCAATTATCAAGTGAATGGACAACAGTTGTTCTTCCCTGATAGTGACGTATACCGCGAGGCACAAGCTAGCGACTAAATTGTTATGGCGACGATTTTTGAAGCATTGCGCGAAGCATTACTCCTAATTCTATCAGGCGACCCTGTTGTATTGGCAATTGTCTGGCGATCATTGCATGTGACGACACTTGCACTCATCATCAGCACATTGCTAGGAATTCCGATTGGAACATGGTTCGCACTAACCAACATTCCATTCAAGCGTATCTTGACGGCAATCATTTACACAGGGATGGGCTTACCGCCTGTAGTCGTTGGTTTAGTCGTGTATCTTTTGCTCTCACGGCAAGGACCTATGGGCGACCTCGGCTGGTTATTCACCATTCCTGCAATGGTGCTAGCACAGACCATCATCGCTACGCCATTAATTATTGGTGTTACCTTGAGCAGTGTATTGAGTGTTGACCCTGCTTTACGTCCGCAATTGCAAGCACTTGGCGCAACACACTGGCAGACCGTTGTCGCTACGTTGACCGAAGCACGTTTTGGTATCATTGTTGGTCTGGTAGCTGGCTTTGGTTCAATCATCAGTGAAGTAGGCGCAGTGATGATTGTCGGAGGCAACATTGACGGCAGTACCCGTGTGCTGACAACAGCGATTGTCCTTGAAACACGTCGGGGGAATTTTGACTTAGCTTTGGCATTGGGCATTATTTTATTAGGTATCAGTTTCTTAACGAATTTTGTGCTTGTGATGTTACAAGGACGAGCGACAATTCCGCGTTAATTGTGAGAACTGTTATGAAAAATATTTATCAAATCAATCGATTAGAACAACGCTATGGCAGACGATGTGTGCTATCTATTGACTCACTTGATATTCACAGAGGCGAAATTCTAGCTTTGGTTGGTCCGAGTGGGGCAGGCAAAAGTACGCTACTGCGACTACTTGCGATGCTAGAAGCTCCTACAGCAGGTCATCTTGCAATCAATCTGAGACAGTCATACACTTATCATGATATTCCGATTGAGGCTAAGCGACAGATAGCGATGGTCTTTCAACGTCCAGCCTTGCTATCACGCAGTGTGTGGGCAAATGTCGCTTACGGACTTAAATTACGAGGTCAACGCACTTGCGAGGTACAAGTGGAGGATATGTTGAAACGCTTGTCGATTGACCATCTCACTGATGCAAAACCGCGCACCTTATCAGGTGGCGAGATGCAACGGGTATCAATTGCGCGTGCGATGATTCTGCAACCAGAAGTGCTGATTCTTGATGAGCCAACCAGCAATCTTGACCCACATAATATCCGTATCATTGAACATTTCTTGCAAGACCAGCACGCTGAACAAGGCACGACGATTGTGATTGTCACGCATAATATCTTCCAAGCGAAACGCCTCGCCGACCGTGTTGGCTTAATCTACGATGGGCATCTTATCGAAGTAACAGATACCCAAACCTTCTTTGAAAATCCCCATGATGAACGTACAGCCGCTTTCACAGGTGGGCATTTGATTTACTAGAGTAAAAATTGGCAGTGATTGGCAGTAAAAATCATTAATTTGGCAGTAGCTATCGTGGCATCTTGATAATGAATTAAGTTAATCAGGAGGCTACATCATGAAACTTTCAGGTGAGATACTCATCAACGTTCCTGCATCAGATGTGTGGCACATTTTAGCGCATCAATTTGACCGTATTGGAGAATGGTCGAGTGGAATTGAACATTCAAGCCCTAATCTTAAAGCGATTAAACTTGACGATGCACCGATGGCTGGGCGTGTGTGTGATGTCCCTGCGTTTGGCAAAATCGAGGAAACTTTCATTGCCTATGATGAGCAAGCAAAGACCTACACGTATGAAGCGCGTGTAGGACTGCCCTTTTTTGTCACGTCTGCTCAAAATTCGTGGCAAGTTAACGCAATTGATGCGAATACTTGCTCTGTTCGCTTTGATGCAGAACTCACACTGATTCCCTTTGTTGGAGTGATTCTAGCAATTCCAATGCGAATTCGATTAGCGCGAATCATCAAGAACATCACAGAAGAACTGAAATATTATGCTGAAACGGGAGCAATCCATCCACGTAAGCAACGCTTGATAGCAACTGCGACTACCTGAGCTATGACTTTGGTAAAACAAACAGACCCCGTAATATCGAGGTCTGTTTTGCTTATTTTGATGTGATGCTCGATAGCTATGTATTAGTTGCCACCTAAGCCACCAATTGTGTCATCAACGGTGTTGCTTACATCGTCGGTAGTATCATCGACAGTGTCTTGCACATCGTCTACTGTGTCAGCTACATCGTCAACGGTATTGTCAGTTGTATCAGCTACATCATCAACAGCGTCAGCTACATCATTTGCAGTATCATTCACAGCATCGGTCGCAGTGTCTGTAATGTCATCAACCGTTTCAGTAAGGTCATCACTCAATGCAGAGGCTTGTGCTTCCAAATCAAGTTGTGTGATTAAGTCAACATCGACAGTGATTTCATCTAAATCAGTGACTACACAAACATCTGCAAGATTTAAGATACTAGAGGACACATAACCAACATTGTCATTAAGTAAATCAACTTGTAGCCAAGTATCATCAAGGGCTGTTCCTGTGACAATGAGATTTTCATCTGATGACCAGGTTGCGAGAACATCTGCGCCAACACTAGGTAAGGTGCGAACATTGAATGATGCAAAGCGTGTATTTGGTGTCGCCTCACAAGTTGTGCTAGAACTTGATGATACAAATTCTGAACCATCTGTATTGACGATGTTGTTATTGAGCAAATCGAGCGCAAAGACATCATCGGATACATCAACAGTCAGGACATCATTTTCGGTAACATCAAGGTCGATAAGTAAGCCATTGTTGGTCAAGCCAACGAGTGTATCTAAACCAAAGTTGTCAACCATGTCCAAGGCATCATCAATGACGATACCAGTCTCATCGCCGAGTATTATGTCTAGGACTAAACCGTTTTCGTCATCATACAAATAAACACTCACCAAGTCATTGTTGAGTAAATCGACATCAGCAAGTGCTTCTTCATCGCTGAGAACGTTGACGGTGACATCCAGAAAATTGCCATTGTCGTCTGTGATAAGTGCTGTCAGTTGCAATCCATCATCTGTGCTGACGAGGTCGCCATCAATGGTGAATGAATCATCTCCTGTAAGAGCCAGATCAACTGTTAAGAAGTTCGATTCATCAAGCAAGCTCAGATTCTCTGACAAGTTGACTGAACCGATAGGATTATCCTCTGTGCTAACAATTGTGTTGTTGAGTATGTCGAGCGCGAAAGCATCATCGGATACATCAACAGTCAGAACATCATTTTCGGTAACATCAAGGTCGATGAGTAAGCCATTGTCGGTCAAGCCAACGAGTGTATCTAAACCAAAATTATCAATCATGTCCAAGGCATCATCAATGACAACACCTGTCTCATCACCTAGTATTACGTCTAGGACTAGACCGTTTTCGTCATCATACAAATAAACACTCACCAAGTCATTATTAAGTAAATCGACATCAGCAAGTGCTTCTTCATCACCGAGAACATTGACAGTGACATCCAGCAAGTTGCCATTGGCGTCTGTGATGAGTGTTGTGAGTTGGAGTCCATCCTCTGTGCTGATGAGGTCGCCATCAATGGCAAGTGCATCATTACCTGTGAGAACTACATCAACGTTGAGCAAAGCTGTGGCATTATTCAGTGATAAATTCTCAGTCATCATAACTGCATTAGCAACATTATCGACAACATCTACGACAACATCATTGGGGCTTGGAATAGGGAGAGCACTCTCATCAGTCTCATCAGATTGAGCATCATCAATCAGTGAATTACCTTCATCTATTAAGGTATTGATGAAATCTGAACTACAAGCTGTATTAGCACGGTCAGTCACAATTGCATCGTAACCCCCTGTAGCACCCGTATCATCTAAGAAAATTTCAAGCATGAACATCTCATCTGTTGGTGGAATACAGATAATTTGTGCACCTGGCTGCACATTGCCAGAAGAGATGATGTTGCCTGTATTGAGATTGGTGATTGTAGTGATTAACCCAGAGTCGAGGTCGTGATTGGTGATAACAACGGTCAATATTTGCTCTGGATTACCATTGAAGATAAAGGATTCTTGTAGTGTTACATCATCACGATTGGATGACCACATTTCATTCATATTAGGCGCACGTACATCACTGTTTGTGTCTTGTGCAAATGTAGCCCCTGCGAATAGCAAAATGAAAATACTCAGTGTTGCTCCGATAAGTGTTGTACGTATTGCTGAAATGGACATGATTGTATCCTGGATAGTGTAATATCAATTGAACTCAAGTTCGTTTATTGCTTTGCTGTTTACGAACCGACGTGTACCGTTATATAAATTGCGAGTGTGGACAATTTCTGTATGTTTTTGGCTTAGATGTAAATTAATTGAGACAATTTTCACTAGCCAAGAGACACATGATTTGGTAAAATTTAACTATTCATAATATTCGTGTGGACTCGTTAGATTTTGTGTGGAAGCTAAATGCAAACGAGTTCTACATGAGTATCTTCTCCTGAAATATCTCACTAACATAAATCCATTATAATTAAAATAAAA
>JBCCSC010000002.1:0-220126 GCA_039200705.1 Chloroflexota bacterium
ATTAAGATTACAGTACACAGTCCTACTATTCACACCAATTCACAAGCAACACTACTTTCTCTTACCAATGGGAGCGCACAGTGACACTCCCCTACATCTTGTCCTAAGAAAATATCCGAATATTCGGGAAACAACGTCAGATATGATCATTCGGGCGGGTCTTAGACGGCGCTCTTACATATGAAAACCATAACAGTGTAAGGGAGAGTTTGAAACTCTCCCACAAAATCGTAATTTTCAGATGACTCCTTAATTATAGCCCTTCGCACTACGGAAGGCTTCGATGAGGTCGTCACTCCCATCGAAAATACGCCCAAAGGTTTGCTCGCTGATAGGACGCAATTGGTCAGGGTCAGCATCGCCAAATGTGATGAAGAACACAGGCACATCATTTTCTGTGCCGTCGATATAGCGTTGCAATCGTGCTAATTGTCCACCACCATCTTGACCATCACTCATGACAATCACAGCAGGGAGACAGTTACGATCTGCACTAGCTTCTGCGAGTTCTTCCATTGCAAATAAGGTTGAACTGAAAATATCTGTACCGCCACCTGCATCTTGCCTTTCAATCTGGAGATAGAGACTGCGTAAATCTGCCTCATCGTTGCCAACGACTGTCCAATCATCAATCTGCCCTTGATTGCGGATGAAATCACTGAACAAGACAACCATACTCAAATCGTTTGGATGCCCTTGTAGCAGATACTCAGATGCGAGGTTTTGGTCGAGTAAGGTTCGCATCGCAGCTTTGAGTTCACTTTCGCCATTGCTCGCCATACTGCCAGAAAAATCGAGTACGTAAGCTGTACAAGATGGGCGACGGAAGGTCGTTTGATAGAGTTCCAACGCCTCGCCGATGGTGTCACTATTCGGGAAGCGAATCGGCTGGATAATGCGGTTGACATCAATGCCCCACTCAGGACGGAAGACTTGCGTATCCGCCGTATCGAGTTGGATACCGAGATTACTCGTGCGTCGTCCTGCTTGGAGTAACTGCTCTTGCGCTTCTTCTGAGAGCAAAAACTCTTGGAGCGCAAGGAAGGCTTCTTCTTTACCGTCGAGGTTGCGTTCAACGTAGGCTAATGGTGAATCAGCAATGGCTAAGCCATCGACAGGGTAAATCGCATAGAGTGGTTCGCGTCCTTGTGTCAGTAATTCTTGATTGGTTTCAATAATCAGAGCTTCGTAATTGACCATCGCATCGAAGCGGTTGTATTCCTGCAAGAACAAATCAGCCAAGAAACCACTACTACCACTGGAACGATTGACTGTACCGAGGATACGTTCGATTTGGTCTTGGACATCCGCATTATTGAGGTCTTCACTCGAAATCACGTCAGGATTACCAGCAAAAGCATTCAACGCACCAAAGTAGAAAGATGCCCCTGAATTAGATTGTGTCGCGGAGGTCATCATGAAGCGAATCTCGCCTGATTCTGTTGCTTCTAAGATGTCCGCCATCGTGATGTTGTCGTTGTTAATCCAGCCAAGTCTATCTGCAACCGAACGCTTCACACCAAAAACTACAGGCGAGCGTAAAATACTCTCATCATGACGGGTGACATTGTTGATGTCGCCATAATCAAGCCACAAGCGATTGGCAGGCCACACCCCATCAAAGGGGACACTCCCAGTCCGTAGACGACGCGCAATATCGAGCGAGCCTTCGTAAGTGATTTCGACAGCGTAATTATTTTGATTTGCCCATTCTTGAATGATGGGTTCGAGGGTGCGGTTTTCCGAGCCAGAGACAATGCGAACGGTGCGCTCTTCCGAGACACCACCAATGTTGACACTATCACAAGCAACTAAAACCAACGCGAGGATGATGCTCATCACAATTGTCAAACGATGCTTCACCAATAGACGCATACAGTTTCCCCTTTAATAGATAATACCTCACACTCCATGATACTGACTCATCTCAAATACGCGAGTCAATAGCAGGGCTATTTATCATCAGCATGGCATAAAGAGGACTTGCTATGTTCCCCAACAATTGGGGGGATACATCTACATACTTTAGCGAAAGGATTGATTACGTCTTAGATAATCGCGTATCAAGGTAAGTTCTTCTAATAAAGCATCGACGCGCGTTGCTAAATCCGATAGTTGATTCTCATTATCATAGGCTGGTTCAGAGAAAGCATTTTCAAAATTATAGTAGCTAGCATCAATAGCAGAAATAGATACATAGCGAAAATTTAAGTGTTGTAACTCTTGAGGTGGTATTAAATCTTCTGGCATAGGATCAACCCAATAAATTGGACGAATGAAGTTCTCACAAGCATCTTCACGACAGCGATAATGTAAAGCATACAACCATTCATCTCGTACATGAGATGAGCGTGCTGAATGATGTGACCAGAATAATTGGAATATATCTGCATTATCAATTGCATTCGCTAATGCGTACCGCCAGTTTTCCCCAGGTTTAATAGAATAGCGGTCAATGAAGACATCATTGCCCAATGCCAATTGAGCAAAACGATAGGCTTCGACAACATCACGGTCTTGGCGTGAATAAGAGACAAAAATTTTCTCATAGGTTCGTGATACTGTATGACTTTGTTGTTCAACCTTTGCGACATGAAGCGGATTATACTGTGATGCAGGGGATTGATAGGGATGCCCTTGACTCGGTTTATACGTGACAGCTTGCAATAAAATAGTCTGTGAACTAATTTCAATACCAAAAATTGAAACTCTGATTCTCACTGAGAATTGTCGATTGGCTAAATAACCTGGCATTTGATAGCGGAATCCATAGCGCAACCACGATCCATTCCATAACTTGGTTGCACTATCTATCGGATGAAAAATAACGCCTTCACTTTGAAATGAAATTGTAATTGGTGTGCCATGCTTAATATGAGCTTTAGCATGATGCTGTGTTGATTGTACCGAGACTGAAGAAGGAAAATGTTGACGCGCATCCCCGAATACAATTGTCTCAAATTCGGGGATGTATGCGTAGACGAATAAATCAGTTACCTCATTGATAAGAGATTGTGTCTGGAAAAAAGTTCTGAATAAGACACCATCATGCTGACTTGGAGTTTGTTGGTATGGTGATGGATGATTATAGGGTTGCTGCGGCACATTAGAAGAAGGAATACCTTGTTGGAAAGATTGCTGGTTAAAGGTTTGATTCTGTCGCTGGTGATTGAAGTTGAATCCTCGATTAGGGTCAACAGGAGGCATACCCTGTGATGGTGTGTGAAAAGATTGTTGTTGGTTCAACTGCTGATTTTGTTGTCCCCGATTGGAATTCAATCTTTGGTTGGCAGGGGGCGCAACCTGTGGTGGCTTATTAATTGATAATTGTTGTCTCCAATATTGTAGGCGACGCAAAACATCTTGGTTATCTGGGTCAAGGCGAATAGCTTGCTGATATTGGTCTATTTTAAATTGTGGATTGGTATCCGTCTCAGCAAGCCATATGAAGCCAATGACACGTTCTTGTGCCGTTAAGCTCTCACTCTCAAGTGCGAGTAAGAGTAAACGCTTGCCCTCTAGTAAATCTGACTTTTGTATTGCTTGAATACCTTCTAGTAGGGCGTTCATTATTTTCTATCCTCATTAACAAAAATCACATACTATCGCATATCAAAAACAGCATAGTTCTCAGTCTGGAAGTCAGGGGCAACATCGTAGCGGTTGAGTCCACTGGTGAAGATAAGGATAAAGTCAGGATTATCTGCTTGACCATCAGCCGCATCCGAAGCATTTTCTACGTTATAGAGACTCAGCCAGTAATCAAATTCCACGCCGACATAATACAAATCATCGACTTGGCTGTAGCGATAAATCCAACACCAATTATCAACATCAGGCAAAAAATCATAAGCAATGATGATGCGATCATCTACACCATCATCTTGAGCAATAATCCACTCGATGACACTCGCTTGTTCATTTGGCTGACCTTGTGCCAGCATCTCGACATTGTTAATGAAGTCAAATGTTGAAGCACGCGGATTCAAAACACCAACGATGACTGATGTAGTAATTAAGCCCCAAGCAAAGATACGGATAAATCTGCGATATTGCCATTTAGGGTAAAATAAAAACGAGGTGATGAAAATCACTTGAATGCCATAGTAAATCCATGCAATATCAGGGCGACGCAAAACATTGAAGCGTGTCAGATTTTGTACCATGACCAGCAACAGCATAAAGAGTAATAAGTAGCCATGCAATTTGCTATCCGTCAAAGCACGATGAATCGCAAAGAATAAACTCATCCATGCCAGCCATTTAAAAATTTGCACAAGCCAGAGTTGAATATCCCACACATTAGCTCGCGGAATATTAAAATTAGTCGTCACTGCACTTAAGATGCCAAGTGTCACATCGCGAATTTGACGATACTGCCCCACTGCAAAACGCTTGAGGTTGGTAAACCAATCCGTATCAACTGACTCGCGTGGTGGTCTGAAAACAATTGGACAAAATTGGTTATCATCTTCTTGCAAGCGTGGACGCAAGTCGTAATCCACTACACCAAGTACATCCACAAAATTACGCTCTAGTTGAAAAGATAAAAACGGTAGCCAAGTGATGATAATGAACACGCAAGCAATCCCTAAATGGAGTACGTTCAGCTTAGAGCGATGATAAACCATCAACACAGCAATGATGGGTAGGAGTAAAATGCTTGCCAGATGAATCCCCATCATCGTTGTGATGATGAGCAAACACGGAATGCTATATATCGTTTTGCCGTCATCAAACCAGTGCAAGGCACAATAGAGCATCCACAGCATCAAGCCAGGAATGAGGGCTTGCGCCCACGTCGCACCACCAATGTATTGACCCAATGGCAATGTTTGATAAAGGAGAACCGTCGCAAATGCCACTTCAAACGATAGATAGCGTGTCACTATCCAAAAAATAGCGATGATTGCCCCAACATGAATCACAATACTCGGAAAAATGATGACATTCGGATGAAGCGAGAGGCTTCCCAGTGGGACATACAGCCAAATATGGTGCGGTGGATTGTACAGCATTTGGCTATTCAACATACCATAGGATGGAAAGATACCATCTACCCAAAATTGTGAGACACGATACAACAGTTGTACGCGGTCTACATCCAAGGTGTAAAATGGCGCGTAAGGCACATATAGAAGCGCAATCACCAGTACAACAAAAGCAACAATGAATTTTTGAGCGCGTGTGAACACAGGTGACATGGAGCTATCCTGACATGGCAATCATACAGCACAGGATATTATCGCAAGGTGTATCATGTTTAAAGTTTAAACTTGGGCATTTGCGCGAAACACCTTAACCCCTTCAACGTGAAGAAACGAAGGCACAAAGACACAGAGAAATTAGAGTGGAATTCACTAGAATATTTTTATTGCCTTCCATTCTTTCGCGCTTTGATACTTTGCGTTACGGTTTTGAATTTCATCGGGTACATCTGATGATTGAATGTTATTTCGACCTCATCGCCATTGATTAGCGCGGATATTTTCCTGAGCGAGGCGTGCCGTTTCGTCAATGCGCTTTTGACGGGTAACATCGCGCTTGGCATTCAGTATCCATTCTAAAATGCCCCGACGGGCAGACGGTGGAAACTCATCCCAATTAGCGCGAGCATCAGGATACTTAGCGAAGGCTTCATCTAAATCAGGCGGAACAACTAAATTTTCGACATCATTGAGGGCATCCCACGAGCCATCTGCTTTGGCGACCTCGATTTTTGCCATACCAACCTCAGTCATACGACCTGCATCAATCATCTTCTGGACACGCTTTTTATTCAGTCCCGACCAATTGCTCCCGACTTTACGCGGTGCGAAGTAGAGCATTGTGCGCTCATCATCTAGCTTACGGGGCAGACTATCAATCCAACCAAAGCAAAGGGCTTCTTCAACAGCATCATCAAAATTAAGAATCGGTTTGCCAGCCGACTTTTTGTAGCGTATCAACCAGATTCCTTCATCTTGCGTGTAATTATCGACAAGCCATGCCCGCCATTCGTCTCGGTCTTTAGGAAAAACACTGTTTTCAGGAGGAGTGTTGCTCATGATGTGTCCTCATCACTATTGGATACCCTTCACACTCTATTTTACCTTTAATTACTGTCAGAATGTCAGATGTGCTTCAAAATTATTTTGATCATTTGAATGAACTAATCTACGCCTGAATTAGCAAGATTTTCTACAACATCGACATATTTTTTATCTTGCCACGATGAACTGATGCGCTCGTAATCGTCTGTACTGAAATGTGCTCGGAGTGTTGTCAGTGATGATTGAATGACAGGTGTATTTTCCATAGTCTCTGACCAGAAAGGCAAACTACGAATGAAGCCTAATATTTCTAGCGCACGCTGATAGTCTTCTTGATGAATCAACACAGCCACCCATGCACCGAGCAAATTGACATAAAAATTAGGGTCGGATAATTTCGCCAAGTTTGTCACAGCTTGCTCAATTGTAGGAATCGCATCCCAATTACTTTGCCCAATCTTCGCCATCGCTTCAAAAGCATCAATCGTTTGATAGGTCTGCTCACTGGTGATGTTGTTATCGGCAATCGTGCGGAGTTTTGCCATTGTCTCGTAGAGGTCATCATAGCGTGCTATCGCATAGTAAAATCCAGCCAAAACATAATGCGCGATGATTTGGTCATCATATTTACGATAAGCATCCGTCACACGAACACTTTCTAAATACCGTTCTTCAGCTTGTCCGAGATTGCCATCGCGTATATCTAATTCAGCCAAATTACGATTGATGATGACCAACAAGGCTGGACGCAAAGGAGCAGTGTTGTACTCTTGGGCTGCTTCTAAATAGGTGCGGGCTTTATCATAATTACCAAGCATCAGGTGATTGCTACCTAAATTATTACTGACAATCGCAACGATGCTTCGATTATTGGCTTTTTTCCCTAGTTGATAGGCTTTTTCGTACCAGTCGAGGCTCTGCTTAGTGTCTTGATTGAGTGTACCAACTGATAATGCAATTGCAATTGCTGAGCGTGCCATCAAAGACGGCTGGTCAATCGATTCAGCGAGGTCATAAGCACGTTGGTTGAGTTCTAAAATTGCCGAAAAATCGCCTTGAATACGCTTCATCACAGATTTGAAGTACAAAGTATCGAGTAGATCAATGGTTGCGTCGGCTTTTTCGAGAAATGCTATACCCTCATCGAAGGCTTGTATTGCTCCTTCATAATCATGTAAGTCGAAAGCAATCGCACAAGCATACACCGTGTAGATATTGCCTTTGTGGTGGTCAGGTATATCCTCACGCTGATGATATTGCTGATAACTCTGTACAATGAGTTCACGCATTTCACGTTGCCGATTCGACATGGGAATCCAAAAGCGCACACACGCAAGGTATTGATTCACCAGCGCACTATCATCAAGTTTAAAGGCTTGTAACCAGCCAACTTTGACATTCTCAAATTCTGTATTCAATAATTGAAGGGCTGAGGCGCGTCCATCAATCAAGGCTTGGTAATTATCAGTCAGTAAATCAGCATAATAGCGCATATGCTTCTGTCGGATAGTATCGATGTCAGCACTCGCAACTAATTTTTCGACACTGTATTGGCGCAACAATTCATGAATCGTATAGCGTCCAGTATCAGCATCACGGCGTAGGAGCGATAAATTGACGAACTTCATCAATTGACGAATACCAACTCCTGTGATTGCTTGGGCAGCATCGCGCGAAAAACCACCGACAAAAACACTCAAACCCATGAACCCCTGACGGTCTGCTTCTGAAATCATCTGCCACGCATAATCCATAACCACACGGATACTTTGCTGACGCGATGGCATATCCCCTGCTTCGGCTTCCAAAAAGTCGATACTCTGATTGATTTCGCTGGCGATTTCTTGCGGTTCAAGCACCGATACCCATGCCGCCGCGAGAACAATTCCGAGAGGCATCCCCTGCACCAAACGACAAATCCGAGCAATGTAAGGCAGATTATCTGTTGTTAGTTCAAAATCGGAACGAGCGCGTAAGGCACTCCCCATAAATAATTTGACTGCTGCATAATGAGCTGCATCTTCTGGCGTTTCCCAATCAGGAAAATCCATGCCTGATAAATGAAAGAGTGTTTCGCCTGTTTGTTGCAAACGTTGGCGCGAGGTGACAATCACTTGAATACTGGGGGCA
This sequence comes from Chloroflexota bacterium, assembly GCA_039200705.1. GTDB lineage: Bacteria > Chloroflexota > Anaerolineae > Aggregatilineales > Phototrophicaceae > JAUZRW01. The sequence goes on from JBCCSC010000002.1 coordinate 8,163, forward strand.
GTCGCTAAAATTTTGCCGACAAGTTCTGCACCCTCTAAGAGATGTTCGTAGTTATCAAATATCAGCAAGCTATTCAGAGGACGTAAGTGAGCCAGCATGGCTTCTTCCTTATTACCGCGCACCGTATCTAATGGGAAATTAACCGCTTCGGCAATCGCTGGCAAAATGGCATCAGCATCACTGAGAGGCGCGAGTTCGACAAAATACACCCCGTCATCGTAATCGCTCAGAGTTTGTCGGGCGACTTCTAAGGAAAGGCGCGTTTTTCCCATCCCTCCAGGGGCTAGAATTGTCAGTAAGCGCGTTGAGGACATCGCTAACAAGCGTTGTAGTTCTTGAATCTCGGCTTCGCGCCCAACAAATTCCGTGATTTGCTCTGGCAAATTGTGTTTGGTCGTCAGGTCAAGCGTATCCGTTGTTTGAAAGCGTGTTGTGTAATGAGGTTTGGTGCTGGTGCGCCCTTGCTGAATATCTTCTAGGATTGCACCGACATAACGCACAGAAGAAATTCGTGCATGGGAGTCACGCTCTAACATGCGGTAGACAAGGTCTTCGAGTTCAGGCGAAATATCAGGCACAAGTTGCAATAAATCTGGCACATTATCATGGGTGATGGCAACAATCGTTAGGGTGATATTCTCTCGACTAAATGGATTTTTACCTGTTAGCATCTGAAAAAGCATGACACCGAATGCCCAAATATCCATGCTCTCGCTGACTTCCGCATCGGAAATGGCTTCTGGTGATAGATAATCAATCGTGCCAACGACTGCGTTGGGGTCGCTAATCGTCGCTTGATGACGCACATGAGCAATGCCAAAATCAGTTAGACGTAATGTGCCATCATTCGCAATGAGGACATTGGCTGGTTTTAAATCGCGGTGGATGATGCCTAATTTGTGAGCGCGTGTCAGCGCATCGGCGAGGTCAATCCCCATGCGAACAATTCGTTCCTGCCCAAGGTCACCTGCTTGAATCATTTGCTTGAGGTCACCACCTGCTACATATTCCATCACGAGATAATAATTGCCCTCATCTTGGAAGGCATCAAGCATCTTTACAATATTTGGATGGTCAAGGTCACGTAGGGATGCCCCTTCTCGTTGGAAACGCGCAATCTGTTCATCATTGGCAAGGTCGGGATGTAGTCGCTTAATCGCTACTGTTGTATTCGTCTCGGTATCTGTCCCTAGATAGACTGTTCCCATGCCACCCCGTCCGAGAGGGTCACCGAGTTGATAACGATTGCCGATGATGCTTGCCATGCTGTTTCCTTGCGATTGCTAGAAATATCTCTAAATGATAAACGAGAAAAATGACACTAATCTAAGCATAGCAGTTTTCGGCTTTGATGCTACTTCTTGACATACCACGCTCATTAAATACAAAACAGCGACCATCACAGAAGACAATCGCTGTAGCAAAATCTAGCTTATCGGGTCATTATGCAAGCTCGTCAGTCAATGCCATTAACTGTGAACGAGTAATCAACATCATCCGTGATACCAATAGGTACATAAACACTAAACGGTTGTAAATCAGCAGTGCAAGCCGTTGGTTCACCCGATACATCGCGGTAGAGGTCACCTGTGAAGCTATTACCATTACGCACGAAGCGCACCCGAATCGGTAAGGGACAAACTGATGAATCTGCTGCTTGAATCTCAACTTGTGTATCATAAGGTGCATCATCTACGTCTGTTGTTACAACATCCTCAACCAAAATGGATAAAGTTTCTTGGTCATCAAATTCGGCTAAGGCACGCTCACAATCCACAATACCATTCTGGATAAGTGGGTCATCACTGTATAACTTGAGCAAAAGGTCATAGCTCACTCTTGGGTTGACAATAACGGGTGCTATCGCCTCAACTGTAATTGGTGCATCATCTTCGATAGCTGGTTCATAGGCACGAATCACAACTGATGTCCCTGCATCAAGCGATAAATCAATCTCAGTTGACCAGTCACCACTGCCTGCGAGTTCATCCGTTTCAATAGTCGCAAAGGTTTCTGCAAGGATGGTTTCTTGGTTAGCATCCCAAACTTCGACCACGATATTATTCTCAAAGATTGCCCCTGCTGTGCCTTCAACAGTAAATGATGACTCTATTGCTTGAAATGCTCGCGGACTCGTTATCTCAACATAAGGTAGACCAAATTGTGCGTTGGCATTCAATTGGATGCTATCTTGAGCAATGACACTACCATCGCGTGGACTAGTAGAATATGCCACAATTGTGATAGCTGTTGCCTCATCAAGATTATCTATTGTTAGGTCTAATGACCATTCCCCTGCGCCACCAACTTCTTCACTGACCATTGTCGTTACGCCTTGTAACAAGAGATTACCACTTACATCTGTAATTTCGATGATGACATTGTTCTCGAACAAAGCCTGTCCTGTACCACTAATAGTGAAGGCATTATCAACAGCAGTGTACGCTACTGGCGAGTCAATTGTGATGAATGAATTGCTTTCGGTGGTTTCGACAATGACCATGCCCCAATCATATTCTTGGAATTGGAAAGATTGAAGGTCAGGTGTTTCTTGGGCTAGTGCGCTTATCCCTGCAAATAGCAACAGGTATGTGATAATCAGTCGTTTTATCATGTGTGTGATTTTCCTTTTAGTATGAGTATAAGTGCTTCAACTATAGTAACGATACCAGCACAAAATAAGTTCCAAATTTCACAAAACAAAAAACAGCGACCATCGCAAAGGACAATCGCTGTGGAAATTTCTATTTTCGGGATGCGCTTATTGGTTAATACGCATTTTTAAATTGTTTGCCCATTCATCGACTTGCTCAGTTGCTTCTTCTTGGGCAATACCATAGCGTTCTTGAATCTCGCCGATGAGCTTATCACGGTTACCACTCAATTCAATGAGTTCATCTTCTGTGAATTCGCCCCAGCGTTCTTTTGCGTTGCCGACGAGTTGTTTCCAGTTACCTTCAAGCTGATTCCAAATAGAGTTATTCATGTAATACCTCCTGTGTCTTTGTTTACGACACTTACAGAATGCATTACGATTATTTGATTCGTGTTAATCCAAGATTGTTCTTATGCTATATTTATATGCGTATAATTTAAACCTATCTTATGCTACTCTGTTGCAAGAAAACGCTTGCTGATTAGTATTACTATTGCGTTTTTTTGTCACACCCTCTGCATGTTGCTTGGCGAGTTGTTGCACAGTAGCAAAAGTCTGTGGATTAATACGATAGCATTTGCTGGCATGTTCATCTCGGCTACGAATTTGCTTGAAGTTCAGACCAAAGCGGCGTAAGAGCCGTTTCGCAACACTCCAGCCATCCTCATTATGGTCGTGACGATATTTGAAGTAAAGGCGCACATCCTCTTGATATGTCTCCAAGAATTGTTCAGTGGCTTCGGTGATATGCTTCATCTCTAGGGTTGGATTAGCTAGAAATTCCGCTTGTGACCCCCAAACAGCATCAATGAAGGCATTAATGGTACGGGCTTTCATCGTGCGGAACTGACGCGCAGTTAATGGAGTATCGTTGTCGGCTTCGTCTTTATCGTAAGTGGCGAGGTCATCTTCATTCATCAATATCGCTTGTGTGTAATTCGTAATGCGATAGCGTCCCTTACCTGATTTATCGAAGGTATATAACTCGCGTGTAATCGGCTGATTGTAGAAGTCTTCTATATGGAAGCGTTCATTACCTGCATAACTGGCTTCGGTAGCATTGCCTGTTGCGACGAGTGTATCGAGTGTTTCGTCATCAATCGGTGTTGCCGTACAGACTAAGCTATCCCATGATTCTTTACGGGCTTTGGCAGCCTCTTTGATAGCTTCCTTGTGGATGTGACTGTTGCCGTTCGCTTGCTGAATGTCGTAATTGCGTGCTAGTAAATTGAGCAGATTATCGTAGAGATTGTTTCGGCTGGCATTATCACGCGCAATCAATTTTGACTGTAAAACGTGAATCTCTTTGGTGATGCCTGATAAATTGAGTTGTCCTGTAGTATCTACTTCCAGTCCCATCAAAAAGGCATCTGAACGCATGGCAGCTTGCCGATAATCCTCATAGATGATGTTGGCATTTTCTTCGGCTTTGCCATCGGCTTGTTCTATCCAGATATGGGTATGGTCGGCGTTACGGGCACGTTCTAGCAATTGGGCACATCCTGTAGCGGAGGGTGTGTGTTGTGGCGAGTACACAAAATGTCCGAATTTAGCATAAACCTGTGTTTGAATATCAATGCCTGTCATCGCGGAGGGTGAAATTAGCACCGCGTCGTAATCAGTGATGTGTTGGTCAGGGTTCTTGAGGAAGGCTTGCTGAGTTTTGTTACCACTATTTTGACTATGTACACTTAGCACATGATAGCTGGTTTTATCCTTGAGGTAGGTTTCTAAGGTTTGCACTTCGGATGCCGTATTGGAGAAGAAGGCAATCGGGCGACCTTGACGGTTATCATCTGCCAATTTGCTCATGAAGGTATCGCGGAGCGCATCTTTGCTTTCGTGAAGGGATAAATCACCAGCATCACGATTGTAAGTATTGACGACCACATGGACATCCTCACGGATTTGGCGCAACCATTCCACTTCAACCACATCAATGTCAGCATCCATAATCAGCACTTGCTCGGCATTGGCGATGATATGTTTCAGCACAGAATACACTCGTGAGGCTTCATTCCGACGATAAATATTGCTATGGAGTTGTTCTAGCATTTTGCTAAATTCATCAAGGACGACCAATTTCGGTGTAGGAATGTGTCCCATTGTGCCGAAGTTACCAATAGATTTGAGCGTAATCGCAAGGTTCGTCACCTGTAGCCACTGACTCCAATATAAAGAAGCATAGTGTTCCAGTTGGTATTGCTCCCCTGCAGAGGCGGTCAAACTACGGAATGGTGTGATTGCCATCACGCTATCATATTTATCCCGATAAGTGTTTACGACTTGCTTGCCATAACTGGTTTTGCCTGTGCCTTTATCACTGCACAAGATAACGATTCCTTTTGTAGGTACATTATTACTTTTATTTGAGATATAGGGTGTATTGAGTGTTACCGTTGGTTTGAGTTGTGGTGCAGTGTACTGAGGGATGAACGCTTGTTCTGGATTTTGTGTTGCTTGTAACGCTTGGCGACGTTGATGAGCATCTTGTTTCGCTTGGGTCACATCTGCGAAAAGTGCATAAATTGACCCTTTGTAATCTAACAGATAGTCTGTGATGTCTTTACTGTTTGGCAGTGTTAGAGGCACGAAATTATCGAGTTGTGTTAGGAGTGCATCACTCGCTGTTTGACCTGCATCGTCGGTATCAAGGATGCCATAAATGACACTTGCCGACTGTAAACGCCCTAGCCAATTGTCAGCAATCCGTTGATGGTCACCTGCACTCCCGCGTGTAATGGCATGAAGTCCACTAGCTTGGCTGGCAAGCATCGCATCGAATTCACCTTCAGTAATGATGACTGCTTGATTATCTTGCAAGCCATCTGCACCGAAGAGACCAGCACTTTGCCGACTGCCTGTGATGCTCATGTATTTATTGCCGAGATAACTATCGTCTGTGCCAGCAATTTGAGCGAGTGAGCCTGTGCGTGTCCGAATCCGAACAGCATAGAGTGTGTCATCTGCTAGCCAAGGAATCACAATCCCAGGGGCAACTTTGCAGAGGTCAGCTTCAACACGGTATTCATCCCAATTGGGGTTATAGCCCAGCCGATAATGACGAATGGTGTCATCGTTCAGACCGCGTTCATTGCGTAAATAGTTGAGAATATGGGACGACTGCCAAAGAATTGCTTCGTATTGAGTGATTTGTTGCATGGTGGCGACTTGCCATGCGTGTGAAGGTGGTGATGCGGTGTAATCTGGTTTTTGGCTGGGTGCGATAGGGATATAGGCGACATCACCCTGTAAATAGTCGCACGCGCCCCGAAAATCGAGTGAGAGATAATCCATCACAAAAGCAATCACATCCCATGATTGACCAGCACCACCATAATCTTTGATGCCCGTCGCGTAGACTGTCAAACTAGGTTTACGACCATCAGCACGGAACGGTGAGAAGTAACGATCATAGCGTTGGGTACTACTATGAGGCTCTCCTAACAGTTGGCGGATGATAGGTCGGCAGTCTAAATTTTTGAGTGTTTGTAAATCAAATTGTTCATTTTTCGGCATGTTAGGGTCATCTTTCTGACCGCAACACCTGAGCTTTTGTTAAGAAATTTAGTCAATTTCCTAAAATTGTGGACGAATATCTTGCATCGTGAGTCATCACATGCTATAGTGTCAACAGAGAAAAGAAATACCTACCGTTTCAAGCTCAAGTGCGAGACGGTTAATCTACTTAGACCACACAGAGATGAAGTCGCCAAACAGAATCTCAAGTGGTTTTTTCTTTTAATGAGTATGTTGCCCCGCAAAGTTTGCCAGAGCTACGATAAATTTTAGTCAGTATATGTCACAAAATTGCGCTGATATTTAAGTAACAATCCCCAAGTTTTTTAACCTGAGTAAGCAACAAAAGCACGAAACAATTTTTCCAAGAACCACACAGACGGTACAGAGTCTCAGGTGGTTTTTATCAGCATCAGTTTTTATGTGACGGTTTCAGTTATGTCATATGTGAATCTCAATCTGTCTAAATTTTGTACGCAAGGGTGTTCAGATGATGACGCTCGAAGAGCCATCTGAGAGGCATGTGACTTTTGCATTTAGGACAAATTTGAGGTGAGTTTGTGAAATTGCCGTTAACTTTAGGTGACAATTCTGCTGGTGTATGATATAATCATATCAACTCAACCTCGCAAAAGTTGAGAAACTTAGAAAACACACTTGTCCGTGTGCTGTCACGAAAGTGACTTCAAAACCCGTTAGTGATTCTATTTGGCGATAGGGAGCACTAAGGGGTTTTTGAATTCTAGCCTCAATGTAATTTTTAAGATGCCAACACTTTTCTTACGTAAGTTTATTGTACACCAAATTGAGCGTTTTGCCAAATCGAATTTCAAAATCACTTCTGTAGCCCTTCGTAACGCGCCAAAACCGACTAAATTAGCTTGTGTGTGATTCATCTTGTTTGATATGACTCAGCAAAAAATTTGACTCAAATCCAAACCTAAATTTCTTGATTTTCAGTTTACACTATTCTGGAATGAAAATGTTGTGCATATGTGCGTTCATATGAGCGGTCATATGTTCAGCGAGTTTTGATGACCTTGACGCGCGTCAAGGTGATGTGATTTTGATGTACGAGAATTATCACGTAAATTAAAAAGAGAGCGCACGGTGACGCTCCCCTATATCTCTTCGCTAATTAATCAAAGTATGTTTGACTCCAATCAAGGGCATAGCGGATGAAATCATGGGTTTGTTCGATCTGCTCTGCTGTGGGTTGCATGTAGACTTTTTCGCTTGGATTGGGTCGGTCTTGCCACGATTGCTCAATGAGCGAATGCCATTTGCTATTTAAGTTAGCGATGCCCCATTCGACTCCTGCTTGCTTGGAATGAATGCGATTGGTTGCCAATGTTTGCATCATACGACACCAACTCATCACAGTGAATGGTTGTGCCCACATATTATCTATGACGTAATTGCCAGTGAAAATACTCTTGCTCCAGTGGGTCATCGTGTATTGAATATTGTGGCGTAATTCTCCATTGGTGATGATGGGAATATAGCTTTCTGGTGGGTCACCATAAATGGTGATACCATATTCGCGCGTAACCCAAAAGACAACAGATTCGTTATCATGTGCTGAGCGTTCAAGTTGTTTTGCTCCGTCATCCAGATACCAAATTGGTTGATACCACTGGTCACGATCTGCAAAAATACTCTTCGGAAAGTATGAGCCTTCCAGATGATTAGAATATGGATGGGCGGTGTCATAGATAGCTTGATGAATGGCTTCGACTTGCTTGACCTGTTCATTTGTCAAGTCATGTTCTGTGATGGCTAGAAAATCGACATCGCTATGTTCATCGCCAGCACCCATCGCAAACGAGCCAATGAGATATAAGGCAAGAAAATTATCGCCTAATGTCGCTTCGAGTTGCTTAGCCAATACCTGCATGACATCCACAAGTTTTGGGTCGAGTTTTGATTTATTCATTTGTATTTTCCTTTTTGACGCAGTTCAATAGTGACCTTGACGCGCGTCAAGGTTGGGTGATTTTCGCGTGGTTGACGCGATTATTTTCTGTGGATTGTTGCTTGGAGGAGTCGGGTATTAAACCCAGTTTTTCATCGTTGGCATGGAGATTATCCTGATTGATTTTGGGTGAGCTTTATCAAAGCTATGGCTGATTGTAGATGAAATTTTGTGATGTGTCTATCTGCTTATTCCTTTGATGATGAGTGCAATTTAACGCAAAGAAACAAAGGCGCAGAGAGGTGTTTCATACGGCGGACGGCAAGAATGCCGTCCCTACAATATTTTCCGTGTAAGGATATGCTTCTGTATGTGCACCAAATATGCGAAATACGATTTCAAAATCTGGTTTGACGTATGACCTTGACGCGCGTCAAGGTAGGATAATTTTGATGCTTTTGACGCAATAGATATTGCTCACGATAAGCTGAAAATGCTTTTGTTCGTGATAAGTTATTGAATGTGTTAATTGTTTGATAGTGATAAGTTCTGTGAGTCATATCTTGCTTAATAGCCCCTGCCCTATTGAAGGCAAAATAGCACAAATAGTGGGCAAAGCCAGTGATGGTAAGGGCTTGTGCTCAAGAAGTAGGTATCTTTTTAGCAGTGGGGCAGGTGGAACTTATCGGCAACAAAGATGAAGAGAGCTATTTTGAAGCTATGAGTCATCAATAGCATTAAGAGATTTGATAAGGGCGCAGCTAAGCTGTCACCCTCTGTCGTTTTGAATTATGCGTTTGACTAATCAAGTCCCAACTCCTCTAATTTGAGCAATAGTGACTGCAAACTTGTGACAATTTCTCTGCGGTCTTCAGACGAGATTTTATCCCATTTTTTCGGTGTAGTGAGTTCATCTTCGAGACGTGAGAGTTGGGTTTCCCAAGGCTTCGATTGGGTCTTCTCGATGAGTGGGCGACCTGCCAATTGAATCTCTGCGATGAGTTGTTTCGCCGACCAGCCATTTTCTAAAGCACGATTGAGCCACGCTTGTTGGAGGTCGGGTTTATCGGAAAATTTGGTCACTGCACGATGATGGGAGAACGATAATTCCTTGACGCGCGTCAAGGCTGGGACTTTACGGCATACGCTAGCATAGCTCCACAAGGATTCAACTTCATAGCCAAAAACTTCGCGTATACGAGCATAGCCTACGCCTTTATCCCATCCTTGTGCTTCGCCATAAGTAATCCAATCACCTAATAACCACTGGATTGTGCCTTGCATTCGCATCAGCAAAACGCCGATTTCAACCCAATCGGTCTCGTTGGTTTCTTCGGGAATTACCAGTTCAGTATCGCGTAATTCAAAGTCTTTATAATGCCGACTCATGCCATCTGAGCGCACGATAATTGCATTTTCAGGGTCGGTAGCTTCTAACTCTGCAATGCGTTCCTCTAACTCAAGAATGCGTGCAGTTCCTGTTTTCCCTGTAATTAGTGATTCGGTTAAATCAGCTAAGGCAGGTGATTTTTCCCCTGGCATAGCAAAGGGGTCGGTTTGCTTTAGACGCTCTTTTCGGCTAGCCATTGATTCAGTTCCTTTTCTGCTTGACTAACAACATACATGGCATCGGCGGCGGCAGCACTATCGGGTGCGGCGAGGAAGACAGGTTGATAGAAATTGCTGGCTTCTGTCCAGATGGTGCGGAGAGCAATCGGTCGCCATACTTTTTCACCGAAGGCGTTGCGTAGTGAGTCAACATTGCGCTGGTGAATTAAGGTTTTTTTGCGATATTTATTCGGAATAATGCCTAAGATTTTGGTCTCGCGGTTGAGGTATTTTTTGCGTTGAACGCTGAAACGATTCATCTGCTCGAAGGCATTTTTGACCCCTTGCATCGACATGGTTTCGCATTCAGTGACGTAGATAAAGCCATCGGCTGCGAGATAAATAGAGCCATCAAAGAGGCTGAGGGAGGGGTTGGTATCGATGATGATAAAATCTAAATTACCGCGTTCTGCGAATTCTTCCATGCGCTCTAAAAAGAGAAATGATTCATCTTGTTGCAACATATATGGAATTTGATAGGTGCGGTCTGAGGAGGGAATCAGTAATAAACTGCCTGTTTTATCAGGCGTGGTGTAATTCTCTCTGGAGACTAAACGCACAACATCTTCAAGGGATGCTTTGTTGATGAGCAAATTAAATAAGCCATCTTCTGGACGTACGCCAAGCATCATCCCCCCATGACCCTGACTATCGGTATCCACGAGTCCGACATTGTATCCTTTAACTGCTAAGCCTGCTGCGAGATGGCTGGACATGGTACTTTTGCCAACGCCACCTTTACGATTGGTCACAGCGATAATGACTGTATCCATTGGTCAACCTTTCCCGTGTTTTCACTCGTTGGTATGTAGGACGAGTAAATCTTCTAAAGTACATTCAAAATATTGATTAAAATAATTGAGTAAGGCAACAATAATGTGCTTATCCAAACGTGAAACGTATCCGTTCGACCATTTGCTAATCGTACCTTGTGGGATACCTGTGGCGTGGCTAATTTCGAGTTGTGTTAGCCGACTCCCACGCATGGCTTCGACACGCGCAATGAGCGTATCCATCCCAACTTGGAGGTCAACAATCTCCGTATATTCACGTTCTTGCAATTCAGTTGTCATGTGCTAGCTATCCGTTCTACTTGATAGTGATGGGTCGCAACTAATTCATATTGGAATATCCGATAATGAATAGTTCCCTAAACTATACCCAGTTTACAAACATCACGCAAGTCGAATTGTGTATGTTTTTACATATATAAAGGATGATTGAACCAACATAAATAAGACTGTGTATTCGCAAGCCATTTTTCTCTAGGATGATTACAGATTTATGGTGATGTGCTGTAGTTTTTATGGGGCAGAAATAGTCGAGGATTTTGGAAGAACTAAATTATCTGAAGTTAGCAAAAGGATTATGTGCCAACCTCAGACATATATTAATATACGTACATAATTATTGAGGGATGATGAATTCAGTATAGGACTCGTAGATGGTATTTGATGTGAGTTCATCAAAGATGAGAATATAATATTTACCTGCTTCGTTCATAGGTGCACGCAGATAATATTGACAAGTGGTGAGTTGATAAAAGACTATATTGTTTATTGTATCATTCAGAATGAGTGTATTTTCATCAGGACAGGTTTCACCAGATGGAATGTCTTCGGGTGCAATACTGATGCGTAAACCTGTTTCATCAGCATTGTAAATATCAAGCCGAATGCCGTCTTCTGTGTTGATTAGATAAGGCACAATTGGATTAAAGGTGTCACAGTCATTAATGCGACCATCCGTGAATACTGGGCATGGATTACTTACTTCTGTTGGCAGCAATCGACAATCTCCTTCGTAATTAAGCCCTAATGCAATGCTACCTGAGAAAGAAAATGCAAAGAATCGTATTTCGTAGATTCCATCTGCAGGTGCTGTCCATGTCACTGAGCCTGGAAATGGTGTGGTATCGACAAGAACACCATCCACAAATAAGTCGAAACCATCTGGTGATCCTGTTAATTTTGTCAAGCTGGTGATGGTAATTTTTTCATTTTCAAAAAACTCAAAAGTTCGTGTGAAACCAGGAAAGTTGATACCACTCAAGGTATCATAAAACTGACATCCTGCGCTGAGTGGTTGAGCGTTAGCGTTGTTGCTCCACATTAGGATACTGATGAATACGAAGAGATAAGCAATTAATTGAAGTCGTGATGTAATCATAGATATGTCTCCAAGCCAGAGTTATTGGCAATGATATTTTTGGCTACGATAGCCATAATTTTACATTAGCATACTGCCCTAAAATATTACTTACTAGTCTAAAGAAGCATTACGTATGATAACTTATCAAGGTAAATATTGATGAAGGTCGAACTGTTGATATAGTTGGGTGCAGACAGTGCGACACTCGTCTATAATCATGATGGTGACATACAAGATATAGCATGAATAAAATTCTTGAAATTGAGCAGACATCAAGCATTTGTTACGGAGAAAGATAATATGTCGAATAAAGGCATTGCAATTGTCACAGGTGGTAATCGAGGGATTGGTTTCGAGGTTTGTCGGCAATTGGCAGATTTGGATTATACCGTTATTTTGGGGTCGCGTAGTTTAGAAAAAGGGCAAGCTGTCGCAAAGAATTTGCCGAACAGTGTCGTTGTGCGTGAGCTTGATGTAAATGACCCTGCTAGTATTCAATCCGCAGCCGACTGGGTAGCGCAAGAATATGGTGTGCTCGATGTTCTCGTCAATAATGCTGCGATTCATTATGATTCTTGGCAACGGGCGACTAACGCTGATATGACGATTGTCGAGGAAGCCATGCAGACAAATTTGTATGGTCCTTGGCGTATGATACAAGCATTCTTGCCATTGTTACGCAAAAGTGAGCATGGGCGTATTGTCAATGTGAGTAGTGAAGCTGGCTCAATGGCGAGTATGGGTGGTGGCACACCTGCTTACAGTGTGACGAAGGTTGCGCTGAATGCCTTGACTAAAATGGTCGCAGCAGAAGTTCAGGGTAATAATATTTTGGTGAATGCTGTTTGTCCAGGTTGGACAGCAACTGATATGGGTGGTGGGGGTCGTCCAATTGCAGATGGTGCAGCGAGTGTTGTGTGGGCAGTTACTTTGCCTGATGATGGCGCAACAGGTGGATTCTTCCGTGATGGCAAACGACTCTCTTGGTGAATAATGCTAGAAGGGAAATATGGTGACAGAACAACCTGAGATGATGGCGATTTTCCTTGACATTTTTAGTGGTTTACCGAGGCAAGGTCCTGGTAGCCCTGAAAGTACCCGTCAAGCATGGGCATTGTGTGATGGCTTGCCTGATACACCTAATGTTTTAGATGTAGGCTGTGGGTCAGGGATACAAACGATAACGCTAGCTGAACTCACCGATGGTCAATTTGTAGCGGTCGATTATCATCGAGTGATGTTGGATGAGTTCAAAGATAAATTGATGGATAGCCCATTAGCATCACGCATCCGATTAGAGCAAGCCGATATGAAAAATTTGCCCTTTGACAAAGCATCGTTTGACCTCATCTGGAGCGAGGGGGCAATTTATATCATGGGGATGGAAGCGGGTTTATCGGCATGGCGTAAGTTGCTCAAGCCCAATGGACTGATTGCTTTCAGCGAGGTGGTTTGGATTCAAGAAAATCGACCTGACGCGATTCAGGAGTTTTGGGAAACGGAGTATCCGAGCATCACCACTGTCGATGAAAACCTCGAACGCATTGATGCTGTCGGCTACGATGTGCTAGGGCATTTCACTTTGCCTGATAGTGATTGGTGGACACATTTCTATACCCATTTGAATAACAAGTTGCCTGAACTTGAAGAAAAATATGGAGACAATGAAGTTGGGCAGAGTGTGTTAGAGGGTGTGCATCGCGAAATAGCTATACGCCGGGATTATGGGGCATGGTATAGCTACGAATTTTTTGTGTGTCGCCCGAAATAACGAATTTATTGATTCAATTCATCAACATCTGCGTCTGTATCTTTGTCACTTTCTTCTTGGTTGGAAAAGGCAACACCAAAGGCAACACCAATCCCAAGCCCCATAGAGAGACCAAGAGCAATATTATCCATTGCGACACCTAAGGCTATACCGACACCAACACCGATAGCAATGCCTGCTCCTAATTTTTGTGTTTTGTTGTTTTCCATCTAGTGAGTTCCTCAAATGAGATTACTGTATTCATTTAATTATGTGATTTTACGTTATTGTCTATGTATTAAAAGTGCAGTATTTCACTGTTGTTTAACGTATATAGTTTGCACCAAATAAGCGACGAGTGTATTTTTCATAGCCGATAGTTTCTAGGGCATCCATTGTGCGTAATGCAGGGAAGTCGTGAGGGTCGCCGGCGTGAAAAAACCAGATGGAATCAATAAGGACTTTGAGTTTATGAATATCGTAAAAATATTTTCTTTCAAGTACGGTCAATTTGCGCGATGTAGCATAGAGGTCAATGATGTGTGTGGCTTCCTCAAAATCAAAGGTATCATCTGACCATGCCCACATATCCAATAGATAAATTAAATCCATATTGATGTGTGTTGTATTGGCATCATCGAAGTCAATTAGAGCGAGCAGTTGGTCATTTTGCCAGAGTATGTTGGTATGGTCGTAGTCACAATGGCAGATGCCTTTGGGCGTTTTATGAATATCAAGTTTATCAAGTTGTTGTTGATACCAATCGGCTTTAGCTATAAAGCGCGCATCAGTGATAGTGCTACGACACTGACTCAGCAATTGCTGGCAGAATCCAATAGTGTAATTCCAACGGTCGTGGCGATTTTGTGGTAGATAATTGCGTGTGTAATTCTGGAGTGCAGCTGCGACTTTGATGACTTGTTCTTGATGATAAGGTTGTAATTCTTCGATTAAGTCGCCTTCCACATAAGGATAAAATACGAAAGGTTTATTTTTATAAATGGCATAGTAGCCTTGATTACGATTGCGAACAGGAGGCACACAAGGGAAATCATATTTATTGATGTAGACGAGCAAATTGGTTTCGTAGCCGACGCTACGCGGTGAGCGATTTTCATAATATTTGACAATAAATATGCCAGCCGTACTTTCGAGGCGTAATACAGTCTGGACTGTGCCTGATGCTATTGGCTGAGCATCGACGAATGTACCTAAATTGTAGTGCGATAACATGAAGCGTAATTCATCATCGGAAAATTGCGTTTTAGCTACCATGACATCATGCCTTTGTTGTTCTTGACACGCTTACGATAGAATGCACGCCAACTTTCCCATAGTTTGTATTTTAAACATTCTCAGTCATTTGGCTAGGGGATGCTTATAAGTCATGATTAATGTTGTTACTATTGGATTCAGCAAAATCATAATTTGTGAGGTTTAAGTGCCAATTATACAAGTTGTTATTTTTCGGGGAACGGGTGGTGTTTACAATGTTGACCACCCATATTGTGGCGAACCCGCGCTTGTTCGTGCTGGTCATGTTGGTGTGATCGGCGTGATTAAAGATAAGATTATTGGGTTTCATCCGACTCCAGATGCTACCGAGGCATTAGGAAGTGAAAAGTTGCTGTTGAATGCTTTGAAAGATAAAGTACCGCAACCTAGTTGTTTGCAAGATGACAGTAGATATTTTGAAAGAGCCTATCAATTACGTGATGCAACAAATGGACGTACCGCCGTCTACATGTATGAGGTCGAAATTTCAGATAAAACTTTTGATGAGATTCGGACATGGTACAATGAGGGTAAAGAAGCTCTTTACAATTTCCCGAATGATGATGGTCAATTTGAGGATAAGCAAAGTAACTGTGCAATGTTCTGGGTTGAGTGGTTCAACATACCATTGCCTGAAAGAACGGGAAAAATCCGTAGGTTGACTGAAAAAATGAGAATAGAGGAGTATGATTTATGGCATCCAAACGACTAAAATGGGATGATATGATTTCTCCAGAACAAGCTAATGTGGAACGACAAAACTATACAGATGAGGATGCTCGTAAACTGGGCTATCCCAATGTAGAGGTTCTACATTTAGCAGATTCTCTCAGTGCATTAGCAGGTAAATGGCGTAGAACTAAGGACGCTGTGCTTGTACATGAATATAAAAGTACATTGTACGAGATGATTCTAAAAGGATATGATGTTAACACATTGCCAGTTCAAGACCAATTACCTGATGACTTGATGCCTGATTTACCTTCAGAGCCTGTCCAGAGAGCAATTAAAACTGTGTATGAATCTCAGTGAATTCAGTTTAGGTATCTCATTTTGAGGATCAGTTTTTAACTGTTGTGCTGTAACACGACTGAGAAAATATATGACAAACACATTTTTAGCGCAGATTGCTCCGCAACGGAGTACACAATATGCTGATTTGGTGACGACACTCGCGCCTTATGAATTGCTTTTAAGTCCCTTACGAGAGCATTTGGTAGATGAGCCTCAGTTAGTGGATTATGGTCGGCAGTCATATCTCAAGTTTGAATTGGATACTACGCTAACGGATGACATGCGAGAGACTTTTGACCACTTTGCCATGCTAGATGGTGTCTTTCATTATTATGATGCGATTGATGATATAGCAGGTCCTCTGCTTAAGCCATTGGATGTGACCTCGCAAACATTTTTGCCTCATAGCTTAATTGCCACGCGACGTTATCGTGGTAAGACCAACGAATTATTCACACAATTTATGCTGAATATTGCACGCGATAGCAGTGCTTTTCGGACAACGCCTTGGCGCAAGTTGACGGTGCTTGATCCATTATCGGGCGGTGGCACGACTTTATTTGGTGCAATCATTTTGGGCGCAGATGCGATTGGTGTTGAACGCGATAAAAAAGTAGTTGATGGCACAATCGGTTTTATCAAGCAATATATGAAAGAAGCGCGTTTCCCAACGAAGTATCGTGAAGACCGATTCAAAAATGTTGGTAAACGCTGGGTGGTGACACTTGACCAATCTGTGCGCTGTGTCATCGGGCGTGGTGATACGGTGGATGTAGCGCATTTTGTACACGGGTTAAAACGTCCGCAGTTGATTGTGACGGACTTACCCTATGGGATTCAACATTTGGCAGATTGGCAAGCGATGCTCGAAAAAGCCTTACCTGCATGGGCAGATGTGCTTGCTGAGGGCGGTTGTTTGACCTTATCTTGGAATGCGACGCGCTTTAAACGAGAACAGATGATTGACTTGGTAGAATCTGTTAGTGAATTTCGTGTGCGTGATACCGCGCCGTATAATCAGTTGGCTCATCAGGTAGACCGTGTGATTAAACAACGTGATGTGATTGTAGCAGGTTTAGAAGGATAACTTTTGGCAATTGGCAGGGGTTCACTGTAGCAAACCCCTACGAATATTTTTCAGATGTGTTTTACATATCGGTAGCGAAGACATAGCCGACGCGCGGCTCGTTTTGTATATAACGCGGACTATCTTTCTTGGGTTCGAGTTTACGGCGCAAGCGACTGATATTGACCCACAGATATTGTGTTTCGTTATCGTGTTCAGGTCCCCAAACTTTAGCAAGCAGGGCTTTGTGTGACATCACCTGTCCGCGATTCATGACTAACACACGCAAGAGTTCATATTCTTTAGCCGTGAGGTCAATCAGCTTACCATCGAGATAAACACGCCGACGTGAAAAATCAATTTCCAGACCACCGACCTTGATAGGTTCAGCAGTACGAGCTGCCAATTCCAACCGTTTTGAGATGGCTTGCAATTGGGCAATCAATTTTTCTTCATTGAGTGGCATCAAGAAGTAATCATCTGCACCTTGTGAGAGGGCGGATAAGCAATCTTCTTCGTATTCTTCTAGCGCGATGATGACAATTGGCACTTCGTATTGTGAGCGGATTTTTTGCACTTGTCCAACTACATCGGGCGAATAACGGTCAATTTCCAAAATAACCAGATCGACTTTAGTCATCTTGAGGTCGAAGAGTGCTCCATCAAGGCGTGCTTCTGGAATGAGATCGTGTCCTTCAACTTCCATCTTCGGATAGACACCTTGCATGAACTTCGAGCGACTCTCGACAATGGTAATTGTCAAGCCTTTTGCAGATTGTCGATAGTTGCTTTTATCTTTGGCTGCTTCGACTGGTAGTGTCAATTCACTATCATCTATAATTGGAATGAAGGTATCTTCTTCACCCATGAGAGGCAATGCGAGCCTAATCATTAAGCCAGAGCCACGCGCATTGTTGACCATTAACTGCCCATTATGCGCTTGCACGATTTGCTGTGCAAAATACATGCCGAGTCGATAAGGGAAGAGGTCATCTTTGTTATCGGTATCACGCTTAGGATTGAAAATATTGTTGATGGCATCAGGTGCCAGAATTGTTGTCTTCTCTTGTAGTGTAATGATGACTTGTGTGCCTTCTGTCATCAATTCAGCAAAAATTGGGGCATTCGGTTTCGATAACCCTGCTAAAAATTCGATGATGTTAATGAAGCATTGGCGCATTTGCCGCTCATCAATGTAGACTTCGACATCAGTAGTATTAGGCTCGAAATGAATTTGTCGTTGATAAAGTGCCATCCGACGGTTGGACAAGGCATTTTCGACAAAGGTGCTAGGCTCGATAGCTGTGGGTCTTAGAGCAATCCCTTCGACTTCGCCTTTGTAAATTTGGACGAAGTTACCCCACATTGATTGCATCTGGCGCACATCCCCTTCGAGTCGTTGTAGGAGTGCCTCAAAATTGCCATGACTGAGCATGTCATATTGTTGAGGCAGGGTGAGCGTTGAATTACTCAGTTCCATGATTGGTGTGGTCATATCTTCGACCAGATTTTGCAATTTCGAGAAGTGTTCGACAGATGATTGTGGTACACGCTGTTCTTGAATACCAATGACACCAATCCAGCCTCGTTGTTCACTGACGGTATCGACACGCATGAATTCGATAACAAGGTTATTTTGGTTGAGCGTTTCGATTTCCACGAAGGGATACGCATCCTCAACTGATTGTCCTTCAATTTGCTTGGCGGCTTGCATCAATTGTTCGTAGACTAGTTGTTGTTCTGGCGAAATTTTTGATACTAAGCTGAACAAGTTCGAGAAGGGTTGATTCATCACTTGCGATGGTGCGATGTTGGTTAATTCTGTGAATTGTGGATTGCTGTAGACAATTTGATGGTCTTCATCCACAAAGAAGATACCTTCATCGATACTGCGGAGCACCCCTTCGATGCGACCTGTTTGCTCTTGTAGTTTCACACGTTCATTTTGAATGGATTCTATCAATGTATTACGCTCTAGGACGTTGGCAACAACACGCGCTAAATTCTCTGCCACAGCAAGATCTGCTGATGACATCTTTGCCATTTGGCTAGATGCAATAATCACACCTTCAAAGCTGTTGCCAGCAATCGGGATAAGAATTAACTGTTCAGTACTGAGAACATCGAAGAGCGGATCAAGGATTGTGAGTTCTGTGATATCGCGATTATAAATGCGCGTCATTACGCCTTCATCAAATTCTGAGGCGACTGTCTCGATATGTCCGTTGCGATGTAAATCCATTATGCGTTCTTGTAGGGGGTCATATCCGCTGTAGATGACTGGTTCAGCATCATCTGATTGTGGGAATAACCAAATACCAATCGCCTTAACGGACTCAATGCCTTGAATGTGTTCGTGAACGACTTGTACGATATTTTGTTTGGTGAAGACAGCATTGAGTTCTGGCCATGCTTGGAGCAAATAGCGCATGGATTGTACATCAACTTCGCGCCGATGCTGTTCGCGCACATTGATATAAGCACTGCCGAAATTGCTGGCGAGTAATTCAAAAACTGCCACATCTTGAATGGTATATGGATTGCCTTGCCCGAATAAGGCTAATGAGCCGATGACCTGCGTGCCTTGTTTGATAGGCACAATGAGCGATGACTCAGGATTTTTGATAATCGGTATGGCACGGAAGTAGGGATGTTTCTTTACATCTGGGAAAATCAGCGACATATCGGAGTCCATGACTTGTCGCAGTGGATTTTCGGGGTGCATATCGACTTTAGTTTCGTAGATGCGTCGCCGACCATCGTAAGTGCCTGCGAATAATTGATAAATATCGCTGGTGTGGATGGTGATTGCCACAGCATAAACATCGAAGTAGCTACAAACGAGTTCAATGGCATCCACAATCATCAATTTAGGATGCACAGCCCCGTGTAACTTTTGGGTGAGCAAGTTGATGGCATGAAGGCGACGGGTACGATACCCAATTTCGCGGTTGCGTTTACTTTGGCGCATGAGAGCATTAATGCGTTGAAGCATCATCGCATTTGAGTAATCGCTAGCGAAGGCATCCCATGCGCCTGCTTCCATAAGGGTGTTGTAATAATCAGTCGTTAAATTATCTGAAATAATTGCAATGAGCGCGTTAGGGTTTTGTAAGCGTAATTCCTTTACAGTTTCCATAGCTGAAACTTCAAAGGTCGCATCATCGTATAGGATGATATCGAACTGGTTTGCTGAAAGGGTATCTTCTGTTTCTTGAGCGTCATTCACAATTTGGACGTGTGCAATACTACTACGGAGCGCACTTATCCAACTATAGCCTCGTGCTGTGATGACGAGAAACCGAACGGTGACTCCTCGGTTTAGTTGTCGGGTTTGAGACATCGTTAGCAACTCGCTATCCTGTTCTACTGATGCTATTTGAAGGATGATGAAACTGTATACTATTGATGAATTATGCTAGTTTTTGGGGCATAATTTGCATACCAAATCACTGCTGACAGTGCGTATCACTGTCGCAATGTTTCTGTACATATATCCCCAAGATGCCATTATTCTACCATACTCTTATTATTTGACTGCTCATATACGCTTATCACGCATAAAGAAGTAATAAAGATTTGTTAGCATTCAACCATTTGTCGATACGGATAAATATATGAGTTCAGATTACTGTTTTCTAATAATTGTTAGGTTTATACAAAGAAATAGCGTATAATTTTAGACATATGCAAGTATTTTTAAAGATAATTAATACTAAGAAGCCAAACTTAACAGAAATATACAATGTATCACCTACAGAATAGCAAGGTCAATCATGACAACTAAATTATTGAAATCACCATACCCAAAAGGTAACGGTGGCGATGCAGACGCATCACGGCAATTTGACCTCACTGAACGCAGAGTGACTGTTGATTGGACTTTCTCGATATTAGAGAAACGCTATACGACGATCAATCGCAAACAATTACCCGTCGGTACATTGGGGTTATTTGTTCCATCCCAAGGCATTGAAATTGTTGTTGATTTATTTACGTTTAATTATGTAGGGCGGTCATACCCTTACAGTGAATATTTTGATGGCATTGATTTCTCGGCTTTTGGGGCTTATCGCTTAGGTGTCTCTCGTCAACATACTGCTTTTATCTACGAAAATTCGCAGTTATTGATTGTAGATAAAGATAGCACCAACGGCACTTATCTTAATCGGGCAGTTTTAGAGCCGTATGTACCGTATCAAGTCAAGAATAATGATGCAGTGCAGTTGGGTGGTTTTGAATTTGTGGTTAAGCTCGATTAACTTTGTGGTGATTGGAAACAATTCCATATCAGGTCGCAACTGAGCATGATGAATCATCATGTTCTTTTTTGTTGTATTGTGTAGATTGTTGTTCGGTGGAATGAGGATATGCTATGCCATTAAAACGAACAGTCACTAATGTTGATATTAGTGAACTGTTTCTCCCATAACGTTCGCGCTTCTATGAGGACGTTTTACCCTACTTATAGGGTATGATAGGCATCCTTACACGTCCCTAAAAACGACTTTCTAACTAACGTAACATAACATTTAGATTACGTTCAGTTACATAAGTTGTCTCATATCACATTAATTAAAGGATTAAAAATGACAAATCATATTCCTCTGACTGAATTTGATGATACTGTACCAGCCGTGATTGAACCGTCACAAGCCATTGCCCCGATTGAAGGTTTCCCTGAGCATGTGGTGTTTTGTTTTTTCCAGAAGGCGATTAAAGCAGTTTGTGGTAATGGGCAAACGGAACAAATTGGGCACACAGGGAGCGAGATTGGCATCAATCCGATTTATAAACTCAATCACGATGGACAAGCCGTTGCGGTACTCCATGCAGGGGTGGGTGCACCACTATCAGGGTCGTTTCTGGAAGAAGTGATTGCAATGGGTGGACGAAAGTTCATTGCATGTGGTGGAGCAGGCGTGCTGGATAGCTCGATTGGTGTGGGACATGTTGTTGTACCGACATCGGCGATTCGGGATGAAGGGACGAGCTACCATTATATGCCAGCATCACGTGAGGTTGCGCCTGATTTGCAAGCTGTGCAAGCAATTATCGATACACTCAACGCGCATGGTGTGCCGTATGCAAGGGGTAAAACATGGACAACAGATGGCATTTATCGTGAGACACATGCCAAAGTGCAACAGCGTCGGGCAGAAGGTGCGCTAACTGTTGAGATGGAAGCATCAGCATTTTTTGCGATTGCACAATTTCGTGGGGTGCAGTTCGGGCAGTTACTCTATGGTGGTGATGATGTTGGGGCGGAAACATGGGATACGCGCGATTGGCATGTTCAACATTCTACGCGAGAGAAATTGTTCTGGTTGGCGGTGGAAGCGGTGTTGCGTTTGTAGTTTGTATTGTTCGCTATCGGCAAGATTCGATGACCATCAAAAATAATCGGTTGAGGCATGCCTCAACCCTACGCAAAATCAATTGAGGAGATGATTTAGACTGTTGGTTGCCAAACGCCATCGACGTAAGTTGCTTCTTCATCGCCTTGCCATGGGGGCATGGTAACACAGATAAATTTCAAGTCAGCTTGTGAGACATTGCGGTATTGAAATTTCGTCCCCACTGGGATGTCAATGGAGACACAAGCAACAAGCGTGGTGATAGAGTCTTCTTTACCATTGTCGCGCCAGATTTCACCATGTCCTTCTAAGATGTACCAGAATTCACTGACGGTTGCATGAACTGTTGCTTTGTTAATTTGATAGGCTGGGACTGTGCTATGTATCATGCCTCCAGTCTCGCCATCCATGAGATAGCGAATATCTGCGCCTGCGGGAGATTTTGCATCTGGTTTTTCAGGGAATGGTGTTGTTTTCATCTTCGCACTCAGTATTTCTTCAATGTGATGATTTTAGCATGTGCAATGAACAGTAAGAATGTGTGATATTCATGTTTCTGAGATTGGTTCAGGTGCTTTATCTAGGATGAGCGTTGACCAATCATCGCGTCGGATAAGTTTGATGATGCTCCGTGTGAGTAGATAAAGCAAGTAGCCGACAGGACCAATCATCAGAGTCAGGAACAGAACAGGCATAATCAAAAGATGCGGTATGCGCTGTTCACGGCTATCTAGGTAAATCCAGCGTCCGATGAGCAAGTCAAAAGCAAGGAAGTGTGCCCAAGCGAGTGTTGCGCCTTCGGGTGTGCTGAGTAGATCGGCGATAGCTGTTAGTGAACCGTTGGTCACTGTGTTCCAGACGATGTTAAAATTCGGAACAAGAACTATTGCATAGATAAGGGCTGGCGCAATCGCAATCCAAGGGGAACGTAGAATCCGTTCAATTGGGCGTAGCCATCCCAAACCGATGAGCAAAAACCAGAATGGAATAGCGAATGTGCTGCTAAGGTCAAATAGCTGGTTGATAGACATGGGCTTGTCTCTCGTTGGTACGGTAGGTGAACCATGTGATGAGTGTTGCCAGTATCGTCGTGCCGATTAGCGTAGCTAGTGCAGTCAGGGTCAAGGCATCAGGATTGATGATGGCTTGTCCACGCAAGGCTTGCCATGTCAGCAGAACAGTTAATCCGAGATAGCTGAGGCTGGCGATAACAATCATCAGCAGACGACCTGTGGCTTTGAGTCGTTGTGTCATCATAGTGTTGGAGAAGAATAAACCGAGTAATGGTAAGATTTGCATCGCGTGCAATCCGACAAAATGACCGATGCGTAAATCACCACCTTCGGTACTCCAGCCGACGATAGGTAAGCCTGCGCCACCATCTTCAACACCGACAGCATGTGCGCCAGCAATCGGCATTTCGCCTGTGAGGTTTGCTTGTGCAATTTGGTCTTGTGTTGGAATGACCATCAAGAAAGCGACACCCATGCCAATGAAACCGATGAAGACACCACTACGCATTGACCACGCGAAGGCACGGTCACCTAAATTTTGGAAGGTGAGGTAAAGTCCTACAATCAAGCAACAAAGCCAGATAACAACAACCGCATTGCCCATCCACACGAAAACAAAAGCGTCGAACGGTGTGGTGTTGTTGAAGTGACTGGTGGTATTACGTAACATTTGCCCAACAATAGCGACCATTTCGATGATAAAAGCGATAAATGTGAGCCAAGAGATTGTGCGGACGACAATGGGACGATGCTTGATATACGTCAACATCCAGAGCAAGGTGAAAGAATAAATACTGATCGAGATAGCGAATTTCATCGGTTTGAGCCAAGCAGGTTGCCCTGTGATGACACGTGGGTCAATCACTAAGCCGATGAGTGAGACAATCAAGGTGGCAATCATAGCAATGCCTAAAATCGTGAGTGGTTTATTGGCTTGCCATGCCTGACGTAAGTTGGTGCTGATGGTGTTGCTCAGTGATGCTGTCATGAAGGGTATCCTTATTTGATTTACACTGTTTAGTTTACAATGTAAATATACACCGTTTATAAAAAGCGTGTCAATCATTTTTGATAAGAAAGTCATAAGAGAGACACGGTTAATAAGCTATACGGTGTTTAGCTTAGAAGGTTGCTTCGTATAGTCATCTAATTAGAATGGATGGAAACATTTTGTACTTGTGGAATCGTGTGATTGACGGGGTATTTTATTATTGTTGAGGTAATCTTACTCGGGACGACACACAGGTCGTCCTCTACAATGATTTATTCAAGGATAGCATTAAGCGAGTGACATGATGTTAGAGGGGAGTTCGAGGGTGACAGTTGTGCCTACACCGAGTTCAGATTGAACAGTGATGTCGCCACAAGTCAAATCAATGATACGGCTGGCAATGGATAAGCCGAGTCCGAAACCTTGTGTGCTGTGTGCTTCATCGACACGGTAGAATCGGTCAAAGATTTTTGGTAGATTCTCTTCTGCAATACCGATGCCATTATCTTCAACAACGATGCTAACAGTGTGTGCATCCCCCGTGACGGTCATATTGACAGTGCTTTCATCGTATGAATAGCGACAAGCATTATCCAGCACTTCACGAATAGCACGACGTAGGAGGTCAATATCACCGACCACTTTGGTCTTTGGTGTTTGATTATCAACTACGATGTTGATGTACTTGTCTTGATAACTTTGGGACAAAGTTTCGACGGTTGCATCGATGATGTCACGCAAATATATGGACTGCAAGGTGAGGTCGTAGCGTGCATCAAGTTTCATCAGGAGTACGAGATTATCAACTAGTTTGGTGATACCTTCTGATTTATCTTGGATACGGTTTAGATAGTATTGGCGTTTTTGAGGGTCATCAATGCGACCAATCATGTAACAGGCTGTTTGAATGACTGAAATAGGGGTACGGAATTCATGTGATGCTTTTTCAATAAAGTCACGAATGAGTTCAGTTTTTAATTTTTCAGTTTCGAGTAATTGACGGGCGCGTTCATGTTCTATCTCTAAACGGCGTTGGTCAAGGACTTGGTGCATAACCCGTGGCAACAATTCGATGTACCCCATCGAAACATCTTTGACGACATAATCGCTTGCGCCGACTTGCATCGCACGGACAGCAACACGCTCGTTACCTGAGCCTGTGACCATGATGATAGGGGGGGGATTGTCTGTAAATTGCATTTGTTGGATGACATCAATGCCTGATAAACCTGGCATTTCGTGGTCAACGAGGACAACATCAAAGGTTTCTTCATGGAAGAGTTCCATCCCTGCGTGACCATTAGGGGCATGCGTGATTGAAATATCAGCATCTGCGAGAGAATCTGATAGTAAAAACGCAAGTCCTGCATCATCTTCTATGTATAGTGCATTTACTGCTTCTGCCATTTTAAGAGTCCACATAATCCACGTCAGCTATGAACTCATTTTACTTGTGCTATCCGTGAAAAAGTGTATAGATTTAATTAATTAATTATGTTTAAATTAACTAATATCAATTATTTGCTGTATCAGGTAATTCGACAACAGATAAAAACAAGCCTAAGTTTTTAATTGCGACCATGAATTGCTCATAATCTACGGGTTTACGGAGATAGACATTACAGCCTAAGGCATAGGCGCGTTGAATTTCTTCTTCACTATCGGTGGAGGTCAACATGATGACAGGGATGTGTTTGGTGCGTGGATTGCTCTTGAGACGTTCTAGCACTTGGAAGCCATCAAGGACAGGCATGTTAATATCTAGCAAAATCAAGAGTGATTCATTGGGGGTTTGGTTGATGAAGGCAGTTACATAGTCGATAGCAAGTTGTCCATTTTCGACATGGTCAATTTTATTGTGAAACCCTGCCTCTTCGAGATTCATCTGGACGAGTGTGGCATGTCCGAGGTCATCTTCGACAATCAGCAGTCGAATTTCTCTAATGTTACTCATGGATGTTATCCAATCTTAGTACAGAAAACGAGAAGGTTGTGCCTTTATCTAGGGTCGATTCAAACCAAATTTCACCACCGAGACCGCGCACGAGTGCTTGCACATAAGCGAGACCCATGCCTTCACCTTCGGCAGTGTGTTGCCCAATGCGACGGAAAGGGGCAAAGACTTTATTATGGTCGGTTTCGGCGATACCACGTCCATTATCTTGAATATCAAAAATAATCTGATGAGGTTCAATATCGGCACTGATGAGAATCCTTCCTGTGCGTTCAGGCGCAAGGTATTTTACCGCATTGGTGATTAAATTGCTGAAAATTTGGTCAATCGCCAGTGGGTCAGTGATAATTGTTGGCAGGTCATCCACCTGAATGTCGATATTTTGTTCTTCGATTTGTGTGGCGAGGGTATCCAATATGATTTGAACGACTTTATTAGGGTCAATGGATTCTTGTGTGAATTCGCGTCGTCCGATGCGTGCCAGCTTGAGAATGGCGGAGGTGTAATTATCCATTTTATCGACGGATGTGTTGATGAAGTTGATAGCTGTATCGTAGCGTGTGCCTGTTGCACCGTGCCATAGTTGTGTTTGTGCTTTATCAAGATGGGGCATAATAGCATCTGCGAGTGTGAGCAGGTCATTACGTGTTCTTTCGATGATAGCGATGAAGCCTTTGAGATTAATTAATGGCGAGCGTAAATCGTGTGAGACAATATGGGCAAATTGCTGGATTTCTTCATTCGTTTGTCGCAAATCACGGATGACCCGTTGTAGGTTTTTCTCGGCGTTAATTCTATCAGTGATGTCACTAGCGGCTGCATAGATATATTTACCTGCTGGTTGCGAACGCCATTCGATATAGCGATAGTGACCTGCTTTGGTGCGATAGCGATTGATGAAGCTACCCACGGGATTTTGAGCATCCAAAACAGCGAGGGCATCTTGTGTTGGTTTGATATCCTCTGGGTGGATCATGTCAAGGAAGGGCTGACCTTCGAGTTCTTCTGGTGCATAGCCGAGAATACGCTCAAAGGCTTTATTGACACGCACGAATTCCCCATCTGTATTTGCAATGCACAACATGTCGGCAGAAACAGAAAAGAATTTGTCGAGTTCATCATATTTTTGATTGAGTTCAGCTTCCATCTGGATGCGCTCACTGATGTCGCGTCCTTCTGGAATCAGCAAGACAATTTCGCCATCCTCGTCTAGTAGAGGTTTGAGCGAAAAATCGATGGTGATGAGTGATCCATCACCGCCTCGCACAATCGGTTCTTCGCGGATGAATTCACCTTGGGCTGCCCGTTGTATCCAGCCTTTGAGTTGTTGCATGAGTTCATCAGAGTATGACCACCAAGGCGCATCCCAGAAGGGTTGATTGGCAATTTTATCAATTGTTGTTCCTGCGAAGGCTAAGGCTGTGTCATTGGCTTCAAGTAAGATGCCATCAGGGGTGAGCAAGCCCACAAATTGAAACGTTTGGTTGAAGATGCCACGAAAGCGTCGTTCACTATCTTGCAAGAGTTTTTGCGATTGATATTGCTGAGTAATATCGCGGATGACTATCATGCCTTTGATGACTTGCTCGTTAAAATCAAAGATAGGCACAAATTGAGCATCATAGACCAGTGTTCTACCATCGATGACAGTCTCGCGGATGAAGTTGAATTGTTCGCCATAGAGTACCCGTTGATACTGAGGGATGATTGCTTCTTGTGCTGATTCTGGCAAGACTTCGTAGACTGTTTTGCCGACCATTTCACCTGGTTTATAGCCCGTTTTACGCAAAATATCACCGATGGCGAGGGTATAGCGCATATGTTGGTCGAAGATGATGACGGCTGTATCAGGTAAATTTTGAACCAACTGCTGATAACGCAATTCGCTCTGAGCGAGTTTTTGTTGTGTTTTGACTTGCTCAGTGATGACTTCGGTAAACATGATGATGCCACCAATGCTATCATCGACATCAAACCATGGGCGAACTTCCCACTTGATGTAATCGACTGAGCCATCAGCACGGTCAAAGGCACTGCCATCGCTGACGTTAACATCTCCCTGCAAGCATTGCTGATGAATTGTTTTCCAGTCCTCGCCGATTTCAGGAAAGACTTCGTAGTGACTCATACCAATGACAGTCTCATGAGGGATATTGTAATCAAGATACCATTGACGGCTGGCGACGATATAACGCATATCGGTATCGAACATGGCGACGGCGGCAGGAGTGTGCTCTACAAATAATTCGAGGATATTGCGTTGTTGCTTCAGTTCGCGTGATGATTCTTGCTGGATACGCTCTGTTTTGTATTCTGATAGGATTGCAAGCACAATTTCGCGCAGGCTGTTAATGCGCCCACTATTGGGTGAAAGATAATCTTCTGCGCCTTGTTTGATAGCTTCGATAGCTTGACCTTCATCACCTACTGAACTTATCACTACGGTTGGCACATCGGGAAAACGGTCACGCAATAGTGGCATTGCAGGTTGACCATCGCGCAAGAGAAAATCTGTCAGGATGAGACTGGGCGACGATTCAAGATACTTGAGATCGAGTTGGTCTAATGTGTCGAATGTTCTGACCGATAAGAGTGGCGTGTTTTTGAGTGGATGCACGACTGCTTGGGTATCTTCAGCATGTAGTAGATTGACAACATTATACTGTGGTGTGGTGTTCAGGTCTTGGTCTGTGAATTTTTGAATCGCGCTTTTGACGATGACAGGCAAGGTGTCGTAGGTCACATTATCTTTGACAATATAATCAGTGATGCCCATCTTGAGGGCTTGAATGACAACCTCTTGCGTGCCCATGTTGGTCAGCATCACAATAGGGCAGGCGTAGGCTAATTGTGGATGCTGGTGTCGTAATTCGGACACGAATTCTAAACCTGTCATATCGGGTAAGCGATAATCAAGCAAAATAATATCAGGGTCTTGATGTGCTAGTATGCCGAGACCGTCTCTTGCGAGTTCGACCCATTCAATCTCGTAATCAGCAGAGGGGTCATCTTGCAAAAATGCAGTGTATGCTTCGGCATTTTCTGGGCTATCATCGACGATTAAAACGCGAATTGTGCTCATCATAATAGGTCAGTCACTTGGTTGGCGTATAGGTAATTGATTGAGTTCAAACCAATAGTGCATTAGGCTTACCATCGATTGCATGTATTGGTCGAGGTCAACCATTTTAACAAGATAGCTATTTGCTCCTGCATCATAACATTTGTTGATGTCGTGTTCACTTGATGATGTTGTCAGGATGATAACGGGAATGCGACGCAAGGTTTTGTGTGCTTTGATGGCAACGAGTACCTCAAAACCATCTGTTGCAGGTAAATTAAGGTCAAGCAGAATCATATCAGGGATGACACTACTTGATAGTAATTGTTTCAGGGCTTCGTCGCCACTATCGAAGCGAACTAAGCGTTGTGGGAGTTTTTCCTCTTCAAAAATCCATTGTAGAACTTCGTAGTCTTCATCAGAATCTTCGATGAGTAAAATTGTGTGCTGTGCCATCTACTGTGTCTCCTCAGGCGTTTCAATGGTGAAATAGAATGTTGTGCCTTCGCTTTCAGTCGATTCAAGCCAGATGGTGCCGTTGTGCCGTTGGATAATTTTTTGGACAATAGTGAGTCCTGCGCCGATGCCTCCGCCATAATCATCGCGTCGATGCAAGCGTTTGAAGATGCGGAAGACTGATTCTTGATGCTTCTTCGGGATACCGATGCCATTATCCTTGATGTAGAGAATAGTTGTATTTTCTTCGTCTTGGTCGTATCCAATTTCGATGATTTTGGGGTTGCTGGTGTTGTATTTGATGCCATTGGATATGAGGTTGGTGTAGACTTCGGCTAATTGTGTGCCATCGCAGAAAATGGTCGGTAGGGGGCGTGGGATGACAATTTCAGTTGGGCTTTCTTGGATGCGTGCTGTGAGGGCTTCGTTGACATCGCGGATAAGTAGGTTGAGGTCGGTCTCTGCGATGGTGAGTTCAAGGCGACCTACACGCGAATAATGTAGAAGTGAATCCAGCAGGGTATCCAATCGTTGGGTGAGGCGCACGAGCGTATCGAGTTTACTCTGTCCATCTTCGCCAAGTTGGTCAGCATAGCGACGAATCAAAATGCTGGAATAATTGTGGATGCCTCGTAATGGCTCTTTCAAATCGTGGCTGGCGATGTACGCGAAAGCATCCAATTCTAGGTTACTGCGTTCAAGGCGTAAGTTCAGTTGCTTTAACTCGTTAACACGGCGCAAAATCACATCAACGATATTGCTCCGTAGGATGAGGGCAGCATCTTTATCTTTTTGTTCCCATGGGATTGCTGTTTGCTGAACGTTCTGTGACCATTTCTCGAATGATTTGCGCGGATTGATGCGTGTTTCACCATCTTCTGTGATGGTCTTTGATTTTTCAGGATTACCACCCCAATGTACGGTCTGAACTTGTTCTGGTCGTAACCACAAAATGAATTGGTCGAGTGTTTGCGAAATTTTGATAGCAAGCACGCCACTGGTAATTTCAGCATAATCACGGGCAGAAGTGAGCACTTCGGAGAGCGACTCTGTGCTGTAAATGTCACGGTCAAGTTGCTTGAGGAACAAAATTATATCTTCGATTTGGTCAAAGGATGGGGTATTGCCGACGGTGTCTGCTTGTCCATTGAGCCAGATGACTAAGCCAGACGCATTAATTAATTGGAGCAAGTTATCTGTATTTTCGATAAGAGCATCCATGGGGTCGGTGGCTTCCAGCATAGCATCAAAAATATCATCTTGGAGATAGCGTGCTTGGGCATGTGCGTCGCTGAGCACTTGTTGTTCTTTGGCGATGAGTTGGGTCGAGACGGTCAGACTCAGCAATTTACAGATGATGCGAATACGGTACGGGACGTGTAAAGTCGTGGTGTGATGACAGGCTATCAAACCCCAGAGAACACCATCTTTCAAAATAGAAATTGACATGGATGCGCCGACCCCCATATTTTGCAGGTATTCGATATGAATAGGGGAGACTGCACGCAAAGCCATATCGCTCATATCAATTGGGATCGTATCGTCGGGTTGATGTAGTAAACCTGCTGGTTCGGCATGAACATCAGCAATTAGTCGCATCCGATTACGGACATAGAGTGCGCGCGCTTGTTTGGGAATATCCGTCGCGGGGAAGTGTAAATCCATGTAGGAGGGCATATGGTCGGCTTTGGATTCGGCGACTACCCAGCCATGCCAATCAACATCAAAACGATAGAGCTTAACACGGTCAAAGCCTGTTAGCTGGCGTACCTCTGCTACTGTTTTCTGGTAGAGGTCGTCAAGGTCGCTCGCATTTTCGAGGCTTGTAATTGATTTTTCGACTTGGTTATACACTTGATGGGCATTTAAGGCTTGTGTCATCGGTTCAGGTTCGAGTTCGAGTATCAAACGGGCTTGTGCATTGCGATGCAAAATCGCTTGGTACAACTTGTCGTTCAACGTAAGGCTGAATGACTGAATATCCCCTGATTGGAGTTGTTGCTGATGTTCACGAATCTCGTTCAGACTGTCGCCTAACAAGGTCGCAAGTGGCGTACCTAAGAGGTCGTTTGCTGATTGCCCAATGAATTGCTCGACGTTAGTGCTGATTTGTTCAATTATCAAGTCTGGTTCGGATAATACGATTATCATCCCGTGTGCTTGAATGCGCCCTGGAATGTGAATGGGTTCTTTGTCGCAGGATGTGATGTCACTTTGTTGTGGTTTACTGATAACCATGTTAGTTCCTCATCCAATCATCCAGAGCTTGAAAGGTATTATTCGCACTATCAACCACGCTAGCAGCGTCAATTGTTGTTTCGATTTGTGATAAATAAGCTAAAAATAATCGCCATCGTTGGGCTGTTTGTTTGCCATAGCCACTAAAAAAACGATGCTTATATTGTGGTAATTGTTGTTTCAATGTTCGTAGGATAACTTGTCCGCCGAGTGTTGCGCCTTCGAGGACGTACAATGCGCCAATCGCTTCTGCTTTGGAGTGTAGAGGTTGCTCCGATTGAGTTGTTTTCTGTGGCAGACTGCCCAGTTGAAGTAAGTCAGCGTAAAGCCAATCTGCTTTAGGGATGAGCGAGAAATCCTTTATCCATGAGGCAATAGCTGGTTCATAATGCTGATGAAAGCTGTAGTAGTGTGTGATGATGCGCTGATAGGTGGCACAGTCTAAAGTGGGTGCGAGTAATTGTGCAATGAGTGGATTTGCCTCTAAGCGACGGTGCTGTTGCTCGGTTTGAGTTTTGAGCATTGCATGTAAATATGACATTCTGTTTATCCTGTGAGGTATATCGTTTGATATAGCGTCGTATACACCTTTCCCAAATTAATTATAGTATTAAACAATGTGTGGAGTATTAAGGATTTCATTTTCGTTTGTTTTTTGACTTAACAATGGGACTCTGTTGTCTTGACGGGATGTGCAGGTACGTATGTCTGTTAAGCTGGGGTATCCATATCTATGAGCTACATTTTTACTTGTAAATCAGGCGGACGGCATGGATGCTGTCTGTAGGGACACGCTCTATGATAGACGACATAGGGTTATCGGTATTTGATAAGACATACAGTTTTACGGATTTGTACTACCTGACGCTAAAGCGGTCAGGCTCACAGGTGTCGGGTGCTGAAGCACACTTAAAACCCTGATGACCGATTAGGAGTGGGTTTAAAGCCGACTTTAGTCGCCGACAATTTTAGCTGGATGGCTTTAGCCTCCAGTGATGACTGAAATTATCATGTCATTTTTAGGCAATTTGTGACGAAACCAAAGGTCGGGCAGTAATAGATGGGCGAAGCAGTACTGCAAGAAAGCAACCGAGAGGCTTCTTTATGTCCGATATTGATTGGGATGCTGTGTACGATGAGCAGACACCCCGACTGTATAATTTTTTCCGTTATCGTGTAGGGGATGGTGAGCTTGCCCAAGATTTGACCGCACAGACTATGATGAAAGCGTGGCAGTATCGCCATAGTTATCGTCATGATGTGGGGGCATTTGCGGCGTGGCTCTTCCGCATTGCGCGTAATTTAGCCATTGACCACCTCAAACGACAACGGAACGCGCCCTTACCACTCTACAATGTAGCGCATCATGCGTCTGATGTATCTGTTGAGCGCGAAGTGCAAAAATCACTAGATGCCAGCCGTTTGTATTGCGTCATCCAAACGCTACCTGCGCGTGAACAAGAGATTATTGCCCTCAAGTATGGAGCAGATATGAATAACCGCGAGATTGCCGATTTGTTGGATTTGAGGCCATCGAATGTCGGCACGATTTTATCCCGAACGATACAAATAATCCGTGCAAAATGGGAGTTAGATTATGTCAAAGAATGACTTTTTGTATACCTTGCGCGATGAATTACCCGAAGATTTTTCTGAATCATTGCGTGAGCAACTCAAACAACTAGAACAAGAGCCTATCGTCGAATCGCGTCCGCGAGTGACCGATGAACGTGGACGACAAACAGATAGTAGCCGTTGGTTATTGGCAGTGGCATCGTTTGCGGTGCTGATGGCTGGCTTGGTCTTTTTGCTGTCAACGGAACGTCAGAACGACGTGGCAATGAATATTGCAACTTTACCGCCGACGATTAGCAATCATGGTGACCTCAATCCTGAAACGGTGAGTCAGTTAACGCCGATAACAACCCTCGGCAATGGGGTAGCACGCGATATGATGCTATCCGATGATGGCGATACCTTAGTCCTCACAGGGTATGGTGTCATCAATCTGCATGATGCCAACAATCTCCATGCTGAACCGCGCCGAATTGTGATGGACGGGTTCATCCGTTTACTAGATGTGACCGATGACAATATGGTTTACGGTATGATATCGAATCGTGAACAGGGCTATGCCTCGCTATATGAGATTGATGGTAATACGGGTGAAATCCGCGAGATGATGCAGATGCCGTATGCTGCTTTTATTTACAAAGAACAACTATCGCTGGCAGGGAATCGACTGGCAATCATTGTATGCATCCCTGATGACCCAGAGAATACGATACGCTGTCTCTCGGAGGATTATCAGCTACAGGTCTATGACATCACGACAGGGGAGTTGGGCATTTCGATTCCTGTCACCAGCACACGCAATATTCCGATGGATATTTCTGAGGATGGAC
Source organism: Chloroflexota bacterium (assembly GCA_039200705.1). GTDB lineage: Bacteria > Chloroflexota > Anaerolineae > Aggregatilineales > Phototrophicaceae > JAUZRW01. The sequence continues at coordinate 42,592 of JBCCSC010000002.1, forward strand.
GGACACTGATTTATAGTGATTTCATTGGTGAGTACGATACAAGTGCTGTTCACTTATATAGTGTTGATTTGATGAATGGTCAGTCAGAGGTATTGCTGACTCGTGAGTTGCCGATTCAATATAATTGGATTCGCTTTTCGCCTGATGATGAGGCTTTGTTGTTACATTCAAATGATCGTCTGGTGCAATATCCGTTATCGTTGCTCATCAATGCTGAAACGCCTGTTGATTTTGGTGATGACAGCATCGCAGAGCGCAGTGAAACCCAATTTTTGAATGGTTTCGTAGAAGAATCCAATTTCCATCCTGAACGAGCACAACTCGTTGCGAAAGGGTCATCGGCTTTTCAAGTTTATGACATCAACACTCAGCATACAGAATATCAGCAAACACAAGTAGAACTTAGAAGACTCTATCACTGGGCGATTTTACCTGATGGTGAGAACTTCATCGGTTTAGATGAGTCAGGTGTTGTGATGCGTTATAGCTTCCCTGATGCTGAGGTGCAAGATACCTTGTATCGTTATGATGGGCAGATGCCACATGGCTTTGCTTTCCGTGATGATGCCACCATGTTGACATTCACCGAGTTACCCTACTTTGGCACGCAAATTCGTCAGTGGTCATTGGATGATGATGCACCTATGAGTATGCCATTCACAGGCAGTGGCACAGAGCCAATTATCGCCCATGATGTAGCGATGAGTCCAAATGGTCGCTATATGTATTACGAACTAGTACAGTATACAGTCGGCTACCAAGTGAATAGTCGGAAGTGGATTTACGACTTCGAGATGGATAGTGCCTACGAGGTCAATAACTTCTATGGCAATTGGGATACGCAATTCTTGGATGATGAGACACTTCTCGGTATTTCAGGGAATCAAGGCTATTTATATGATGTGGCTGGACGCATTGCTGACAATGAGGAAAATTCAGAGGATGTAACAGTTTTTGATGTGTCCGAAGATTATATGACCAATATATGGTGGTCAATAGCCGATACGATTGTTGTTGCCTCATCTGGTTTTGTGGACAATAACGCTATCACAATGGTCACACTAGCATGTGTTGCACCTGAACAATTCCAGAGTTCGACAAGTATTGATGAATGTGATGGTGTAATCACATTATGGGATGCGCGGACAGGGCAGACGCTTTATAAATTGCGTGATGAAGCGTGGGACTCTGCCGTTACTATGAGCTTATCAGGTGATGGTGAGACTTTGTTTGTCGGGACTTGTGAACCTGATGAAGCCATCCAGTGGTTTAGTTGTCACGCTATATATGTCTATGATTTATCGACAATTGAATATGATGCCGACAGCGAAGAAGTCCCTGTGATTGATGTCGAAGCGATTGCACAACTGACAGATTTACCACATGAAGTTTATGACATCACTGTTCAACCGGATAGTGAAGGGCAAGAACTCATTGCAGTTTCTGGAGTATCCTTGACGACTTTCGTCACACTGGATGAGCGCAACAGAATTGAACAACACGCAACTTTACCAATGAGTGAAGTGACATTCAGCCCTGATGGTGATTTGGCATTTGTGACAGACCGCCAAGGACGCATCGAAATTTGGGGTGTGCCACCAGCGAATCGCTCAACGGTTGATGCAGAAGAAGCAGACTCATCTTTGCGTTTGACGACACGTCCAGAAATCACATCTGATACGATTGGTATGACAGAGACTATTGCTAGCTATGAAAATGGACTGGCATTCCGCTTTGCCTTATCGCCTGATGAACGCACTTTAGCAATTGGCACAAGCAGTGGTATCTATTTGCATGATGCTTACGACCTTAATGTCGAACCGCAATTCATTGGTCAACCGCGTGATGGAGCAGGTTACTACTTGGATTATAGTGATAACGGTGACTTGTTTGTTATCTCAGTTGACCGCTTTACAGATGAGGTGTTGGCACACGTCTATCGTGCAGAGACAGGTCAGTTTGACTTACTCTATGAGGCTTCGATACCTGACATCACCTATATTGTGCAAGGGGTTGATATTAGCCCTGATGGACAAACGCTGATGCTGGCAACTTGTATGAATGAAAGCGGTATCTATATTGAGAATAGTCAGTCATTCTGCATTGGCGGTGGTATGGCGCGGATTGAGTTAATTAACTTTGCCGATACCAGCCAAGTTGAGGTAATTGAGCCGCAACGAACATCAAATGCTGTGGTGGCAATGCCTGAAGATTGGTCATATCTGGCGTATTTCAGTGATGGCGATATTTATCTGCGCGATATGCTCAATCCGAGTGATGTCAGACCTGTGATTGAGATGCCTGTTTTCGATGTTGACAATTTTTATATGGGTAGCGACTTATTCAATATATACTTCACACCTGATGGTAGCGAAATTGGCGTTGTGCTGGCATCTAATGGACAATTTGAGTCATGGACAGTGGATGAATTGACTTCGGTTGATGTGTCATCACCAGACGCATTCAGAGTTGATGGTTCACCTGTCCCTGATGTAGGAGCGTTCAATATTGTTTTTCATCCACAAACACAAGACCGTTTAATTGCGCGGAGCGATTCGATTACAGTGCGTGATACAAATGGAGAGCGTCTGACAGAATTTCGCTCGGTTAATCAGCCAAGAGATATGATCGTCAGTGCGGATGGTGAGCGTGTTTATGTGTTGAATGAGACAGGTGTGATTCAAGTGTTCCATTGGGACAGTCGTCTAGTGATGAACATGATTACCGATTACACCCTGACCTCATCTATGATGTTGGAGAGCAGTCGTGATGGTCGCTTGTGGGTGAGTTATACCAGTGGTGGCACAGATGGTATCAGTTCAATTTGGGAGATAACGGACGATGGCATCACACGCCAGAATTTGCTCCCAGAAGATGATATTACAAATCCTGTCAAGCGAGCCACTATCAGCCCTGATAATCGTTACATAGCCTATGTTGAAGGTACTTATATATCTGTGTATGACCGTCAGCAAGATGAGCACCGTCGTTTGGATGTTGTTCTGGGTGTTGTCGATATAACCTTTGCTGATAATGGCGAATTGGTTGCGATTGTTTCCGAACGTGGTGCAGGAGTTCGCAAAGTCTATGATGCTGAGATGCTCGTGACAGGTGATGTGCCGTATCCTTATTTAGGAGAGCCAATTGAAGAGATGGGGACACTCAATAGTACGCCGAGGATAACAGATGAGTTCATGAGCTTCACGATGAGTAGCAATGGTGAGATGATGGCTGTGCATCAATGCAATGGAGGTATGCCAGATGCTTACTGGTATGGGTGTATTAGGGCAGAAGAAGCGGTTGTGGTCTTGGATGGTGCAAGCACAGAGCCTGTTGCAACGTTAGATTTCTTCGATGATACCATTCGTTTTAATCAGATGGCACTGACACACGATGGGGCATACCTCGCTATCTCGTATTGTGAAGATTCAAGCCCTGATGATTGGGACTGTGAAGCCAATATGAGTGAGGTTGCATTGTATTCCGTTGAGGCTTTACGCGCAGGTGACCTAACGCCATTTGCGGTCATTGATAATGTTGATGCGTGGTCAACAAACAAGGGATTACGCTTACATCGTCAGAGTGATGGCACATTCCTCGTGATGGTTTCAAGATGGGAAGAGGTATCGGACGATCTTTTGGAGATAATCACTTATGTGTGGTCGGTGACTGACGATGGCACATCAAGTTTGGTTTATGATGACAATGTGTCGCGTTTGCTTTTCGCACCGACGGGGCAATATATGGTCGAAACCGACGATGATTATTTGGCGTTCCGTGCTGTGCCGTTGCGGTAGCATTCTTTAATACGACGCTTTTAAATCCCTTCTAGTTGATAGAGGGGATTTTTCACTTTATGATGTCTAATTATTCTCAATATACTTTGAAACATGGGTTAACATGCAACTTTTTATTACGTTTGACGTAATACTAGTGTCAACTTAATGTAATTGCGTATATGCTGAGGATATTTTCACATGGTGAATACAGATCCAATAATTCAATTCGACGATGAATTGACTCTCGTTCGTGCTATGGAAGCCAATCTTCTTGAAACGCTTGATTATTTGTTAGCCAATTGGGATAAAACAACATTTGAACGCACACCACAACTGCTGTGGTCAATCACAGACACACAATTTACGCTATTCAATTCCATCATCGGCGCACGCCTGACAGATGACACGGTTGATGCGACGATTCAGAGTTTGATTGAACGCGGTAAAGAGAAAGAAGTGCCGATACTTTGGTGGCTCGGAATTGAAGATACGCCAGAAAACCTCGGCAAAAAATTGCTGGAACACGGTTTCTTTACGGGTAATCCTACTCCTGGAATGGCAATGAAGATGTCCGATATTACATGGACGGAACTACCTGAAAACTTGACAATTGTCCCTGTAAGAACTGCCGAGCAAGCACAGATTTGGAGCGACCTTGTTGTTGAGAGTAATCAGATGGCTGGCTATAATGAAGAATTGGCTGAAACACTAATCTCGGGTGGCTTAGATGCTAGTGCAAAGATGCAACACATTATTGGTTTAATAGATGATGAACCTGTCGCAACTGCATCTGTGACTTTGAGCAATGGCGTGGCAGGTGTCTTTAACATTGCGGTCCTGCCAGACATGCGCCAACAAGGTATTGGACGCATCATGACAGAAACCGTTATGAAAATAGGAACTGAGCAAGGCTATCATTATGCGGTTCTGCAATCATCCCCGATGGGTGAGGCACTTTATCAGAAAATGGGCTACGAAACCATTGCGCCAGTTCATCAGTATATCTGGCTACCATCTGAGCAATAAGTCTTGTCGATGAGGTTGGTTTGCTAAATTAGCAGGTCATTATCTGATTGTGTTGAGCGATAATGAATTGGTGTTTTTGTGCATTGGCATTGCGGTAGGTGAGCCATACAGTAACTAATTTCTCGGACAGGGAATGCCCTGTCCCTACAGTGTTTTATCTTGTGAATTTTGTGTGGGGATGAGCATACCTTATCCGTTCATCTTTTTTAGCTTCGTATCAGAGCAGATTTTTAATTACATCAAAGCAGGGTGAGGGCGATAGGCGCAACGAAGATGTAAATCACACGGGCGATGGACTGCGCGATGATGACCCCCATCAATTGGTCGGTGCGGATGCGTGCCGAGGCAAAAAGCACATTCATCAAGAACTGAATCGCAATCACGGCTGGTGGATAATCGAAAATGGCAAAGAGTGCAATGTAATAGACTGATGTATACATGACCCCTGCGAAGCGTCCCATTGATTTGCTGGTGGTTGTCAGCAAGATACCATGAAATAAGATGACTTCCACAAAGCTGACGAAAAATTCCACACTGACAGGAAAAACTAACTCTGTTTGAATCGGTTGTGGGTCAACCAATGCTAGCAACACACCGATAACAATTCCTGTCAGGGCAATGCCAAATTGTGTCAGATTGAAATCAAGTTTTGCGCCAATATCAGAGAAGTTCAAATTATTGACATTCAGGTAGATAATCGCCACTGTCAGCATAGCGATGGCGAGTGCCAACTCTTGAATATCAGGCTGTAAGAATCGCAAGGGCGAAATAATCGCAATCAATCGCAAAATTGAGATGAAGGTCAAGGCGGTGAGGGTACGTGCATTTTCTTGGTCACCAAAGGTGCTTGACCAGACCACTAAACTCAGCACAATCGCGCTGTGCAAGATGACCCCTGCGAATGCTTGACCCGCAAAGAATAGTAAAAATTCGGCTGCAAGGATAGATAGCAGATACCCGATTGCTACTTCACGAATCGGGAAATCTGCACGCTTAGTCGTCGCCATAATCGCTTGCCATCCTAAGAATTATTGCGTGTGAGCGCAAAGGCAAAGGGCAGAACGAGGGCAGCTAAGATGATGATGATGATAAACGACAGTTGTGACGAAATCGGTGCAGTGTTACTGCCTTCGACATCGCCTGCTTCGGTGGTGTCGTTGACAGGGTTGTTGGCGATATTGTTGCCAGGTGTCACGAGAGCCGTTGCTAGGGCATCTTGGATGCTGGTTGGTTCGGCTTGTGGGGTGGCAGTGATGATAATCACAACAGCATCATCTGGAATGTCATCAGGTGTACCACGCGGTGTATCTTCGCCAGGGACAAATTCAATGCGATTGAGATTGATAATCTCTTGATTGTTATCGACCACAACGGACGTGGTTGGTTGGTCAACCGCAGGGATATTTTCGGCGAAGGCTTGGACAATCTCACCAACGGCTGATGGGGTATCCCCTGTGATGAGCAAGGTTTGTTTCTCTTCATTATACGGTGATGTGATGGCATACATTGATGCTGGATAGGCAGCGTTGTTGCGTTGTGCTTGAGCATCAATGAGATTTTCAAAGATTGCGAGTGCCAGTGAGTCATTTTGGTCGAGACCAATGGTAATCAGGTGATTGTCAGTGAGCAAGTTGGCATCAGCTTCTGCTAATGATTTGCTGGTGACAACTAAGCCATGGTCAAGGGTTGCGTAGCGTCCGAGAACGGTTGCCATGGTAATCGCATTTTGTACATCATCACTGTTGAAGTCATCAGGGAGGATGATGGCAGTATTTTCTTCTGTTTCACGCGAGACAAAAGGATATGGGAAAACATGCAAATCTGGAACAGTCGCGGTGTTGTAGCCGACGTTGAATGAAGAATTATCAAATACGGTAATCCATGCGCCTGATTGGTCTGGGCAATCATCGGCATCAGAACGGAAATCGTTAAAGGCTTCAAAGTTGAGTTGGTAGAATTGCTGACGTGTGCCAATCGGTGATTGATTGAGCGTTTGTGCTGGAATCGGTAATTCAACTGAGATAGGCAAGCCTTCAAGCGATTCATCTGGGCGCAGTGTACCAATCGGAATCCCATTGATGAAGATACCGACATAGGTTGTTTCTGGGTCAAGGGCAGGGCTAGGAATCCAGTTGATGGTCATGGTTGAATCGGAGCTAAGTTCAATACCTGCTGGTACAGGCACAGTCACTTGATTACGGACAATGCCAACGCCTTCGAGACGCACGCCTTGTACACCGAGTTCAGCAAAGGTGGTGCTTTCTTGCAACCATGCTGCATCGGCTGGCACAGTTCGGTCAGGCAGTGTGCTATCAAGGACAATTTCACTATCGAGCATCAGGTTATATGTGCCTGAATCTTGGAAGGATTCACCAGCGAAGCGCAAACCTGCTTCATCTGAGCCAATCACCACAAAGCGGTTAAGAGTAGCATCAGCAGGGTCGGTGAAAGATGCGACAAATGCAGCACCGCCTCCCATCACATCAGAGATGAGATCCAGTGGCAGTGGAGAATCTGTGAGAATCGCACGCGCGATAGCTGCTGCAAATTCTTCTTGATTATCAACGCGCCCATCGACGAGTTCAGGTTCAACTGTTGCTTCTGGTAACGGGTCATTATTGATGCGACCATCTGTGGCAAAGAAGGGCAGACGTTCAGCAGTGCCGACATAAATTAGATGATTTTGACTACGAATCGCATTGGTCAAGTTCCCTGCGTAAACGACATCGACATTATTGAACGGGAAAGCTCGCATGGTGCGTCCAACCCGTGCCATGACTTGAGCAGCCGTTGTGATTTCGGTAGGGGTTGGGTTATCTGGCAGAACCAAAATGGCGCGTGGTTCAGTTGATGTGTTGAGGTCGTCGCTATCGTCTTCATCGGCATTGGCGAATGATTCGAGTGTCACAGGTAAGAAGCGTGCGCCGACATCAGGAATGCGTAGCTCGTCTGTACGAAGTGTCGGCAAGTAGTTGAGACTGGATGAATTTTCGATACGAAACCACTGGCTACTATCGCGCAGAGCCGCACATGGATTTTCATCATCTGTGAAGGGTGTGAAGGTTGAAATTGAAATTGGAATCCCAATATCTTGAATACGGTCTGCTGGAATCAGAACCGTGACACTTTGGAGACTTTGGTCATTTTGTAAGGGTACAGTGGTCACTGGAATATTCGATGCTGAAATGGTGATGGTTGAACCATCGGGAATCAAACTCGATGCGACATAATCCAGTGTTAATTCGAGTTCGGTCTGTGTTATATCCCAATTGGATTGCACAGGTAAGAAGAAGGAAATCGGTGCACCGAAACCTGTCACAGCAAAGTCGTTGATGCCGAGTGCTTCAAAACTAATGCGAACGGAATTATCTGGCACTGGATTGGTTACTTGCTGTTCTTCTTCTTGTTGTTCTTGCGCGATGCTTGCGCTAGGTATCAGTGCCAATAGAAAGAGTAGCAATAGACCGATTGCCATGAATTTTTGATGTCTCATTGAGTGATTGTCCCTTTTATAACATTCTCGCCACGATGCTAAGTGGTTTGATGCTGTAAATCAATAGTCGAATTGTTATATGCTGTAATGTTTATGACTGTGATGTAATTATCCCGACGATAAGTTTAGCACAAGTCGTGTTATGTGCTAGAAAAAATTATAAAAATTAATCATTGGTAAGATAGATGAGATGGACAGGATGCAGTTTTAAAATCAGATACAATATTCATTCAGGACGCGCCGTTTATTACTTGATGTAGAGTTGGGTCACAAAAACGACATAGTCTTAGCTCAAGATTCTTGTTCACCGCATCTGGCTAAAACCAGATGCTAGCATAATCACATCGGCTGAAGCCGACAGAATGCAGTCTTGATGCCGACCTCGTGTCGGTGTGGGTTTCCTAGCCTTCGGTTTTAGCCGAAGGCATTGGAGAAAAAATCGTCACACCCTATGTCGCATGATCTTTTAATATTCAAAACCACATCTATCACACAGAAATCATGTTATCGGCATCGAAATCGGCAGGTGGTTCGCGACGGGCAAGGGCGACTGAGAGTACCATCGGTGAGGTAATCAGAGCAACAATAGCGGTTGAAATTACGTATCCCCATGCCATGCCGATTGCACCGCCGACTTGTGCGCCGATGATGATACCGCCGATATTGAGGGCAGCCCCAAAGACCATGATGATTGCTCCCTTGACCATTTCATCATAGATACGCACAACGGCTGAGTACATCACGCCCAAAATAGCAGGGAAGGCAGTTAGGGCGAGGATGCGTAAGAGTGGCACGGCATCAATATATTCCGCGCCGAAGAGTGCCATAATTGGTTCACCGACGATATACAAAACAATATTGGCAACAATGCCTGACAAAGTTGAGACTGCAATCGAAACACGCATCCGTTGGACGAGTGATTCAGGGCTTTCGGAAGCGGCACCATAAAGCGATGTCGAGAGAGCATAGGGTACGACTAGAATCATGGTCGTGAACATCCATGCCAGATAGAAGAGGGCAGCTGCTTCGGCAGAAATCAGGATAACTGCTAACGTTGGAATTGCCATCGCAGGACCTAAAAATGACAGATTCAAGACATGATGCGCGAGAACTTCTCCGCCAAGGCTTTTAACGATAGACCTATCGAATTTGAGAGCTTGCCAGCGCAAACCACGCGCGAAAGCAATCAAGGGTACAATCGCTAGTGAAATGGCTGCTGCGACGACCCACGCGCCAAAAATATCCAATGGTGTGCGACGGTCTAGCATAAGTGCGACAAAAGCGACTGCTAGCAAGCGCACAAATGAGAAGAACAGATTACGCCAGAGTTGATATTCACCTTTGTTCAAGCCAACCATGGCATGGTCAACGACAAGTCCGCTGGAGGTCAAACTGACACCCAGCATGAACAGCGCAATGTTGACCCATCCTGCATTGAGGACATTGAGATCTTCTGAGAAGAGGGGCAAAATACCTGCAAAGACTAAGCCGACGATACCTGCACTCACAAAACTGATAATCATCCCCGTGAAGACGAGTGAAGCGACTTCTTTAGGGCGTTTGGGCACAGCACCGACCATATAGGTTGTTAAGCCGAGTACGCCAATTTCTGCTAAAACGAGCATTGCCGATGAAGCTGCTGTGGCGATGCCGATGGCTGCTTGGTCATAATATTGGGCAGCGACCCACCAGAAGGCAAATCCCATGACGGCGTTTAAAACCATTGTGCCGACAAGTGTCGCTGCATTGAGCAACATACGGAAATTATTCTGGATGAGTCCTGTGACTTGTTCGAATTTGGATGTGCTGGTGCTAGCTGTCATCGTTGTTACGTTCTCGCTGATAATGGACTTCTCGGTAAATTTCGTCAGGGTTATCTTGGCGGTAAAGGTCAACACGCAAAATTTCGCCAAAGACAGAGGGTTCAGGCAATTGGAAGGTGGTTTCCCAGATTTCGTTATTGCCTAAGCCATTGATTTCTTGAGTGATGATGGGCGTGCGATTGACGCGCACTTGAACAATGTAATCCATCGTTTGTAGTTCGTGATTGCCCACATTGACCACAATTTCATTGACATTATCTTCATCAATTTCGACCCAAATTTCACTATAGGTCACGCGCTGATAGGTATCACCAATGTAGGAAAACCATAGCCCTAAGATGACGATAACAACTGTCAGCAGATAAATGCTCATCTGTGCAATTGAGATGTTGGGCATCCGATATTGTTCACGGATAATATTTTTAGAGCGACGGATATTGGTCAAAAAAAGATTGATGAACACAATCACGCAGGTCAGCAACATCCATGCGGGTGCACGGAAACCCAAACCAAAGGCATGGAGCAACAAACCACCCAGCACGACAATTGCTACACTGACTCCCATGCCATAGGTGAAGCGTTCATAGAATGGTAATTCTTGGTCGTAGAAGAGATTGTTGACCACGCTCAAACCTGGAATCAGGAAGAGATAGGGCACAACAATCACAGGGGTTAATGGACTGCTACTCAAGCTGGTGAGCGAGAAGCCAGCAGCAATTAGCGTATAGATGAAGATCAGGATTTGATCGAGTCGTCTATTAGTCATAGATGCCACGCCTTCCGCGAATATCGTAAATGATATATAGACCGTTATCATAAATACGGTCGTATTCTGGGATACCTTCAAATTTAGTAAGCCATTGTTCTTGAATCGGTTCACCAACGGGATACACGCCGTATTCCCAAGGTGCATAATAGAAATTGACAGGGCTGATGCCTGTGGTAATCCGCATATCGACCAATATATAATCCACTTGAGCAATATCAGCAACCGCTTGTTGGTACTGACCAATCAAGGGGGTTACGAACAAATCGTAGATGCCATAGACAGGCGATTGTACGGAATAGCCACCAAGCATATGGTGCATCGCAAAGTCGGCTGCAAATTTTGAATTACGGGGCATGTTATCCCGCACCCAGTAAGTTGTTTCGAGGGCAACGTGATCAATGGAACGGTCAAACGCGCCTGGTTGATAGGGTCCTGGTAAGCGTCCCCAGAATGGCGGCCAACCGATGGCAATGTTGCCTCCCATGAATAAGCAGAAGACGACAATCACAGCAGGTCGCAAGAGCCACTTCAAGCGTTGACGTTGCCAAATGGCTAGAATCAGCATTGTCAAGAAGAGTGCCATCGCTATATAGGTGAATGCCCACGTTCGGCTGAGGAGTTCGCCACCACGTTGACTGACAAAGCGCAAAGCAACGAAGAAATAGAAGCCCCCCGCGACGACAACCAGCGCGAATAAATCAGCCTGTAAGTTCCAACGACGGAGTGCTTGTCGGACACCAATCAAGACCCCGAAAACGGTGACGACAATTGTACCAATCCCAATAACTGTCTCGTGAAGTGGCAAAGCGAGGGTTTCAAATTCGAGTATTTCGCCATTTTCGTCATAACGGATGATGGTTTCTTCGGCGAGTTCGGACGCGAGTTCAGGCTCTAGGAAGATACGGAATTCGTTAATGATGCCTGTAAACTGTGGTGCGAGATAGTTAATTGTCAGCACCGCCACAAAAATCGACCACATTAGGATGGTGACAAGGGTTAAGCCTGTCAGCCACATGTAAATATCACCATCACGAGTACGCGTGATTTCGAGTTCATCTTCTTTCTTCCAGCCGATGAAGATGCGTCCAATCCAGTGAATGAAGGTATTGAGCCATTTGATTTGTTCGGCATTGCGTAAGACCCACATCACAGCCGTGAAAGCGACTAGATAGAGTATCAGCATATAACTGGAGACATGGTGAGTCATGATGGTGACAAGAATGCTGGTGATGGCAACGAACATCAAGCCTGGTCGGTAATTGAGTGGCGCAGTTGACCAGCGCATCATGGCAGCGATGGTTACGGCAATGGCAGGCAATGCGAGTGATTGATACACCAAGTAAGAATTGAAGACTAGATAACCAGGGTTAGTCATGTAGACGAGACTCGCCAAACCTGCGACCTGTGCATCGTTGGTGACTTCATCGTAAATGAGGAAGAGGGCAAGGGTTAGCATCACCCGTACAACACCGATGAAAATCATCCCTGCGACATCGACAGGGACATGGGCTGCCCCTGCAATCGAGATGACCCCATTCTGCAAACCTGGGTAGAAGGGGCTAATCTCTAAGATAGGATTGGGCAAAAATAGGCTGTTGGCATCGAAGGCATTGAAGGCACTGCGCCATTGTTGCTGCTCATCCACAAAGCGCAAGGCAGCAGGGGAATAAGCAATTTTGGTCATGTAGAGCAGAAGCCCCAATAGCACAATCAAAATGATGATTTCTCTTTTGTTGGGCTTGCCAAAGAGCAAAATCAGCAATACTGGTAGATACATGCCCACCATGCCGACCCAGTAGAGAATGTTGTCAGCTTGTCCCCAGATTTCCATGCGTGATGCGTTGAACGAGAGCATCATCATGAAGTAGGCGATTGCCATCACCAAGCAGGTGAGAGGCACGATAAGGCGATTATCTATCTTTGTAAAATTATTTTTGAACTCGTCGAAATCAAAACGCATCCGATTATCAGGTCGGATTTGCTCTTGATTCAACTTGCTCAGAATGTTGATTGGTTCAGGTTCAGGTTGCATTGCATACCTACTCGTCAGATAAGTTTACAATTCGATTTGCTTATCATCGGACACCAAGAATGGTGTCCCTACCATTATGTGATTTTCGTAGAGGCGTAGTTATGTCTGCGCCCGTTTCGGGACGACACATAGGTCGTCCCCTACAATATATTTGCTAAAAATTTCGTTTTCATGATGATGCATCATCGACTAGAGCTAGGCTAGCGAGACGGTCATGGTCTGTTTCCATATCGTTATACAAAATATATAGGAAACTACCTTTATATGATAGTACCTTCGCAGGGGAACCGCCAACAATGGCGCGTGCTGGAATATCTTTGAGAACAACGGCATTGGCACCGACGATGACATCTTGGTGTATGTGGATTTGTCCTAAGATTTTTGCGCCTGCACCGAGAAAGACACGGTCAGCGATGGTAGGGTAACCGCCTGTATCGCCCATGCCCCCGTAGCCGAGGGTCACGCCTTGATAAATATCGCAATAATCACCGATGATAACGGCTTCGCCGACGACAATCCCTCCAAAGTGAGGGATGTACAAACTATGTCCGATTTGGGCGTGTGGGTGGATGTAAATGCCTGTGGTGATTTCTGTCCAGCGTTCGTAGATGAGCAAAAAGGGAATCAGCAACCACATCAGTGGATTGTTCATGTTGCGACGGAAGTCAATCCAGTGCCCGATGCGGTAGGCAAGCACGGCTTGAAAGCCCGCATGGAAAATCCAGATGGGTAGCCAATGTTGACCGAGGCGATATTGAAACCGCTTCATATCGAGGCGGATAGTTTGCATAGTTTGTGAAAAGCCCAAATTTGTCCCTCAACGGTTGTGCTCATGTTCCCACATTACGGAACATTATAATTACTTTCACATTACATTCAACTAACATTTTGTTGTGCTTATGTTAATCTTCGTTAGTTGGTTGCTCTGGCAGGCTATTGGGACGTGGCTCATCATGCCAACCAACGCGGAGATTGCGTGGAATATCTTCGAGTTGCATGATTGCTCTAAGTAGTTTTGCAACGTGTGGTGCTGTGTCTTCGCGCATTTCGGGGGCAATTTGCCATAATTCATAGAACAATTTTAATTTAGTCATAGCATTTTCAAGTCTTTCCATACGAAAGGCTTCTTCGTTTTGTTCTAACTCAAGAAGTATTTTGCGATTTTCAAGCTGTAACCTTTCTTTTTCTAATTGCCATTTTTCACGTTCTATCTTCCGTTTTTCAGCATCTTGAATAGCTTCAATAGCTTGTTCTTTGTTTTGTCTCTGAATAGTTTCCTCAAGTTGTTTGTTTTCTAGTTCTTGTCGCTCATTCTCAAGTTCACGTTTTTTGGTTTCTTGACGACGGCGATTGGGGGTAAAGACATTATCAACAGTTTGTATAGCATTGGCTAACCCTTCAAGTGAGATTTTTGGTAGCTCGTTATGGATTTGAATAATCTTTGGTTCTTTAAATTCATTGCCTTTTAAAGTGTCATAAACCTCTTGAATATCATGTAATGCTTGTAGATAAGGTGATATTTCATGAGTCAGCATGGATGTTGTGATGATTTCAGGTTTTTTTGTATCCGACTCAGAATGGCTTGGCTTTTCAAGTGTGATGAGCATTGGATTTTCTTGCATTTCACCCCAAATGACTTCCGCAATGACATTCAAAACAGGAGAGGGTTCTTGTCGTGTTAAATGTTCAATTTCATCGTAAATAAGTGCCAATCTACTTTGATAACAAAATTGAAGTTCCGAAATAGTTTCTCGACTGAGAGAAACAAAATTTATGAGACTAAAAATAATTTGGGATATTGAACTAAAGTCATCGATAATGTTTACAACATGAACATTGGAGGTACGGTTAAGATAATGTTCAAGGTCAAGTTCAAGAGCACGGGCAAGGTCATGGGCAATGTCGAGATCAAGTTCACGGGCAAGATTAAGATAACGGTCAAGGTCAAGGTCAAGAGCACGGGTAATATCTAGTGCAAGGTCGAGGTCAAGGTCAAGGTAACGGTCGAGTTCATGGACAAGGGTACGGTCGCGAGCAAGGTTAAGGTAACGGGTAAGGTCACGAGCATAGTGGCGGTAACGGTCAAGGTCAAGGTAACGGTCAAGGTCAAGGTAACGGTCACGGGTAATATCTAGTGCAATTTTACGGTTACTGACATGGTCACTGTCAAGATTATGGACAAGTGTAATTGATCGACTAGTGCCAAGATACAGCAATAAACGGTTTGTCTCAGCAATGGAAGCTATCGTAATTGACAATTCCAATAACGTATCAAATAGGTTACGTTTATTATCAATTTCTTGTATTTTCTTGATAGCGATTTCAGGAAAACCATCATTAATATCATTCAATAGTTGTGCAATGAAATCTTCTTCACGTTCGATAAATTTAGTTGTTGTCATGTGCTTACTTCCTCAAATAACCAAAACACACTACGATTGTAGCGTGTCTATTAAGTTTATGCTGTTGTTTTCATGCTTCTGAGTCTGTCATTCTGCGATTGTCGTGCCTGATTCATAATAAGCATGTGGATGCAAGTCATCAAACGTAATGGCATAGAATTTTCCTGCTTCACTCATAGGGGTTGTCAGGAAAAATTGGCAGGATGGCAAGCGTGATAGCACGATGTCGAGTTCGGTATTGATGGCGATTAGTGTCATCTCTGTTGGGCAGAGACCTCCCAGATTTTGCCTGTTTCCTCAGCAGAATAAACCTCTAATCCCCATTCTCCGTCGTCATTGAGGTCACCATAGAGCACAACAGGGTTGAATGTATCACAATCATTGATGCGTCCATCGGTGAAAATCGGGCAAAATGGCATTGATGTGTTAGAGACACTCACCATAGGATTTGGCATGGGTGTCGGTGGTGATGACATGCCATCAACACATTCGACAGACCATGTGACATTGATAAGTGTTGTTCCTTCTGTCCAGAAAACATCGTAATTGCCATCACTAGGGATTGTATAAGTCACCGTTCCTGGAAAAGGTGCAGTATCAACGAGTACGCTATTAACTTCGAGCCTTATTTGCGTTGGTGTTCCGCCAGATGGTGCATCTATAGGAGGGTTTGCTGTCATCGACACTATATCGCCAGCAAAAAATTGAGGGACTGTTGAATTACCACTGGTGTACTGACCATCTCGACTATCGAGGTTGAGGGCATCACATCCAGCAGAGCTTGTTTGGGCTGATACACTACTTCCGATAGTGCAGATGAGGACAAAGGTTAGCAGGTAAATAATGCGTTTCATCAATGATGCTCCTGAAGCAATAAACGGAATTTGTTAAATAAAAGTCATAAAGATTTATGTCATGTATATTCAATTTTGTTAGACGCGCCGTTGCGCGTCCCTACAAAACTCAAGCTATTAGTAGGCATATCCAATGGGATGTCCACTGAGAAATACCAATAGTTTTGATGACTTACTATTTTATCAAATTCCATCCCCGACAGGTAAAGCAGGGGTAATATCGTTGGTTGCGCCTCGGAGTTGCCAGCGTGTTTTGAAATAAGCAATGGGTCCGTAGAGCATCCCACGCCGTTCAAGACTTGTCAGTTCATCAGGATAGTCGGTTTTGCGTTCGTTCTTGCGCGAATCGGATGCGGTCAGGTGATTGATAGCTGCTGGAATTTTGCTTGCAATTTTGAATATCCAGAGGGGATCGGTGTAGGCGCAATGCGTCAGGAATGCCATTAAGCCGACACCATAGCGATACATCTGGCGTTGCAAGCCTTCGTAATCGCGCCGATGGGCGTGCCGTAAAAATGAGCGCGGACGATAGGCAATTTGATAGCCTGCTAAAATCACACGGACAAACATATCAATATCTTCTGCACCGAAAGGCATCCCTGCGGTTGCCATCCGCACTTCAAAGCCACCGACATCGTAGAGACAATCGCGCTTGAATGCCATGCTGACCCCTCCACCGTAGTTGCCGACATTGTAGGGGAAAATCGGACTGTCGGGGGCATATTTGCCTAAACCATAAATCGCATCTTTGCCACCCGCTGATAAGCCTCCGAATTGCTCGAACCATGTTTGTACTTCGTATTCAAGTTCTTGTGGGAAGACTTGCCCTGTAGTGCATCCAACATTTTCGGCAGCATCAAAGCCCAGCACAAGTTCGGTCAGCCAATGAGGGTCAACCCGTGCGTCGTCATCGGTGAAGGCGATAATTTCTCCTCGGCTATGGCGAATGCCAGCATTGCGTGCCCACGATAAGCCGCCGCGTTTTTCTAGGACATAATGCACTTGCGGATTATCGGCATAATGCTCATCGTAGAATTGTCGGGTGCTGTCATCAGGTGGATTGTTATCGACCAAGATGAGTTCATAATTGGGATAGGCAATGTCAAGCAGAGACGGAAAATAATCACGAATGAATTCGGTGCGATTATGGGTGCATATCACAACTGAAACGAGTGGTGCATCTTCACCGAATTGTTCACGGACTTTGATGCACGCAGGTGTCTCTGAATAGGGTAAGCCTGTGACAGGCAAGCTATCGACTGTGGGTAAACCATCCTCTTGTAGATGGGCGTTAATATCTGTGCTGAGTTGTTCCCAAATATGTTCAGCAACTGTCTCTGCTGTAACTGTTTCTGTCGGTAAGGGTAGGTCAATCATCCGTAGGGGCAGGGTATGCAATTTCACGATGAGTTTGGCAGACCCATAGACAGGGTCGCCAGCATCATTGTGGGTGTTGATTGTTGGAATCGGCTCACTGAGTTCGACTTCAACAATTTTGATGGGTTTGAAATCAGGATTGAACAGGCTGTTCGGCGAGGTCACGTTTGGGGGTCTCCTCATCTGTGCTTGCAATGCGTGGCAAAACAACATCAACGCTAGTATCCGCTTGGGCAGATTCTTGCGAGATACGCATCAAGCCACGTAAATAACCAAAGCCTGTGGTCGCTAGTCCTGTGATAATTGCATAGGAGCGACGCAAACCATCGAAATCAAGTTTAAAGATGGCATCACGCAGACCGAAGAGCACGCCTGATGTCAGATAGACAGTGACATAACTGCGTTCAGACGAGAGGCTATCTTGAGCACCGAGCAAATTCGAGAGCAAGGCTTTTGAGATGCCCTCATTGTAACAACGGGAGTAGAAATAATCCCATGTGGTGCGGTTGGCTGGAATACGATGATTGATGGTCGCGGTGGGTTCGTATAAGAATTTGCGATTTTTCCATGTTTGGCGAACCCGAATACACCATTCAGTCTCTTCACAACCGAGAGGGACATCACCGACACGCCCTGTGCCTGAGCGGAATCCGTGAAAAACTTCAAAGGCTTCGCGTTTGACCACCATACAACCACCGAAGGGATTACGCACTTCGTGAACGGTATCTTCGATGCCACGATAGGTACAGCCAATCACCCAGTAAAATTCAGCAGGAAACCACGCAGGGAAGTCGCCTTGCCATTCGGGGAGGACTTTACCACCTGCCCCAATTACGTCGTCATCGGCACAATGCGCGACTAGACGATCCAACCATTCACTATCAGCAGTAGCATCATCATCGAGGAAACCGATTAATTGTCCTTGAGCAATGCGAATGCCTGTATTTCGTGCGCCTGATAGACCCTGCACACTGTCATTTTCAACCACGACGACTTTATTGTTATCTTGATAAACATCGGCAAAGCGTTGATAGAGTTCTGGATTATGGTCAATCACGAGGACGACTTCGAGAGCCTCATAACTCTGCTTCATGACTGATTCAACAGCATCGAGTGTATCTTGCCACCGTTTGTCGGTGTAGGCACAAATGACGACACTAGCGTCTTGTTTCATAAGGGGGCTGACCTTTCTTCTAAGATTTGTAAGGGTTGATTGTTAAAGTCTATGATGTCGCGCACATCGTCGTGCGAGATTAAATTTGGGTCGAATGAGGTGGTAATTTGTCCACGTCCGTCAACGGTACTTAAAATGACAATGAGTGGGGTATCCATTGGGGCAAGTGCACCGTGCATGTTAAGGTCAACAAAGTCTTTGAAACCGCCATAGACTTTATCCAATGAGCCGACATTCGATAGTACAAAGAAACGTTCAGGATTCAGATGACGGTTCAATGACCATGATTGATGCAAACCATCGTAGACTTTGCGCGGTAGCAAATTCATGACCCATTCAAAGGGCATCCCAACGAGTGGTGTGTATCGCTTAAGTTGATTGGCAGTGCGTTGTTGGAGCAAGCGAGCAATTTTTGCTGGCTTTTTCTGGTTGATGGTGACACGAATTTGCGAGACGAGATTGCCAGGATAGAAGTCTTTATCACCTTTACGGTAGCGACGCAAATCAACAGGGATGCTATAGGTCACTTTTTGCTTGAGATAACCTTTTTGCTGAAGGCGCATCGCCAATTCAATCAGCATCAAGTTATTGAGCGAGATTTTCTCATCAGGGATGATATGTTTGCGTGCTTCAAATAGTGCTTGCAAGCCATCTTCTTCAACGATGGATGTGATAACCCCAACAGTTGAGCCTGATACCATCGGGTCACGTTCAAGTTGCTTGACAGTAGGTTTTTTTGTGCCAACTAATTCGCGGACAAATCGCCAGACTCTTTGTGTGACATTGATAGTGAAACGGCTCAAAATTGTGAAGGCTTGTTTGGGATGATGCCAGATGATGTTTGATACAGGCGACCAGAAATTATCGGCTAACTGAGGTAACTGCTCGAATCGTTCTGGCATGAACAAGGCTGTGAAGTAGTAATGTGTGAATGTTGCTAAGTGACGTGCATCACCAATAATATGGAACATCTTGATATAGAGTTCATCATCACGATAAAAGATATTAATCAGTGACCCTAGTGGCTCTGTATTGTGTGAGATGAGGTCAGCCAAGATGTCATCGCTACTGTCATTGGAATATAAAGGACGCACGAGTGACTCAAAATACGCATCACGTTCATGGTCAGGGACACGCTCCAAAACCACTTGTTCAGGGTTGATACGATAGCCGATACGCAATTGCGGAAAACGGTCATCGACTAGTTTGAGGGCGTGGACAAAGGCTTCTGGTGGTACAGGATACTTGAGGCGTGTGACCCGTGCAAAGGATGTTGGGAAATAATCGCCATCATAGTCACTGCTTTGTGGTACAAAAAATACGCGGTCAATGACATTAAGTGGAATGGTTTGGGGTATATCACCCATGTAGGGATTTTGAGTCTCTAAGAACTCGCGTTGTGCCTCGATAACTGTCATGTGATTGTCCCACTGATATAAGCCGAATTGTAACACATCTTAATGTATATTGTCGGCATTGTCACCTAGTCAAGTGGATAAAACTTGTTAAAACTTGTCAAGGTTTTACTTATTAGTAATTGTATATAAGTATAGATATACACGATTTAATTGACTTATGCTTGCTTATCCTTCACTATTTAACTATCGACTGACTTGTTTTGTTGGAAATTCCTACTATGCGTGATGCTAAAATTCCTTTGCTACAGTTTGATACGAAAAAAGCTCAGGACATCCCGTTTGAGATTTTCCGCATTGAGGCTAAAACGGATTATGATGACGCTGTGATGCCATTTCGTCATGAATTCTATGTGATAGTTGTTCTGACAGAAGGGACAGGCACTACTTTAATTGATTTCAAAGCCTATCCAATTCAAGGTGGTGGCATCTACTTCATCACTCCTGGGCAAGTCCAACATTGGGAGACAACAAGTCCAGTACGAGGGTTTTCCTTGTTGTTTATGGAGAGCTTTTTACCTATGGACAGCACGGACTCAATTACGCCTCGTCAATTTGACTATTTTCATCGGACAGACCTCGCACCAGTGCTTTTTCTAGCTGATGTTGCATCTGAGATGAACAATTTGTGCGAGTCTATGTTGCGTGCCTACCATGAGATGGGTTTTGGTCGCACAGCTTTATTGCAGTCTTATTTGCGTATATTTCTCATTCAATCGCAACGCTTCTATGCACATCAGCGCATGAGCGATAAAACTACAGTTGCTGATTCATTAGTGACGAACTACATTCGCTTGATTGACGCGCACTTCATCCAAAAACAACGGGTGAGTGAATATGCGTCTTTGTTGGGTGTAACATCTGGACATTTAACGGATATCACTCGTGATAAGCTGGGGGTTTCTGCTGGGCAATTGATACAACGCCGTGTTTTACTAGAGGCAAAACGATTGCTGACTTATTCCGAGAAAACAGTTGGTGAAATTGCATTTGCTTTAAACTTCACTGATTCCTCTTATTTTTCACGTTACTTTCGTCGTGAAACAGGGCAGAGTCCAAGTATGTTTCGCGCAGAAATCCGAGAAAAGTACCTACCACACCGTTCTGAGTCCTAACACGACACTCCTCGATAAACGTATCCTGAGATTATGAGTTTAAGCAAGCTAATGGCTCATCAATCAAAATTATCCTGCGAGTGTAACGATGCCTATACAAATACCAGATATTGTGTTTCCTATTATTGCGCTGACAATTGCTATTGTAATTGCGCTTTACAGTTGGCGACGGTCACGAAGTGTGGCGATTATTGCAGTAGGGTGGGCTATTCTCAGTTTATTCACTGCACAGATTCCATACTTTCAAAGTATTGAGGCTTGGTCAGATAGTGATATGCTGGGTTACAATGTTTTTAGCCTTGCGATGGTCTTCCCTGTTATTATCCTCTTAATTGCTTTGTGGCGGTCAGAGCATTTTCGACAATTCATGCACGATACACCGATATGGGTTCTAACTGCATCACAACTGTATCGTATAGCGGGCGCAAGCCTTTTGATTTTTTACTGGCAAGGATTACTGCCTGCTGAAATTGGGTTATCGAATGGTGTACAAGATATTATCATTGGACTGACGGCATTACCGTTAGCTTGGATGCTCTATCGAGGTTTTTCGTGGAGTCGCCCTGTAGCAATTGTCTGGAATGTCGCTGGTTTATTTGACTTCATCAGCGCAGGAATGGTGTTGACTTTATCTATTCTAGGCGAAATTAACCTTACACCTATTCCAACACGAATGGGGCTATATCCGTTGTCGTTAATCTCACTTTATCAAGTTCCTGTTGCGATATTCATTCATATTTATTTGTTGCAACGTCTGTTTCGTGGAGATTCAGAGGGATAGATATGTTTGTGTTTAAGTGGGACGATATGCTTGTCGTCCCTTAGAATACTGTGCACATATTTTGTGATGACACTATTGCTATAGACTGTGAACTTTATTATTTTGGAAAGCTTGTGCATCAATTTTTTCTACGGTTGCTTTGTTTTCTTTTTCATTCTCTTGTAAGACAAGGAAAGGTTGCGTGTTGAAATCAAGCAATTCAAGGACTTCTTCTTTTGAGATGCGACGTGGGTCATAAGAAGCTGTCCATGACCCTTGCCCATAGATGGTGGCAAAGATGATAAGCAAGGCTGTATCTGTTGCTGCTAGCGTACCGTGTTGATTTGGGTGAATAAATTCTTTGTAATCGCCATGAATACGATCAACTGAACCCATGTTCGATAAGATGAAGAAGCGTTCAGGGTCGGCGACAGCATTCATGCGGTGATGACGGTGCATCCGATCATACATTTTGCGAGGCAATAAACCTGTGAGCCATTCCCACGGTATTCCAGTGAGTGGTGCAAAGCTGTAAAAGGCGCGAGTTGTTTCGCTCGTAATTTGACGACAAATTTCACCAATATCACTAGAATCAGTGGTGACACGAATCTGAGAAGCGAGATTCGAGGGGTAAAAGTTGCTGTCTTTGGGCATGTAACGACGCACATCAACAGGAATCGTGTAGGTCACACGTTGTCCGAGATAACCCATCTTCTTAAGGCGTAGCGCAAGTTCGACATTGAGCAAATTATTCAATGAGATTTTCTCGCCAGCGACGACTTCGCGACGTAATTTTTTCACACGGTTCATTTGCTCTGGTGGGATGATAGCTGTGGCAAATCCCATCTTGGAGCGCGATGTAACAGGAAAAGTTTCTTGCGGCGTGTTCTTGGTTTTGCTTGATGCACCGCTCACACGACGATATAAGAGCTTAGCTGCGCGTGTCGTCGCCATCAGCGCAAAGCGTGCCATGACCGCCATGCCCATCAGTGGATTGCTCCAGATAACTTTATACAGAGGTATCCAGAACTTTTTATCGGCGTAGGGTAGGCTATCTAATTTTTCTGGCATGAAGATAGCGTACATCATCGCTTGTTGGAATGACTCCAAGAGGCGACCATCACCAGCCACATGATGAATCTTCAAATAAAATTCGTTATTACGAAAGCGAAAATTGTAAAGCGACCCTAATGGCATGGTGTTATACGAGATTAAATCAGCCATGACATCGTCGGGGTCATCATCACCTTCAACTTCTTCTATGAGGCTTTCAAAGTAGCTAAGACGTTCAGCATCAGGTACTTTCTCGAATTTGAGTGTTTCGACATTGACGCGGTAGCGCACGCGCAGTTGCGGAAAATGATCATCGAGATGCACGAGTGCATCTAGCAATTGTTGCTTGGTGATTTGTGATTTGAAGTAGGTCAAGCGTCCGATGGTGACAGGAAAATATGACCCGTGTATATCTTCTGTTTCTGGGATGAGAAAAACACGGTCAATGCAATTTAATGGAATCGTTTCTGGCAAAATGCTCATTCGTTACCCCCTGCGTAACTTGTTAGGCATCTCTGAAAATAATTTGGTTTCATCTTACATGATTTATGCTATGACGTGCAAAATCGAGCAAGAAAAATTTACTTGTCTTTTACACCTAATATTTTATTTCGACTTATTATAACGAATTATTACAGTAAAATCGCTATGAATTGATGCACATTTTGTTAATAATTATAGACAACTGATGTAAAGTCCTCAAACTGCTTCTTGGTGATTCTCCACAATAGAGTGAGGCAATTTTTGTGAATTGCTTGACAAATTATGAGAAATAGATTAAATTGCGAACAAGTACGAACATGTTTTTTTTGTTCGCAAAATTACTGAGTAAATAAATTTTTTGTTGGATTTAAACTTAATGTCTAAAAAACCGACACTCCGTGATATTGCTAAGTATGCAGATGTTGCCCTGAGTACAGTCTCGCAAGCCCTGAACAACAAACCAGGTGTATCTGCTGAAATGCGTCAACATATCCTCGATGTTGCTCAGGAATTGGGCTACCAACAAAAAACAATCATCGAAACCCCTTTTGCGAATGATATTAAAACTATCGGTCTGCTGACGAAGCACATCAAGAATGAACCGTCACGCATCAATCCTTTCTACTCACACATCATTGTAGGTGCGGAACGTGAATGTTCACGGCATGGTATCAGCTTGATGTATGCCAGCATTGAGGTCGATGACAATAGTCGTGCGATATCGTTGCCAGCGATGCTTTTGGATGACCGAGTAGATGGTGTGATTGTTGTTGGGGCATTTTTGGAAGAGACTATCTCGGACATCAGCAATCGAGCAGGGCAGAGCATAGTATTTGTGGATGCCTACACGAGCCTCAATAGTGATTTTGATAGTGTCTTGATTGATAACACCGAGGGCGCATCAATTGCGGTGAATCATCTACTTGAGATGGGACACCGTCATATTGCGCTTGTTGGGAGTAATACACAGTCCTATCCATCGATTCGTGAACGGCGCATGGGTTACCTCAACGCACTACAACAACATCACATACAACCCATTATTATAGAGAGTTCGCTCACACGGGGATCTGGTTACGCGTCGGCGCAATTAATCATTGAGGAGCATCCATCTGTGACAGCCGTTTTTGCCTGCAATGACGAAGTTGCAATTGGTGTGTTAAATGGTTTACAAGCTAACGGACTATCGATACCAAGCGATATATCGATTGTTGGCTTTGATGATATTGACCTTGCACAAGCTGTATCGCCTCCTTTGACTACTGTTCACCTCGATAAGGTGATGATGGGGATAATGGCGGTACGTCATTTGCAAGACCGTGCTACAGACCCTGAGCGACGTTCGTTAAAAACCTTAATTAGCACGCAACTTATCAAGCGTAAATCGGTTAGGAATATTAACGTGTGAGACTTTAGCTTACTAGTGCAGGTATGACCTGCTGAGGTTGTTTCATGATATGCCTTTGCTGACATCGTCGATACTAACAAACACACAAGCATTGGAGCATGAAACTACATAATTTTGTGAAGGGGCGTTGATTGACTACGATGTTAATCAGGCGTACTAAAAATGTAAGTGCCCCCTCAGTACAAGGCTTCTTATCCACCCAATGAGTGATTAGGGACACTTGTGGTGGTTTGAAGGATAGACCATAAGAGCATGAACTAAAGGAGGCTTATCGCAAATTTTATAACAAAAGTATCAATACAATACACTCTATTACCCTATATTCATTATTTTATGAAAGGTTACCCATGAGAAAACTTTCTCGTTCTGTATTCTTTATTGTTTTGCTGTTGCTGAGCATTGCGCCTGCGATGGCACAAGATACCGTCAATCTCGTTTGGTATGTGGGTTTGGGAACAGGTGGCGCACCTGAACAACGTGAAGTTCAAGAACAAGTTGTGGCTGATTGGAATGCTGCAAATCCTGATATTCAAGTAGAAATTGTTATCGTCGATAATGCCGTTGCTGTTGAAACCCTTGCTACATTAATCGCAACAGGTGAAGCTCCTGATATTGTTGGTCCTGTGGGTAATGCAGGTTCAGCCGCTTTTGCAGGGAACTTCCTGGATATTGAACCACATCTCGAAACATTGGGTTATGACGCTTATGCTGAGTTCCCAGCCGAAGCTGTTGATTTCTACCGCACCAGCGAAGGCTTGATTGGCCTGCCATTGGCAAACTTCCCAGCTTTCTTATTCTATCGTCCAGGTCTCTTTGACGAAGCTGGCTTAGACTATCCACCTTCTGCTTATGGTGACCCATACATGCTGGAGGGTGAAGAAGTTGAATGGAACATTGATACGATGTCCACAGTCGCACAAATTTTGACTGTAGATGAAAATGGTTTTGATGCAACAGAAGATGAATTCGACGCAAGTGGAATTATCCAATGGGGTTTTGTTAACCAATGGGCTGGTGCTGGTGCAATGCGTCAAAATGCAACCCTACACGGGGCTGGTTCACTGATTGATGCCGATGGTAATGCACAATTCCCAGATAACTGGCGCGATGCGTTCCAATGGTTCCATGATGCACAATGGTCAGGTTACTTCATGCCAAATGCAGCACAAGAGGGCAGTGACCTCCTCGCGGCAGGTAATCCATTTGCAAGTGGTAATGTTGCTATGGCACAAAGTCACCTGTGGTACACCTGCTGCCTCGAAGATACCGAATGGGATGCAGCTGCATTGCCAAGCTACAATGGCGAAATCACAGCACGTCTCCATGCTGATACCTTCCGTATCCTCAATAGCACAGAAAATCCAGAAGCAGCCGTTGAATTCTTGACCTTCCTCGTCGGTGAAGCATCACTCGACTTGCTTTCGGTCTACGGTGGGATGCCAGCACGTCCAGATGACCAACAAGCCTTCTTTGATGGTCTCGATGAACGCTACACACAAGGTGTTAACTGGGATGTTGTCCGTGATAGCTTGAACTACCCAGATGTACCAAGTCACGAAGAACCACTCCCGAACAACAACAAAGCAAATGACCGTCTTGATAGCTTCTTATCATTACTGCGTAGTGAAGAAAGTGTTGATGTACAAGCTGAAATTGACTTGCTCATCGCTGATTTGCAAGCTATTTATGACGAATAAACACAATTAATTCTGTAAAACTTGGGGAATGGTCAGCAATGATTGTTCCCCAATCTGATTTATTTATCTGTTTTGATTGTTCAATGAGAGACCATCATGCAACAAGCTATACCACCGCCAACTGAGGGAACACAGAGGACAAAGACCAAAACTAAGGGGTCGAATGATTTGATCAAGCAACAGCGGATGTGGGGTTGGTTCTTTTTATCCCCTTGGATTATTGGTTTCCTTGCTTTTACGATTGTACCAATGATTGCATCGCTGGTTTTTTCCTTTATGGAATTTAACCTCGCACGCCCTGATGAAATTCAATGGATTGGCTTAGATAACTATCGCAATCTGTTCAACGACCCACTTTTTGGTGTTTCATTAGCTGTAACTTTCCGCTTTGCAATTATTTCGCTCCCGATTGGGATGATTTTACCCATTGCTATTGCTGCCCTCATGAATAGTGAATATCTCATCGGTAAACGTTTCTTCCGTACTTTATTCTATATGCCGTATATCGTGCCGATTGTGTCGGCTGTTTATATTTGGCAGGGGATGCTCGGTACTGAAACAGGTTGGCTTAACCGCGTTCTTGAGTGGTGGTTCGGTGTTGAGGGACCGCGCTGGCTCGATAGCACTACTTGGATTTATCCTGCATTGGTCATCATGGGCTTGTGGGGTATCGGCAATGCTTATCTAATTACATTGGCGAGTATGCAAGGTGTGCCAACACAGTTATACGAAGCAGCAAAAGTAGATGGTGCAACCGCGCTCCGTCGTTTTTACTCAATTACCTTACCGATGATTTCGCCTGTTGTCTTCTTCAATCTCATTTTATCAGTGATTGGCTTGCTCAGATATTTTGAAGTGCCGTTCATCCTTAAAAGTGGGACAGGGCAACCTGGTCAATCGACACTTTTTTATAACATTCATTTTTACAAGACGACCTTTGTTTTTCTCGATATGGGCTATGGCTCGACCTTAGCATGGGTACTCTTTGCTATCACGATGGTATTGACAATTTTACTCTTTGCGACGGCTCGTTATTGGGTGTACTACGCCAGTGAGGAGAATGTATTCTGATGGCATCTGCAAGCGCAACACCTCAACAACAAAGACCGATTCCGTCATTTTATCAACGGGATATGCGCCAATTTGCACTCTATGCCTTGGTGACACTCTTCACGTCGATGATATTGGTCGCTTTCCTCACGCCATTTGCGTACATGTTCTTGACTTCGTTTAAGACGAAAGACCAAATTGTTGATAGTGCCACAGGGTCAATTTTGCCTGTGACCAATGCAACGGTGACCTACGAGGGAGAAGAATTACCGCTCTTGATTGTCGATATGCCTGATGGCACACAACAAGAATTGGCACTGCTCAATGGGCGACGACGCGATAGTACATTTGTTGACCCTAACAACCTTGATGCTGAGCCTATCGAATGGGAAGGACGCTGGCGAACACTCAAACCTGTAACTGTTCCTGAATGGCATCCTGAAAATTATGCTGAAGCATGGGACATCGCTAATTTTCCACGTTTGATGTTCAATACGGTGGCGATTGCTTTTGTGGGCTTAATCGGCACGCTTATCTCGTGTGTGATGGTTGCTTATGCCTTTGCGCGATTTCCGATTCCTGGTAAAAGTCTGATTTTCTTAGTGTTGATTTCGACGATTATTTTGCCTCGGCAAGTGATGCTCGTGCCACTATTTGCCTTCTTTAGCTTCATCGGCTGGACGGGTACATGGTTACCGCTTATCGTGCCTCATTTCTTCGCCAATGCGTATAACGTCTTCTTATTGCGTCAATACTTCTTGCAATTGCCGAAAGACCTTGATGAAGCAGCGATGATGGATGGGGCGAATCCTGTTCAAATTTTGCTGTATGTGATTGTACCTCAATCCTGGCCTGTCATTATTTCGGTTGCGCTTTTCCATTTGGTCTTTGCATGGAACGATTATTTTGAACCACTGATTTACACACTTGGCAACCCGAATATCCAACCGATTGCTGTTGGTATTCAGCAATTTAATTTCCGTTACTCGCAACAACCTCAACTTATTCAAGCTACCGCCTTACTTGGAATGCTCGTGCCTGTCATCTTGTTCTTCTTGGCACAACGGTTCTTCATGCGAGGTGTCGTCATCACAGGAGTTGAAAAATAACATGGAACAGCCGTTTGTATTGGGGGTCAATTATTGGCCTCGTCGTAAGGCAATGTATTGGTGGTCAAATTTTGATGCGGACGAAGTGCGTGAAGAATTTGAACTGATTGCCAGTCTTGGTATGACTGTTGTGCGCTTATTTTTGCTGTGGGATGACTGGCAACCCACATCGGATGCAGTCTCGATAGAGCGACTGCGCGATTTTGCAACAGTCTGTGACATCGCTGCCGAAAATGGCATTGGCTTAGATGTGACCTTCTTTACAGGGCATATGAGTGGTCCGAATTGGTCACCACGTTGGTTGCTTGACCCTGATGCGCCAGCCCATGCTCCTGCGCCATCCTATTATGTGCGTCAAGTTGTGAGTCAGGGACGTATCACCGATAGTTCTTATCGCAATATGTTCCATGATGATGAAGCAATTCGTGCTGCACGGTTATTGTTGACGACGGTCATCAGTGAATTCAAAGACCATGATGCGATTTGGATGTGGAATTTAGGCAACGAGCCTGACTTATTCTCGACACCACGGTCTGCGGAGGCAGGTCATCGTTGGGTTGCTGATATGTGTAAACTCATCCGTGACACGGATAGCGAGCATGACATCACCTGTGGTTTGCATGTTGCTAGCTTATTCAATGATATTGGCTTGCGTATCAATGAAATTTTTAAGGAAACAGATGTTGCTGTGATGCACGGGTATCCAATGTATATCGACTGGGCACAGAGCAATCTCGATACGGACTTCATGCCTTTTTTGTGTGCTTTAACGACGGCTCTCTGTGGTAAACCAACCTTAGCCGAAGAGTGGGGCGGATGCACAGCCCCTGATACTGCTGAATCCGTTACATGGAAATGGGAGAGTTATCAAGGTATCGAGCGTACACAATTCATGGCAGGTGAACAAGACTTTGCCGATTATATCGAGGCAACCTTATTCAAACTGCAAGAGGTTGGTGCAACAGGATCTGTCTTTTGGTGTTTCGCTGATTATAGTGAAGATTTGTGGGATAAACCGCCCTGTGACCTACATGGTGCGAAGCATGAACGGCACTTTGGTGTCGTGCGTCCTGATGGCTCACTCAAACCCCATGCCGACGTGATTCGGAAATTTGCAGAAACAAAGCCAACGGTGCAAGCAGCCAAGCGCACGGTCACACTCGATATATCACCTGAAGAGTATTATCAAGACCCCGCAGGACATGCTCAACGACTCTATAAAGATTATTTGGAGCGTTACAAAAATGACGGAACATAATCAATCTATTCATATTTCGCGCAGACTAACAATGTTGATTCTTATCGGTCTGTGTTTGATAGGCTTATCGTTTGTGCCTTTGCAAGCACAAGATGCTGAAATCACTGTTGATGCTGAAACTGTGATTGCTCAAGTTAGCCCGTATGCTTATGGTGCGAATTTTGGTCCTTTGAGTGTTGTCCCACTTGACCTCTTTGAAGAAGCCGAAAGTGCAGGTATCACCTTCTTACGCTTCCCAGGGGGGCGGTGGGGCGACCTCAATGATATTTCTGATTTTCAGGTTGACCAATTGATGCGAACGGCACGCCTCACAGGAGCAGAACCGAGTATTCATGTGCGCCTCGAAAATGGCACGCCCGAAGCAGCCGTTGCACTACTCAACTATGCCAATGTCGAAAATGACTATGATATTAAGTACTGGTATGTCGGTAATGAGCCGAATCTCTTTGATGATTACACGGTGCAAGACCATGCGACTCAATGGCGGGAGATTGCGCTTGCTCTCAAAGAAGCTGACCCCAGCATTCAAATTATCGGACCTGGTTTATCCCAATGGAATGGGACACCACAAGTTGACCCCGTTGACCCCAATGGTGAAGATTGGTTGCGTTCGTTCTTGCGTGATAATGGCGATATTGTGGATATTGTTGATGTGCATCGTTATCCTTTCCCGACGAATCAAGCTGACCCCAGCACGACTATCCAAGATTTGCGCGATAACACCGCCGAATGGAGCAATACAGTCGAAAATCTGCGTCAAGTAGTTCTGGAAGAGACAGGACGTGATATTCCTGTGGCTATCACCGAAGCATCGAGTCATTGGAGTGCCAACACACAAGGCGAAGCCACGCCTGATAGCTACTACAATGCGATTTGGTGGGCAGATTCACTGGGTCGTTTGCTCGAAGATGAACCGTTCATCGTTGCCTATTATGAATTGCAAACGCCGACCCATCGCGGTGGGTGGGGCTTACTAGGCAGTTTTGAATTGCATCCGACTTATTATGTGTACCAACTCTATCAACATTTTGGGACACAAATGGTTGCTACAACATCCACTGCTGAGTATGTGACTATCTACGCGGCGCAACGTGATGATGGCGCACTGACGTTGATTATCGTTAATCGTGATGATGAGGATATTAGTTTACCTATCACAATTAGTGGCTTTGAAGGCGATGTCAGTGAAGTTCGCTTGCTCACCGAGGATATTCTGGCGGAAGTTGTCGATAATACGGTGCTGGTTGACAATCAACTGAGTTTACCTGCCCAATCGGTTGCTTTAGTTGTTTTGGAGTGAGTTGCTTTTGGTATTCCGAAAATTGATTCGATAATGCTAATTCATGGGCATGACGTGTCATGCCCCTACATCCATGAGATTAGGAATTGCAGTGATTTGGTACGCCAAATCCACCCATATAATATTTTTGGATTATCTCTCGGAACAGCAAAAGTGAAGCCCTACAGAAGATTTTTACTCAAGAGTGAAACACAACGTTCTGATAGAGGCGGTTAGTTTGTTTTGCATTGGGATAGCGTGTAGGATATCTTTATTTTTTGAAAAATATTTAGCCTTAGACAAGTATCTTATGGATTACGATGAAATGCTTTACGAAAACGGAAATATTCTGTAATATATGAACATCGATTGGGGAATCGATGATACTTATAATGCTTTTTGAGAGAAGCAAGAGGGTAGACCATGAATATTTCGATTGTGATTCCTGCTTATAATGAGCAACAAGGGGTTACTGTGACTTTAGACAAACTGCGTGCAGTGATGTCTGAGTTAGAAGAAAAACACACTGTGCAAGTTGTGTTTGTTGATGATGGTAGTCATGACGACACACTAAAATTATTGAATGTAGCCTGTGCAGATGACAAGCGTTTTACCATTGTGCCACAACTTATCAATCAAGGTCCTGGGGCAGCTATCCGCACAGGATTTGCTTATGCCAAAGGTGACATCATCGTCACAACAGATTTCGATGGCACATACGACTTCAATAACATTCCACTCATCGTTGAAAAAATGATAAATTCCAAAGTCGATGTGATTACTGCGTCACCGTATCATACCGATGGTGCGGTAGAAGGCGTACCTGCTTATCGCTTATTATTTAGCTATGTTGCTGCTTTTCTCTATCGCTTGCTGGTTGATATGAAAATTGCCACATGGACTGCATTCTTCCGTGCATATCGTCGTGATGTTGCTGATAAAGTTCGCTTTGAGAGTGATGACTTCCTCGGCAATACGGAGCTACTGGTACGCGCTATTCAAAAAGGCTACAAGGTAGATCAGTTCCCGACTGTGCTACGCACACGTCAATTTGGGCAATCCAGTATTCGCATTGCGCGGGTAACACGTTCACACTTATTATTTCAAGCCCGACTTATTTTAGAATCATGGCGTAATTTTAGAAAATTTAAGTTGGCAGACGATTCTATTCAAGCAATTGAGGAGAACGCTAGTTGAGTCAAACTAAGAATCCACCGTTTGTACACGAGAGTGCTGTTGTCGAAGATGGCGCAAGTGTCGGTGATAACACAAAAATTTGGGCATTATGCCAAGTCCGTAAAGGCGCATCATTAGGTGAAGATTGCATCTTAGGACGGGGCGTTTTTGTTGATGCTCATGTGACCATTGGTAATGCAGTCAAAATTCAGAATTATGTTTCGGTCTATGAAGGTGTCACGGTTGATGATGGCGTTTTCATCGGACCGCATGTGTGTTTTACCAATGATATGTATCCACGCGCGGTGAATCCTGATATGAGCCTCAAAAGTGCGGATGATTGGGTGATTACCCCAACGCACATCAAAGCAGGGGCAGCGATTGGTGCAAACTCAACTATCGTCTGTGGCACAACCATTGGTGAATGGGCGATGATTGGTTCAGGTAGTGTCGTGACCCGTGATGTGCCTGATTATGCGCTGATGGTCGGTAACCCGGCACGGCAAATCGGTTACGTCTGTGCCTGTGGTCAACGCAAAGAGACACTCGACGACGCGAAAAATTGTGACTGTTAGGTAAAACAAGTATTTTCATTGTGGACAAGTAAACCTATGTCCTTGCGAAAATTATGTCATTGTGAGGACACCCTTGTCGGTGTCCGTTTGTATTAAATACGATAGATAACCATCGAGAGGAAATATTTTAGATGACATTACAAAAACCAATTGCGAGCTTATCACTTGACCTTGATAACAAGTGGTCATACATGAAGACACATGGGGATAGGGGTTGGGATACCTACCCGACTTATTTGCCATTGGTTGTGCCACGTATCCTTGAATGGCTTGATAAACACAATTTGAAAATTACATTTTTCATCGTTGGTAAAGATGCGTCTATCGAAGAGAATCAAGCAGTGTTACGGTCAATTCACGAGGCTGGGCACGAGATTGGTAATCATTCTTTTCATCATGAGCCTTGGTTGCACCTCTACAGCGAAGACCAAATCAAAGATGAGTTACGCCAAGCAGAGGACATCATCACCTCTGTTACAGGGCAACGTCCGAGAGGATTCCGAGGACCTGGTTTCAGCGTGTCAGAATCAGTGCTGAATGTATTAGCAGAGATGGATTATGCTTACGATTGTTCTACTTTGCCGACTTACCTCAGTCCGTTGGCGCGGATGTACTTCTTCATGACTTCCAAGTTATCCCCTGAAGAAAAAGAACAGCGCAAAAAATTGTTCGGGACATTCACAGATGGGTTGCGTCCGAACAAGCCTTATAAATGGCAACTGAAAAATACAACACTGGTTGAAATTCCTGTGACGACAATGCCTGTGGTCAAAGTACCAATTCATGCTAGTTATGTGTTGTACTTGGCGAAAATTGCGAGTCCTGCAGTTGCACGTTTTTACTTCAATACCGCACTTGGGATGTGTCGTATGGCAGGGGTTGAACCGTCTATTTTGTTGCATCCATTGGATTATATGGCGTTGGATGATGCCCCTGAATTGGGCTTCTTCCCTGCGATGCAAGCTCCACTCTCGGAGAAATTATCGGTGATGGACGATATCGCTGAGGCAATGAAACGTCGCTATGATGTGGTAACCATGCGTCAACATGCGGATGCTGTTCTACAAGCAGAAAGACGCTTGCCACAAATCGTCCCGCAGTTTGGTTGATACAACAGAAAACCCCTACATAATTTGGATGAGCAATGTAGGGGTATAGTGTTATAGCTATCGAATTAAAATGTCACATCCATTGTATCGATGCCTAATAAACGGCGACGTTCTATCTGCCATTGTATGGTCTGTTTGAGACCGTCTTCGAGTGGCATGGATGCTTCAAAGCCCAAAACAGCTTTTGCATGGGTTTTATTAGGGACGCGACGACGGACATCTTCGTATTTACCAAAGGTTTCATAGGGGATAAATTCGACTTTTGGTTCAGAATCTTCACCACGCACCAATCGCCAAATTAAAAATGCTAAGTCACGGATGGTGATTTCGTAATCGTTGCCGATATTGAACACTTGGTTATTGGCTTCATCCATCATCATACAACGGGTGATGCCTTCAACATGGTCAGCAATGTAGGTAAAAGAACGCGTTTGCATCCCATCACCATGAATCGGAATCACCTCATCATCAAGAGCTTTGTTGATGAAGACCGATTGTGGACCGCCCCACCATGTCAAATTTTGATTAGGACCATAGCCACCAAAAAAGCGCAAAAGAACGACAGGAATCTCATAGCGTTCGCGGTAGGCAAAGAGCAATTGTTCTTCGTACATTTTGGAGATGGCATATGCCCAACGGCGCACATCAGGGTTGCCGACAACGAGATTGGATGTTTCGGAAAATGGAATCTGTGGATTTTTACCGTATACATCGGATGTGGATGCTGCCACAATTTTGATGCCGTGTTTGACGGCTGCTTTAGCAACGTTATCTGTGCCGAAGCCATTGATATGCAAGGTATCCAGCGCATCGCTATAGCGTGGAATTTTGTAGGCTGCCATATGCACAATCATATCGCATCCTTCGGATAGACTTATCATGTCATCTAAATTCATAATGTCGGCTTCGTGAAAATGAAAGTTTTCATGCTCTTTGAACGATGCCATATTGAGTGGCTCGCCTTGTGACATATTATCGATACCGATGATTTCGTGACCTTGTGTGAGTAAGTGTTGGGCGAGGTTCGAGCCAATGAAGCCTGCCACGCCTGTTATCATAATTCGCATTGTGTTTCCCTTATTTTATTTGTTGATACAGGGCATGACACGTCATGCCTCTACATTTGTAAATGTGTTGTAGCCCAAATCCCTATGTTGGTAATTTCCTATTTTTGGCTACCGAGGCGAACGAAATCAGCTTCGATTGTTGCAGGTAAGGCATCAATCACATTGCGTGAATCCACAATGATAGTTGTTCGCATGGTTGAAAGTAGACTTTGCCAGTCGAGTGTTTTGTACATATCGTGTGCGACCAAAATCACGAGTGCATCAGCATTGTGTACCATATCATCAAGTGACTGTTGATAGGCTGGCACATAGGGGTCATGAATACAGACTTCTGCCCCTGCTGACCGTGTTACTTGAACAAAGGCTTCGCTAGGTGAGTTGCGCGTATCGTCTGAATTTTCGAGATAAGCGTAGCCGAGTGCGACAATTTTGGCATCTTTTAGGGCGATACCGTGTTTGCTAAGTGCATTCTCAGTTAAGTGTAAAACGTGCTGAGGCATGGACGCATTAACTGCACGCGCTGTCGGAATCAAAGACGGTGTTGAATGGGTCGCAGATGAAATTAGCAACCAAGGGTCTTTAGGGATGCAATGTCCGCCCACACCTGCACCTGGGTATAACATATTGCGTCCTGGGCTTTTGTTGACGAGTTGGCGCAATTCCCACACATCGGCACCAACATCCTCACAAATCTGCGCGACTTCATTAGCGAAGGCAATCTGTACATCACGATAAGCATTTTCTGTGGTTTTGACTAATTCGGCTGTTAGCACATCGGTGGTATCTAAATCGCCTTGTACGATTTGCTGATAAAAGGTCGTCATGACTTTGGCAATTTCAGGGGTTAAACCACCAATGACACGATTCATCATCTGAATATTGTGGAGCAAACGTCCAGGCATCACACGTTCTGGACAATGCCCCAAGTAGAAATCTGTGCCAGCTTGCAAGCCACTGCTTGCTTCAAGTGTTGGTTGGACAATGCGCGTCATCGTCCCTGGTGATAAGGTTGATTCAATGATGACCAATGTATCTGCTGAGAGGACATTTCCGAGGGTTGTGAGAGCCGATTTGAGATGCTCGTAACGTGGTTGATGGTCACTATCGACAGGTGTTTGCACTGAAATCGTGATGACATCGGCATCAGCCAGCATGGCATAATCTGTGGTACAAGTTAGATTTTGCGTTTCTGTCACAGATTGTACGAGTTCGGATAAACCTGGTTCGATACCTTCAATCGGATTAATCCCTTGATTGATTTTATCAACCCGTGCTTGGTCAATATCCACGCCGAGCGTTTTGAAGCCCGCTTTCGCAAACATACAGGCAACAGGCAAACCAACATAGCCCAAGCCGATGATAGCAACGGTAGCCTCTTTGTTGGTGATTTTGTCTTGTAAAGCGGATAGGGTCATGTGCTTAATGTCTCCTCTAGGATTGCAATAATTTTTTGAGCAGCATAGCCATCACCATAGACTGAGTCGGGTGTTTGCATCGGTGTTGTGAGGGCTTCGCGCACCCCTGCATGGATCGCTTCTACGGTGGGGTCAACCAGTCTATTCCAGCCGAGGTCAACAGTTTCCACCCATTCAGTTTCAGGACGAATGGTGACACAAGGTGTTACGTTGAAGAAGGCTTCTTTCTGTAAACCTCCTGAATCGGTGATGATAACTTGGGCGTTTTTCTGTAAGGATAGCATATCTAAATAGCCAACGGGGTCTATCAAACGCACTTGCTCACTAAATGTGATGCAGTAGCGGTCAATTGCGCTTTTTGTGCGTGGATGCACAGGAAAAATAACAGGCATATCGAGTGTGCTAATGGCTTCGGCGATGGCAGTTAAGTTGGCTTGTGAATCGGTATTGGCTGGTCGATGGGTTGTCAGTAGGGCATAGGCTGTCGTTTTATCGACGGGGATGCTATCGAAAATAGTGGTTTGTTCATCGGCAATATCACGATAGAGGCGCATGGCATCGTGCATAATATCGCCTGTTTGATGAACACCCTCCGTCATCCCTTCTTGGACTAGATTATCAACAGCTATTTGTGTCGGGCAGAATAACCATGTTGATAGGGTATCGGTCAGCACGCGATTGATTTCTTCAGGCATTTTGCGGTTATAACTGCGTAGACCTGCTTCGACGTGGGCAATCGGAATGTGTAGTTTGGATGCTGCCAACGCTGCTGCGAGGGTTGAATTGGTATCGCCATAGACCAGCACGACATCAGGTTTGTGGGTAATCATCAGGTCTTCCAGTGGCACAATCATCCCTGCAGTTTGTGAGGCATGTGAGCCACCGCCAATCCCTAGATTGACATCAGGCGCGGACATCTGCAAATTCTGGAAGAAAATTTCCGACATATTATCGTCGTAATGTTGCCCTGTATGCACCAAAAATTCAGTGTGCGCTGTATCCGCTAAGGCTCTCGAAAATGGCGCGGCTTTAATGAATTGTGGTCGCGCCCCCACAACTGTGAAAATCAGCATATGATTGTTCTTTGACCCTTCGTTGGGTGGATTGTTTTTGTTGGAAAATAGTTTTTATGTCGGCGGACACGCAGAAACGTGTCCCTACGATCATTGTCTCATTGTAGGGACACCATTCTTGGTGTCCGATAACAAAACGTAAGGTCTAACTATAACTGATTGACGTAAGCAACGATGTATTCTAAGTCGGCTTGTTTGAGTGCTGGATGAACAGGCAAGCTGAACACACGATGTCGTAAATCCTCAGTTACAGGCAAGTCAAGGTCGTCGCTGACAAACGCGGTCATAATCGGTTGCATATGAATCGGTGTTGGATAATAAACACGTGCGCC
This sequence comes from Chloroflexota bacterium, assembly GCA_039200705.1. Taxonomy (GTDB): domain Bacteria; phylum Chloroflexota; class Anaerolineae; order Aggregatilineales; family Phototrophicaceae; genus JAUZRW01. The sequence goes on from JBCCSC010000002.1 coordinate 80,695, forward strand.
GATGCCGTTATCATTCAGATATTGGACTGCGTCATCACGATTGATGCCATCGGGTGTAACAACTGTGTACTGATGGAAGACATGCTCACAACCATCGCGGACTGTTGGCACTTTAACTGTTTTGATATTTTCTGATAGGTAGCTTGCGTTGGCGATGCGTTGTTGTGTCCAACGAGGGAGTTTCTTCAATTGTTCGATGCCGATGGCTGCGGAAATATTGGTCATACGGTAGTTGAAACCGATACTTTCGTGCAGATAGCGCGTGTTCATGCCATGGTTGCGTGCCATTCGCGCTTTTGCAGCGACGGTCTCATCATTGGTGGTGACGATGCCCCCTTCGCCTGTGGTCATGTTCTTGCTAGGGTAAAAGCTAAAGCATCCTGTGCCAAAGCTACCAACGCGCTTGCCATCAACGGCTGCACCGTGTGCTTGGGCGGAATCTTCAATCAGGACAAGGTTATATTTTTTGCATAGCTCTGCAATTTCTTTGACGTAAGCAGGGTGACCATATAAATGAACAGGCATAACTGCGCGAGTTTTATCGGTAATGACTGCTTCGATAGCATCAGGTGTAATTGAAAACGTATCAGGTTCAATATCGACAAAGACAGGGATTGCACCGACTGATAAGACACTGGTTGCTGTCGCCATGAAGGTGAATGATGGGATAATCACTTCGTCACCTGCATGAATATCGTGTGCCATGAGTGCTACGGATAGGGCGGTTGTGCCGTTACTGGTAGCGATAGCATGGTCTACGCCACAATAGTCAGCGAAGTCTTCTTCAAATTGCTTGACTTTTTCACCTTGAACCAGCATCCCTGAGTCAAGGACTTCCATGACGGCTTGTTTTTCCTCATCTCCGATTTCTGGCTTTGAAATATCAATCTTTCGCTTTGTTAAAATTTGCATCTACTAGCTTCCCACACTCATAGAACTGAATTATAAATATATTATTAGTAATTTTCCGTAATATGTCAACATATAAGGTGATAATAAACTGTGTTTGTAGGTTGTTTGTCCTATACTCAACTACTCCAAAAGATCTATCACAATCACGCAATAACTTGAGATGATGAATCTGTCCAGTGCAACAAATTTAAGTTGTGGGGCTTGATAATCGACTCTGTGAAATAGGGGAGGTAATTTTATCTTGTTTTCTACCTGTTAGAGCAAGGCTTGGCAATGACCATAACAAGAGAGTTGTGTATTCCATCAGTTGTAGGATGAAGACAAAGATGAGTGCTTCTTCTTGTGTGTAGCCGAACTGACTGAGAACGGTCACGGCAACGAATTGATACACACCAACGTAGCCTGGGGTAGATGGAATGGCACTCGATAAACCAAGCGCAACTGTTATCAAAATAACAGGGACAACGCCCATCGATAAGCCAAATGCTTGACTGATGAATAAGCCAATCGCCAAATCAGTTGACCACGCAACTAATGTCAGAATACCAAATTTAAAGGCGCGACTAGGTTCATGCAGAACGCGAATCCCTGCAACCAATTTATCCATCAGCGATACAATGATGTCTTGCAAGGTATCACGCAGTGGCATCTTGCTAAGTAGTCGTTTGACAGTTGGTGCAAAGTAGGGCACAAGAAACAAAATCACGAGGGCAACGAAGCCTAAAATTCCCATAATTTGGGTTGCACTTTGTAGCCAATCAGGGATAGCGTCAATCTGTGCAATGATGATGAGCGCCATGATTACCAAGAAAGCTGCATCAAGCAGACGCTCTGTGAAAATGGTCGTGAGAGCCAAGACCATCGGAATCCCCAATGAGCGTTTGACAGTCACAGTCTTCAATAATTCACCTGAGCGTGCTGGCAAAAAGGCATTCCCAAGATAGCCGATAATGGTTGCACCGAACATTTTCTTAAAGGGGAGAGATTTATCTTGCTCTAGGAGGACACGCCAGCGAATGCTCCGAACTGTGTAGCTCGTAGTCAACATGCCAATAGTTGCTAGCAACCATCGCCAATCGCCCGTTTGGACGGTGCTAATGAGCGTTGCCCAATCGGTGCCACTGAGCGCAAAATAGAGTAAAACTAAGGAAATTGTCAGGATAGCAATTCCACTGAGGATATTGCGCCAATTGAGTTTGCCCAATAGTACATTCTCATTGCGCTCTTCCGCGTGAGTTGTTTCTGTATTCTGTGATGTCATAGCCTACCCTAAATTGTCTACCCAGACTCAAATAATATGCTAACTAAGCATTGTTCTCTCTCTGAATCTTATGATATATTACAATATGAGAGATAGCAACAAGCAAATCTAAGAAGAATGGGGTATGTATCCAATGGGTAATGAGCAAACGGTAGATTTTATCCCGAATAGCAAGTTGTTACGCACATTGCTTGTTATCGGATTATTCGCACTTGGTTTTGGGATTCGTCTCTATGATGCGTCGAATCGACCATTTTATGAATTGAGTGTGCGCCAATTTCATTCGGCAGTAATTGCCAAAGGCTATTATTACGCATTGGCTGATATTCCTGCCGACCAGCAAGAAGCCGTTGTCCTCAACCGTGACCGTCAGCCAATTAATGAACCACAAATCACAGAACAAATCGTCGGGACAATATGGTATATCATTGGCTCGGATAATATTTTAGTGCCAGCAGCAGTGACCTCATTGTTTTGGTTGATAGGCGGCTTGTTTCTATTTCTGACAGCCCGTGAATTCTTATCTTTTGATGCTTCGCTGATTGTTCTGAGTGTGTTTCTGTTCCTACCGCATGGCATAATCGATAGTAATAATTTTCAGCCTGATTCGCTGATGTTGATGGGTGTTCTCATCAGCATGTATTTGATTGTGCAATACCATAAAGAGCATTCTCTGCGTTGGCTCATCTTGGCAGGGGTGGTGAGTGGTGTGACGATTTTTGCTAAGTTACAATCAGCATTCATCATTGCTGGTTTTTATGCTGTGCTTGGCATTTATCATCGTGGATTTTTCAAGATGGTACTCAGTCGTGATAGCATTTTGTATGCTGTTCTCGCGCTGACACCTATTGCATTATATTTGTTTGATGGTTTCTTCATCAGTGGGCACTTCCATGAAAATGCAAGCGGACGCATCTTGCCACAGTTGTTCCTCGACCCTGACTATTGGCGTGGTTGGCTCAAGCTAATTAATAATACAGTCGGCTTTAGTGGCTTTGTGATTGGCTTAACAGGACTTTTGCTCGCAAAAGGCAAATTTCGCTATACGATATTGGGCTTGTTAGCAGGGTATCTGTTCTTAGGATCAGTTTTCACATGGAATATCCACACGCATCGTTACTATCATCTGCCATTGACTCCATTTGTTGCTTTATCAATGGGGAGTATCGCAACTGTCATTTTTGCTAACCTCAGAAAAGAACATGATTATCCGTTAGCACGACTGGCTGTTGTTGGCTTGTGGCTCTTGGGGATTGGATTCGGCATGTTGGTGGTTATCGCTGATGGCGAAGACCAAATCAATTATCAATCCGAGGTGGATGATGCACTAGCGATTGGCGAGTATCTACAACACAATACCAATGTGCTTTATCTATCAGAATCTTATGGTTTGCCTTTCATCTATTATTCCGAGGTTGCGGGGGATGATTGGTTACAAACTAACGAAAATCGTTGGCGTGGTATTGTCGGCTTATCAGTAGACCGCACACCAGATGATGTTATCGCGCTGACTGAAGCCAATGAGATCATCCCTGAGCCTGAATACTTCGTCATCACTGATATGGATGATTGGGCAGCGCAACCAGAATTAGAAATCGCTCTCAATGATAATTACACGCTCGTGGTCGAGACTGATACGTATCTAATTTACGATATGCGTGCCGAGCAATAACCCTCTGACTAAAATGACCGTTGATGTGTGTATAACTTATCGACGGTCATTTTATGATGTAATAGTGCAGCGATAGATACTTGAGAATTGTATACTATTAATTGCGAGAGATGTTTTGTGGGACAAAAAATTTTAATCATTGGAGGTAGCGGATTTCTCGGCGCGAGATTAGTTCAGTACTTTCTTAACAATCAGATAGAAGTTGGCTTTACCTTTTCTAAAAACCAAGTCAAGTTAAATGCAAAAGCCTACCAAGTTGACTTGACTGTCAACGACGATGCTTTGGAGCGTTGCATTACAGAATTTGAGCCAACAGTTATCTTTCATTGTGCTATACCAAAGGAAGGCAACGAGCATATTCATCAGAAAATTAGTGTTGCCTCTGTGGAACAAATTAGCGAATTAATTTCACCTTCCACACTAGTTATTTATCTTTCCACCAATGCTGTATTCAATGGCAAGGGCAGCCATGCCGAAAATTCAACGCCACAATCCAGAACAGATAATTATCGACTATATGGGATGACTCGGGCTAAAGGGGAAACTGTTACACAAAAACTATGTCCTAATGCTCTCATCATTCGCACTGATACCGTCAATGGATATGATATTGATGGTTTACTCAATCCACGGTTACGGCAGGTTGTGGATAAGCTGAAATCTGGACAGCCTGTTGAGCGTTTCAATGACCGCTATATTACACCAACATTGATCGATAATTTGGTTGAAGCCCTTGCTGAAGTATCTAAGAGTGATTTTGATTATCGCGGTATTCTTCATATTGCTGGTAGTGAACGATTAACTGACTTTGAATTTACTCAGCGACTTGCACAACATCTCAGAGTCGATGATAGGCTTGTCATAGAACAAAATATGGTTGAGAACCCACGCTGGGATGCTAGCCCACGAGATAATAGCCTTGATGTTTCAAAAGCAAAATCTTTATTGAGCACATCTTTGTTGGATGTTGATGAACAACTTCTGCGCTTATTCTCTAAATAAGGATTAATACAAATGTTCCTCGGTATGAGGCTGGTCAATGAGAGATACCTTCAATAGTACAAATTTCTATATATTGATAAGTGAGATTATCATAAGCTAGAAATAACTCATCTATGATGCTGTTGAACGATAGTTAAAGCCCCGTATAATAGAGACATTATTCTCCTAAACTATTGTTGGAAAGGGCATGTCATCATGAGTGAAAATAGTCACGATAAAATTATTGCTAAGCTAGAAAAAATTTACGGTGCTGATACGGCACACGAAATCTATGCTCAGATGGACGACATCTTACAACCAATTCACAATGGCGATAGTGAGCAACTGGCGGTCTCCGAAAAAGATGTGATTTTGATTTGCTATGGTGACCATGTCCAAGATGGTGAGCATCCGCCTCTACAAGTTTTGCACCAATTTTTGAAAGCCCATGTACATCCGCTCATCAATAGTGTTCATATCCTACCCTTCTATCCTTGGTCATCGGATGATGGTTTTAGTGTGATTGATTACTATGAAGTCAATGAAGCACTCGGCGATTGGTCACACGTCAATGCTATGCAGGATGATTTTCGCTTGATGTTTGATGCTGTCTTCAATCATATGTCGGCGAAGAGCGATTGGTTTCAGAAATATTTAGCTGGTGAAGCTCCTTATGATGAATATTTTATCGCTGTGCCTCCTGAAACGGATTTATCGCAGGTGGTGCGTCCGCGTGCTTTGCCTCTGCTCACACCATTCGAGACAGCAAGGGGCACAAAACACGTCTGGACAACATTCAGTGATGACCAAGTCGATTTGAATACAGAAAATCCGATAGTCTTACTGGAATTGCTCAAGATTTTGCGCTTTTATGTCGAACAAGGTGCAGAATTGATACGCTTAGATGCGATTGCCTTCCTCTGGAAACAAATTGGCACAACTAGCATCCATCTTGAAGAAACCCATCTCATTATTCAATTGATGCGCGATGTACTAGATGTTATTGCCCCTAATGTGGTACTCATTACAGAAACCAATGTCCCACATGAAGAAAATATCAGCTATTTTGGTGATGGTACAAACGAAGCGCAGATGGTCTATCAATTTCCACTACCTCCCCTTGTCTTACACACGATGGCATCAGGGGATAGCACCCATCTGATGAATTGGGCAAAGTCCTTGGATGGTGTTGGCGAACGCACGACATTTTTCAACTTTACAGCGTCGCACGATGGTATTGGCTTACGCCCTGTAACAGGGATTTTATCGTCTGATGAGATTGAGACACTGGTTCAGCGCACCAAAGCACACGGCGGAAACATCTCCTACAAGACCAATAGCGATGGGTCACAATCGCCTTATGAGATGAACATCACCTATTTTGATGCTGTCACAAATCCTGAGATTACAGCAAGTAATCCTGAGATAGCTGTGAAGCGATTCTTGGTCTCACAAGCGATTCAGCTATCATTGGCTGGTGTGCCTGGCATTTATTTTTCAAGTTTATTCGGCGCACGCAATTGGTCAGAGGGTGTCGAAGAAACAGGACGCTATCGCACGATTAATCGTCAAAAACAAGATGCACCTGCCCTATCGACTGCACTCACTAGCGATACCCTATTTGCGAAGGTCTTCACAGGTTACATGCAATTGCTGGAGAAGCGTCGTAGCACCGATGCGTTTCATCCACTGGCATCCCAAACAGTGTTAGATATGGGAACGAGCATCTTTGCTGTGCAACGCCAATCTGAGACTGATAACGTGCTTGCTTTGCATAATGTGACTGACCAAGTTGTCACAATTAATTTGCCTGATGGCAACTGGCGTAATCTGTTCGATGATAGTGTGTGTAGCGGTGCGATTCAGTTAAATGATTATGCGATTGTGTGGCTCACTCAGCAAGATGATTAAACAGACGCACGCGCTACAAGTGGACAATCAATCTTCGCTTGAATTGGTTCACTTGTATTAATGAGCAGTTGATTGAATGCCCATGCGCCCATTTCATAATGTGGGAGTTGAACGCTTGTGAGTTGCGGTTTGAGATTTTGCACGACATCTAATTGATTATCGAAGCCGACCACTCCAATATCATCAGGGATGCTTAACCCTGCGTGCATGATGGCTTGATACGTTGCAATCGTCATGCGGTCATTAGCACAGAAGAATCCTGTTGGTGGATTATCCATCGCCAGCAGTTGTTGTGTGATGTTGAAATTTTCATCTGAACGATGGTCAAATGTCTCAATGCACAGGCTAGCATCAAAGGGAATATTATAGGCTTCGAGTGCGGCTTTGTAGCCTGCTAACCTGCCCTCTCGCGCATCGCTTGCTGGTGGTACAACTTGTAAATGTGCAATGCGCCTATGCCCTGCTTCGAGTAAGGCACGGGTTGCACGATACGCCCCAATGAATTCATCAGGCACAGCCGATGGTAAATCACGTTGTTTAATATAACAGTTGGCTAAAGCAGTTGGCACTTGGTAGATATTATCAGGTAAATCCACTGCATGATGAAACATCGCTGCATAGATAATCCCCACTACTTGACGCTCTAGTAGAAATTCAATGGCATCTTCAATAGAGTTGCTCGTGTCGCTAGCACTCACGACTAATAATACATGGTCTTGCTCTGATGCAGCATCTTGTGCGCCACGAATAATATCAACTGCATAAGGAGTGGTCGCAACAGCATCGGTGACGAAGCCGACTAAGCCTGTGTTGGAACTGCGTAACCATTTAGCACTCAAATTTTGTCGATAATTCAATTCTTCCATAGCATTGAGTACACGTTGACGTTTTTCGTCACTGACGTATGGGTGGTCATTCAATACACGGGATACGGTGGTTGTGCCAACGTTTGCACGGGCAGCGATGTCTTTGATGGTGTAATTGTGACTCATGGCATGTCCCTTTGGGTGGCGTTGTACAAATTATACGAAATGCTTGACAAAATAATATGGTAACGATACCATCTTAGCATATGGTAACGATACCATAAAATTATTTTTGTTATTTAACTGGATAAATGTGCGATGATTGAACCATCAATCAACCTTTTACGCCATCAATTTGATAATGACCCCAGTCGCCCTCGTTATCATTTTTTGCCCCCTGCGAACTGGATGAATGACCCTAATGGCTTAATTCAATGGAATGGTCGCTATCACCTGTTTTATCAACATAATCCTGATGCAGCGTTCCATGCCAATATGAACTGGGGACATGCTGTCAGTGATGACCTGATTCACTGGCAGGATTTACCAATTGCACTATCACCAAGCCCTGATTCAGTTGATGAAGGCGGTATTTTCTCAGGATGTGCTGTCAATCACGATGGTGTGCCGACAATTTTCTACACAGGTGTTTCATCAGATTATGAGGTGCAAGTCCAATGCGTCGCTACGGGTGATGCTGACCTTATCACTTGGACAAAACATGCTAAAAACCCCGTCATTGCTGATGTTCCAGCCGAAGCACAACAAACTACAGAATTTCGTGATCCCTTTGTTTGGCAAGAAGGCGATACATGGTTGATGGCTGTCGGGTCACAGATTCGTGATGTAGGGGGTGCTGTCTTCTTATTTCAATCGACAGATGCGCTCAATTGGGAGTATCTGCATCCTCTGTATGTGTCAGAAGATGCAGCACTCGGTGAAGTCTGGGAATGTCCGAACTTTTTCAAACTCGGTGATAAATGGGTGCTGATTGTTTCTAGCAATACGGATGATGTAACGGGTGATGTCATCTACTTTGTTGGGGATTATCAAGAACATCGCTTCATCGCTGAAAAGCAAGGGACGCTGGACTGGGCATATCTTTACGCCCCACTCACTATTGAAGATGATCAAGGTCGGCGTTTACTGTGGGCATGGTTACGCGAAGGACGCAGTGTCGAAGCCCATACTGAAGCTGGTTGGGCTGGCGTACAATGTTTCCCGCGTGTGTTATCACTAAATGAACATCATAATCTCATCACCTCCCCTGCCACAGAAATCGAGTCAATTCGTCAGACTATTCTCAGTGAAGACAATGTTGTCCTCACAGACAATACAAGTTTATCTGTGCGTGGCTTATCACTAGATATTGAGGCTGAGTTTGTGCTGGAAGAAACAGGCAAAATTAGCATTAAACTCGCATGTTCGGAGGATGGTCAGATAGCGACTGTCATCGAATATGATGCGACGACACAAATGCTCAACATTAATCGTGACTTAGCCTCGAACATACCAGCAGATGATACATATGCCCATCGTGTTAATCACGCACTCATGTCTGATGAAAATTTATCACTGCGAATCTTGCTTGATGGCTCAGTGCTTGAAGTGATTGTCAATGGTCGCACCAGTGTCACCAGTCGCATTTATCCGACGGATTTTGACCATAATTATCTGCATGTCACAGGTCAAGATGCGACAGCGACACAAATTAATATTTTTGAAGTGCCTTCAATCTGGTCATAAAGCTGACCAGTTTATTGCAAGGAACAGGCAATGCCTGTTTTGACAGAGAATGGGAAGTGAGTATCACCTCGGATACAAGTAGATAAACACCAATTTCTTAAAATGTACATTTAGGAGACTGTAATGAGCATTAAACGACTGTTAGTTTTGGCGATTGCGAGTGCTGTACTCGTGATGGCAAGCGGTGTTGTTTCCGCACAAGAAACCATTGATTTGTGGTATCACGGTGCTGGTAACCCCGAAGAACGTACTGTGTTAGTGGGTATCATTGAAGACTTCAACGCGTCACAAGATGAATATGAAGTTGTCCTCGAAGAATTCCCGCAAGGTGCTTACAACGAATCTATTGTTGCAGCAGCACTTGCTGATGAATTGCCTGACATTATTGATGTTGATGGTCCTGTGATGCCGAACTGGGCATGGGCTGGTTACTTGCAACCACTTACCATTGACGAAAGCCTCATCGAAAATCATTTACCAGGTGCACTCGGTTACTGGGATGGTGAACTTTACTCTGTAGGTTTATGGGATGCAGCGCTAGCAATGTATGCCCGTCAATCAGACCTCGATAATTATGGCATCCGCGTACCAACACTCGAAGAGCCTTGGACATTGGAAGAATTTAATGAGATTCTCGAAATTTACGCTACCAGCGGTGACTATGAATTTGCATTCGATGTTGGTATGGCGTGGACAGGTGAATGGTATCCTTATGCCTTCTCACCATTCTTGCAATCATTCGGTGGAGACATTATCAATCGTGATAACTATGTTGAAGCAGAAGGTGTCTTGAATGGCGATGAAGCAGTCGCATTCGGTGAATGGTGGCAAAGCCTGTTTGACAATGGGTATGCTCCAGGAACATCGCAAGATGGTGCAGACCGCGACACAGGTTTCATTGATGGTCTCTATGGTTTGCAATGGAATGGTAACTGGGCTGCTGCTGCTGCTCTCGAAGCAATGGGCGACGATGTTCTCTTCTTGCCTGCTCCTGATTTTGGTAATGGTCCGACTATCGGTGCAGCGTCATGGCAGTTTGCTGTTGCTGCAAGCAGCGATCAACCAGAAGGTGCAAATGCTTTTATTGAATTCGCGATGCAAGATGAATATCTCGCAGCATTCAGCAATGCTGTTGGCTTGATTCCTGCAACTCTCACTGCTGCAGAATTGACTGAAAACTATGCTCCTGGTGGTCCTCTTGAAATTTTCTTTGAATATAGTGAGGAACAAGCACTTGTTCGCCCTGTAACGCCAGCATACTTAAACGCGGCACTAGTCTTTGAACGTGCGTTGGCAGATATCGCCAATGGTGCTGATGTGATTGATACGCTTGATGCCGCAGTTGATGATATTGAGCAAGATATCGCAGATAATGGTGGCTACGGATTTGGTGAAGAATAAGCCTCACGTTTTGTAGTGGCGTAGCGATGTCTACGCCTCGCTTGGGACGACACATCAGTCGTCCCCTACAATTATTCTTACATGGATTAGCACAACTCAAAATCCATTTCACTTGAGGATAACCCTTGCTCCCCTTCTACATATCTGTTATAGAAAGTTGTTACCGATGGCACAACCCAAGCGAAAGAATAATCAACTTGGTTATAAGCGAACAGAAGCTATCATCGGTTGGGTGATGATGGCACCTGCCCTATTGTTATTATTATTATTTTTACTCTATCCATTCTTCACAGGTTTTTACTTTTCGTTCACGAATCAACGTCTGATTTCTCCTAATCCGACTGAGTTCGTGGGAATGCGGAATTTTAACCGTCTGCTGACTATGCAATTTTTTACACTCGAACCAGAACGTGATGAAACAACAGGCGAAGTCCTGCGTGATGAAGATGGCAACATCAGCTATCCGCGCTTGCGGAACTTCACACGGGATAATCCTGATTATCCGCAGCTAGATGGTTTGCGTGAGTTTATGTCGTGGCAACAAGGCGAAAATCGACTTGTACTACTGGCTAGCGACCCTGTGTTCATAAAGTCACTTCTCAATATATTTTACTTTGTGATGATTGTCGCGCCTCTGCAAGGTGGGCTGGCTCTTGTCTTAGCGATGATGGTTAATCAAAAACTACAGGGTATTAATGTCTTCCGCATGATTTACTTCATGCCTGTGGTAATTTCAATCGTGGTCGTTTCGATTTTATGGCAATTTATCTATGACGGACAAAATGGTTTGCTCAACTCGGTCTTGAGTGCTTTAACCTTTGGCAACTTTGAACCTGTCGATTGGCTTGGTAATCCCAATACTGCGATGAATTCTATTATTGCAATGTCAATTTGGCAGGCGGTGGGCTTCCATATGGTGATTTGGCTCTCTGGTTTGCAGACGATTCCCTTTGTGTTGTACGAAGCCGCTGAAGTCAATGGTGCGAACGCATGGCAAAAGTTCCGCTTTGTGACATGGCCTGGCTTACGTAGTACAGCCGTCTTAGTTTTAATTTTGATTACGATTCAAGCCTTTGGTCTTTTTGCTCAGATTGATGTGATGACACGCGGTGGTCCGCTGGATTCAACTCAAACCCCTGTTTTCCAAGCTGTGATACGTGGCTTTGAGCAACAAGATATTGCGGATGGCTCTGCTATTTCGGTGGTTCTTTTCGTGATGGTCTTGACTATCTCACTCATTCAACGTTACCTCACACGGGAGAAATAAACGATGTCCCAAGCACGCGAAGTTACACAAACACAAAAGAATCTAATGATTTTTACTCGCTATCTTCTGTTAATCTTGGTCGCGTCGATTTTTATCCTACCCTTAATTTTCATGATTATGTCGTCGTTCAAACCTGATTTACAATTGCTGCGCGATTCAAGTTCAATCCGTGCTATCTTGCCTGTTGGCGATCTGAGCTTCGATAATTACGCCTCTGCTTTTGAACGAGTACCAATTATGCGATTTATTGGTAACTCGTTATTTGTGACAGCTACAACCGTCATCTTATCGATTGTTGTCAATTCAATGGCTGCATTTTCATTGGCAATCATCGAATGGCGTGGTAAAGGGATAATTCTCAGTGTTATTATTGCAACATTGATTATCCCTGCGGATGTGATTGTTATTCCCATGTTGATGCTTGTAAACCAACTCCCCTGGATTGGTGCGAGTGGCATCGAATTCGGTTGGTTAAATACTTACCATGTTCAAATTATACCTTTCATTGTCGATCCGCTATCAATCTTTCTGTTCTACACCTACTTCAAAGATTTACCAACAGAATTAGTCGAAGCAGCACGAATTGATGGTGCAAGCATCTTCCAAATATTCTATCGGGTGATTATGCCAATTTCAGGTCCTGTTCTTGCAACGGTTGCGATTCTGAAATTCTTGCCGATGTGGAATGCTTATCTGTGGCCTCTGATGGTTGTTCAGCGTGAAGAATTACGTCCAGTGATGGTCGGCTTACAATATTTCTTCCAGCTTGATACCCTATGGGGCGAGATTATGGCGTACCTGACGATTATCACTGTGCCTGTGCTACTGTTCTATCTATCCTTACAACGTGCGTTCATCGAAAGTATCGCATCGACAGGCATTAAAGGGTAATCTACCAATCGTTTATATTCGGGAGCGTACGGTTGTAGAGTCCAACGGGTTTGCCCCTTGACCTGATGTCCAAAACAGCATACCCATACCCTTGCTCTCACGGATGGTTCAAAACCAGTGCCTTTAGTGTACTTCCCAAGACGAGCTAGCCATATGTTTTGAACATATGGCACAAGACATGAGCAAACTCAAGAGTCGTGCGTATCTCAAATGAGATGCAAGGTAGGGGCTACTCAACACGGTGACGCTCCCCTACAAAAATCATTTATGTATGCTGTTCTCCATACTTGGAAAGATAGTCTCGCTATGCCTCAGAAACCTAAAGTCATCCTCGACCCACACTTCCGCACAATGGACGAAGTGTTTTCATCAGCAGATAAAACACGTCTGTATGAACTTGCAGAAGTTGTTTGGGGGCGGGATGAACCGATGCCACAGGAGGCGTTTCTATCTGCCCTACCCGATGCTGAAGTTGTCATCTGTGCGGATTGGCGTTATGGGGATATGTTAACACAAGCGAAAAATTTACGGGCTATCTTGGTAATTTCAGGGGCATTCCCGCTTGATTTGGATTATGAGTATTGCTATCAACATAAAATTCGAGTTTTGAGTGTTGCTCCTGCTTTTGCGCGCCAAGTAGCGGAGATGTGCCTCGGCTTGGCTTTGGCATCATCGCGCGATATTGCTAAAGGTGACCGTCAGATGAGACAAGGCAACGAACCTTATCTCCATGATGCAAATACAGAGACATTTTTGCTATTTGGTAAAACGGTTGGCATCATTGGCTACGGTAATATCGCACACGCCTTGCATCCTCTAATCAAGCCATTTGGATGTGACATCCTCGCTTATGACCCTTGGTTGGGTGACCGTTATCTGATGCAACAAAGCGTGACACCCGTATCACTGGAAACCTTGCTAGACCGTTCTCAGGTGATTTTTGTTCTCGCTGCCCCAACCAAAGAAAATTCAGCGATGTTATCACGTGAGCAACTGCGCCGTTTATCACCGACAGATGTTCTCGTTTTAGCGAGTCGCGCTCATGTGGTTGATTTTGATGCGATGACCGAGATGGTACTCACAGGTAAGTTTAAAGTCGCCACCGATGTTTTCCCGACAGAACCATTGCAAGCTGACCATCCTATCCGACAAGCGGAGAATGCGGTCTTATCGGCACATAAGGCAGGGTCAGTGTCAGAAGGATTGCAAGAAATAGGTGAAATGGTTGTAGATGATTTAGAAGTGATTCTACAAGGCTTGCCACCTCGTCGCTTACAAAATGCCGAACCAGAATTGTCAATGCGCTATGCAGTCAATAAAGCGAAAGACAGTGAATAGCTAGCACATAGATTGCAAAACAAATAAAATAAAGTTGCAATTTTCAGTTGATTAAAGAGGTGCTTTACATGGAAGTTAATTCTGAAAACAGACGTTGGAACGAAATTGTACAATTATGGGAAAAGTATCCTCTATTTTATGGATTACTAGTAGGATTTTTATTAGGTTTAATAGCATTTCCTGCATTACCACAAACAATCAGTGAAGTGGGTTCTTTATTAGCAGAGTTATTTCCTGAGGCTATGGGAATATTATTCACTGTATTTTTTCTTGACAGAATTTATGCGCAGCGTAATGAGCAACAACAACTTAAATCATTTAAGGAAAAATTGATACGAGAAGCTGGTAGTCCTGCCAATACTACAGCTCTTCACGCCTTCAAAGAATTAAAAAATCATGACTGGTTAAAGGGAAAAGATGGTTTATTGTAAGGCAAAGATCTCATGGATGCTGACTTGCAAAGTGCTATTATTGCTAAAGCGAACTTACAAAAAACTTTCCTAGGCTTTGTAAAACTGCAAAATGCTACTTTATATCAATGTGATTTAGAAAATTCAGATTTTTGGAGAGCGAATCTATCTAACGTGATTTTAAAATGGTCTGATATGAAAAATTCTATATTAGTTGGAACTAACTTTGAAGGTGCTAGTCTTGAATGGTGCAATCTTGAGGGTGCAAGTCTAAGAGGATATAGTTTGAATAATAAAGAATTTGTATATCTTCCTCCAGAATGCGATGAAAATTGGCAACAGTACATACCTTCTAATGCAATCCCCTATGAGGCTGAATTTAATGATGAGACGATTCTTCCAGATGGTACAAAATGGACAAAACAAACTGACATGCGCCGATTCACAGACCGAGAACATCCAGATTTTTGGAGTGAACAAGTTGATGAGCAAGGTAATATATTGTGGTACAGAAAAGAAAAATATTCAGAAAATAATTAAGTGGAAATAGAGAGATCCAAAGTCACAGACACGCTGTGCAACCAGTTAAGAAAAAAATGCTGAATAAAATCTAATGCACCTCATCATTTACTCATAAAAGTGAGATAATCTCGTCTAAGCACTTAATATACATCGTTATTATGATGAGGTGGTTTCTGTTAATTTTGGAAACTTCCGCATTTTACGATGATGCCTCAAAAAGCTAAACACACCAATTAACAATAATGATGGGATAGAGACCTAACTCATGGCAACAAAACCGATCATTTTCTCTATTGACGACGACCCAGCAGTACTTGCTTCAATTGTGCGTGATTTACGTGGACGCTATGGTAAAACTTATCGCATCATGCGAGCAGATAGTGGTTCAGCAGCCCTTGAAACATTGCGTGAATTACGACAAAGGCGTGCACCTGTTGCATTGCTCCTCAGTGACCAGCGAATGCCTCAGATGAATGGCGTGGAACTTCTACAACAATCCATGAACTTGTATCCTGATGCAAAACGGGCATTATTGACAGCTTATGCCGATACAGGTGCAGCAATTGAGGCGATTAATGAGGCAGGGGCGCATCATTATTTGCTAAAGCCGTGGGAACCACCCGAAGAACAACTCTACCCTGTGATTGATGATTTGCTGAATGATTGGCAAGCCAGCTATCGTCCTGATTTTGAGGGAATACGCCTCATCGGACATCAATGGTCGCCAGAAGCACATGCACTCAAAGACTTCATGGCACGGAATCATGTTCCTTATCAATACTTAGATATTGAAAATCACACTGATGCTACGACGACTTTAAAAGAATTCGGTGGGCAAGCTACAAATCTGCCATTTGTCATTTATCCAGATGGTCATACAGCGACTGCCCCAACAACTGAGGATATGGCCAGCCAACTCGGTCTGCAAACTCGTGCGAGCAATACATTTTATGACTTGGCTATTGTAGGGGGTGGTCCAGCAGGATTGGCTGCTGCTGTTTATGGTGCGTCTGAGGGCTTACGAACTGTTTTAATTGAACGCGAAGCACCAGGTGGGCAAGCAGGAACAAGTTCTCGGATTGAAAATTATCTCGGCTTTCCATCGGGTTTATCGGGTGGTGATTTAGCACGACGAGCAACCACCCAAGCGAGACGATTTGGAGTCGAAATTTTGACACCACAATCAGCCACTCAGCTTGATGTTGATGGTCTCTATCGAGTGCTGACATTATCAGACGGCACACAGATTAGCGCACATGCGGTGGTTCTATCTGTGGGGTTGAGTTATCGCAAACTATCTACATCGGGTGTCGCACAACTAGAAGGTCGCGGTATTTATTATGGCGCGTCGCTAACAGAAGCAACTGCTTGTTCTAATCAGACGGCATTCGTCGTTGGGGCTGGTAATTCTGCTGGACAAGCAGCCGTGTATCTCTCCCAATTTGCGAAGCGCGTTGTTATTCTAGTGCGTGGCGATTCTTTGGAAGCCAAGATGTCTATGTATCTTGTAGAGCGTATCCGTTGCATCGACAATATTGAAGTAAAATTGAACACAGAAGTTGAGGCTGTTCATGGTGAACAACATCTGGAAGCTGTGACAACCGTTGATACTGTGACAAATGAGCAAACCACTGAAGATGCCATTGCCCTCTTTGTTTTCATTGGGGCAGTACCCTACACAGAATGGTTGGGCGAACAAGTGATGCGAGATGCAAAAGGCTTCATCTGTACAGGACCACAAGTCATGCAAGCGGAAGACCGCTTGCCAACAAGTTGGACACTTAAGCGATTGCCCTTCTTGCTAGAAACCAGTGTTCCTGGTGTCTTTGCTGTGGGCGATGTCCGCTCGCAATCAGTGAAGCGAGTAGCATCCGCCGTTGGAGAAGGCTCGATTGCCGTTCAATTTGTTCATAATCACTTGGCAAATCTATAAGGGGAAAAGCATATGGAGCAAACACTTGAAAATCGATTAGCGACTTTTCCGTTATTTCAAGATTTACCTGATGATGAAATACGCTGGTTAATCGAATCTAGCGAGCAGACTGATTTAGAGCCTGATACGGAATTTTATCGCGAAGATGTGATGCCAGACTATTTTTATGTTGTGCTGGAGGGTGAACTTCAAATAACGCGCTACATAGGGGGTCGTCAGGTTGTGCTGGGTACAACACCATCTGGTGTGATGGGTGGTGAAGTTGCTATGATGCAACAGATTCCATCACAGGTCACCGCGCGTGCTTTGATGAACACTACATTGATGGTTTGGGATGAGGAGGCTTTTCGCCTGATGTTTGCACATGCCCCGACCTTCTCTTCGCGTGTTGTCAAAACAACAGGTGAGCGCATCGCAAATACAACGAGTTTGAGTGCCCAACAAGAAAAGATGGCAGCACTGGGGAAGCTATCCGCAGGATTAGCCCATGAGTTGAACAATCCAGCTTCGGCTGCACAACGTGCATCCTTTAGCTTACAAACACTCCTGCATGATTTACAAATCCGCACGATTAAGCTAGCCGAACTCGGCATGAATGCTACACAAGTGCAAACGTTAATTTCGATGCAGAAAGATGTCATCCGCAAGGTTAAAGAATGCCCTATCTTATCGCCTATGGAACAGGCTGACCGTGAAGATGATATTATGGACTACTTAGATGGCATCGGTGTCGAAAATAGTTGGGAGATTGCACCTGTTTATGTCACGGCTGGTCTAAAGCGCAAAGATGTCGAATTATATGTCAGCCTATTGCCAGAAAAAGGTGTCAATGAGATTTTAAACTGGGCATGTGTCGGACTCAGTGCAGCGACCCTGCTAGATGAAATTGAAAATAGCACCGAGCGCATCGCTGACCTTGTTAAGGCAGTTAAATCCTACACTTACATGGATCGCGCTCCCATGCAAGAAGTTGATATTAATCAGAATCTCGTCACGACTCTCAAGGTGATGCACTATAAAGTCAAAAGTTTGAAAGTCGTGCGTGAACTTGACCCCAATCTAGCAACGATTGTCGGACGAGGTGGCGAACTCAATCAAGTCTTCACGAATATGATCGATAATGCAGTGGATGCGATGGATGACGATGGCGAGTTAAGGATTACAACACGCAATGAATACGATTTCGTGATGATCGAAATCGCTGATAACGGGACAGGTATTCCAGACGCAGTCAAACCACATATCTTCGAGCCGTTCTTCACCACTAAGGATGTGGGCAAAGGCAGTGGCATGGGGCTAGAATTGAGTTATCGCATTGTGCGAGAACACGGGGGAACGATTGAAGTACAATCTGAAGCAGGTCACACTCGCTTTATCATTCGCTTACCTATCAACACAGCACATATGGAGATGATATAAGATGGCAGACACCTGCACTCACAAAGACCAAATACAAATTATTAGTACGGATGCAGAAGGGTGTGAAGAATGTCTCAAAACAGGTGGACGCTGGGTTCATCTGCGGATGTGCTTGACGTGTGGTCATGTTGGCTGTTGTGATTCATCACCTGGGAAGCACGCCACCGCGCATCATCAAGAAACTGAGCATCCAATTGTGCGTTCAATTGAGCCTGGTGAAACTTGGGCATGGTGCTATGTCGATCAAGTCAGTTTTCAAGCCCCTAGCTCTGTAGCAAACGACTGATATTGAGAGAATAATCTATGCCACAGGTAGGACTCGAACCTACAACAACATATCCCTCAGACATGCGTCTCTACCAGTTGGACTACTGTGGCAAAACAAATTTAAGGTGATACATACCTGTATCAGATACACATGATAAGTGTTATGTAATCACTGAGAATTGTCGGATGAAAGTTGATTACTGAAATTCTTGGGCGAAGAATTATGACCTACTCTGACCCGACATGAGCTACTATAGCATAAATTGGCTTTTTGTGTCAATAAGAATCTTAATGGCTCAAAGAGGGTCAAATATATTTGTGATATTTCCTATCCCTCAATCAAGGCTTCCAGCATCACACGGTCTAAAATTCGCACTAATGGATAGCCATCACTAATCACATCATCAGCAACCAATTCACGTAGAACGCGGTTCAGATGCCGTGTTGTTGTGCCTAGCAATGACGCGAAACCTTCTTTATCAGGTAAAGTCAGTGCCCTTGATTGGGTGCTGGTATTTGCCAAGATGTACAGCACCAACCGATGCTTGAGGGGGAGCAAGGTGTTCTTATGCAAAGTGTTGGAGGTATATAGTTTGTTAGTCAATTGCTCGATGATGAAGTGTAAAAAGCGTGAGTCGTGCTTACCATGTTTATCGACCACTGCTTTTGGGATGCTTAGTAATACAGTACGTTGTGTGGCAATCACATTGCTTTGAATGGGTTCTTGCTTGAGTATTTCTAATTCGCCAATGGCAGTGAAGGGATGCGATAAGCCAAAGACGGCTAACTTTCCATTGAGATGATAATGATAACACTGCAACTCCCCTTCTACCAAAAAGTAGAGATGTGTTTGCTTATCCCCTAATTTATAGACATGCTGATAGACAGGTACTTCCGTGTATTCAAGCTGTGTTAGCATCGCCTCATTAAGGAAATCCGCCATCTTAAATTTATTGATGTAATGTGCAATCTCGGTTTGCGTGTTTACAGTCGCCATCAGCTATCCTCATTTGCTTTAAATCCAGTCTAACGCATCACACCACAAAAGCTGAGGACAAATGTCCTTGAGATAGGGTCATTCAAAGGCGTATGCTATAGAAAAGTCAAATAAGGAGCAATAGACATGCGTACTCGTAAACCACAGCAAATAGTATCCGAGACAGCAAAAGAGATATTGCGTCGCCAAATGTATGAACGCATCGCACAAGGTAACGCCATCATTGAAGCCGAATTGACTGCACAACAAAAACGTATATCACACAATTCATCTACTTATCGTCAACGATGAAAATCTTTTGCCAACTTCACCATTACATTAGCAATAATGACCCTATCGGCAAGTCGTCTCTTCTCTGATAGGGTTTTAGTCGCCTCCTGAATTACAAATACCCTCAATCCATAAATTTAAAATAAAATCTCAACACTATTTTATACAAAAATCAATATAATACTTATTATACTGTCTGATGAGTTTAAGAAGTTACGATGGGAATACTCTATTTTTTGATGAGCTGGCTTTTAGTGTCAATAGTCGCGGGTCTGGGTATCGGATTTTTCTTGAGTATGACATTTGAGGAAAAACGACACTGAGACCAAGCAAGAGTCCGCTAATTAGCTTCAGTTGACATATATCGTCCCTGCGATATTTGCATTCACCTTCTGGAGTTGTTCGACTGTTGACTTAATATCTTCAGTCCGTGTTTTACCTTGTTGTACTATTAAAAGTGTTTCCAGTTCGGTCTGTGTTGCAAAGGCTGATGTTTCAGGATAAGTAAGCGCAGGTGGCATGTTTATCAGTATAAAATCGAACTTCTCGCTACGAATGAGTTTTTCTAGCAAGCGTAACATTGTCGGGGATTCCATCAATTGTATAGCATTTTTGACCTTCACATCACTCACCATAAAGTGAAGCTGATTACTACTCGATAGCCGTATTGTGTAATTCCGCATTAAGTCAGCTAAACTCAAATTATCTAATTCTTGTGGTGTTGCCTTTAAAACCTCAATGAGTCCTGCCTGCCCTTGTGTATTCAATAACTTATGTAGCTCAGGGTTACGTAAATCACCATCAATAACGAGAACCCGTAATCCGCCCGTCGCTGCTGCAATAGCCAAATTGCCTACCACGCTACTTGTGTTTTCTTCATCTGTAGGTGATGCCATGATATAACAATGCGTCGCTTTCTTCTCTCGGTATAGCAGATTGATGCGAAGCATATCATATGCTTCTAACTTGTTTGAATCGCGACCCGAATAGAGTCCATTATTCCGTTTTGCAACCGAGACTTTTCCGTGTATCGGTAAATCAAGATTATTTTTCACATATGCTTCGTTTTGGATGCTTGTATCGAGGGCGGATATGAATATCACAGCACTAGCGAGGAGGCCCCCTGTGCCTAGTATTGCTATCGCTGTGAATAGCAAGGAATTTTGGTCAATGGGACTTGTAGGAACAGAGGCACGCTCTTGAATGCTGATGGAGTTGGCACGTTGTTCAATGGCGGTGATGTTACTAGAAAATGAAGCAATTGTTGATGTTGCTTGGTTAATTTGGCTAATGATGTCGCTCACTTGTGATGATAAGACATCTGCTTCTTGTGTATTGCCTTGTGCTTCTGCTTCGTCAATGCGGATGTTAATAGCATTGGATTGTGTTTGTAAATCTTCTACATAGGTACTCAGCAGGTTAATTTGACTCTGTGAAAGCTCAATTTGTGTCTGGAGTTGTGGCGTAAGATTGGTTGGGCTTTGGATAACGAGTTGGTCACTAATGGCATTGGCGATACTAGCAGCGAGGACTGGGTCATGATAGAGAATAATTATCTCAAACAACGATGTATCTAAAATGATGCGTGTGCTGAGACTGTCCTCAATATCTTCGGTACTGACAACATTACCTAATTGCACAGCCGCTGCTTCATGGATACTAGATGTACCGACTAGATAAGCATATGTTTCTGTGAGTTCTTGCCCAATGCGTAAATCGTTGAAATCTGGGTTCAGACTATAGAGGGAACTTCCAACATTCAACAAAGCAGATGTTTCATATAAATCTTCGCGCTGATTAAGAATAAAATAGACTGTACCACCTACCACCACACTAGCAAGAATTATGAGCCACAACCACCGTCGAATAACACGGATGTAAAAGCTAAAGTCAAACCCCATACAATCTACTCATCTATACACTGGCTAGCTATTTAATGGGCAATTTACAGTACATTGGAACAGCTTGAATTCATGATACAGAAGTTCTGTTAGGCTGTCTACTCTAGTTGTACAGTCCTAAGGTGAGGTGTGATGGATCGGATAAGAAGCGGTCAGGTTGCTATTGCCATTTCTGGTAGATAAATTCGTAGGGTGTCAGTTTTTAGCCGTCTGGCGGAATTGTAAACTATAAGATAGGTTTTTAGATGCTCACGCAACTGCTGGTGAGTATCATAGAAAAAGCGATAAACTGTTGCTTCTTGCAGGGTATGGTTCATACGCTTAACTTGTCCATTTGTCCAAGAATGATTCGGTTTTGTCAGTAGGTGCTCAATCCCATGTTGCTCACAAATACGGTCAAACAACACTTTGAATGCGTATTTGCCATCAGCACGATTTGTAGAAATGATGTGCTGAGTTTAAGTCCCTCCCATATCCCAAACTGTTTCACCATTGATGATCATATTAACCTGCTGAACAATTTGTGCTTCATCAATTGGTTTGCTGATGAAACCTGAAAACCCTAGTTGCTTTGCTTTTGCCATAGCAGGGGCAGCATCTGCTGCTGATATAGCGATAATGGGTATATCAGCATAGTCTGGTAGTTCTCGTATCGACTTGTAAATATCGAATCCTGAAATACCACTCCCTAACATCAGATCAAGAATGATTAAATCCCACTTTGTGCTATGTTTCACACGCCTTAATGCGTCACGTCCGTGGCGCTCAAATACTAAGACTGCGCCTTGTAGCCCTAATGACATCTGATACACAATTCGATTGAGTGGGTTATCCTCTACGATGAGAATGTGTTTGCCACTAAGTTGTCGCATTATTGAATATCCTTTTGCTTACTTAACTTTAGATCAACATATAGAAGCTAAGGTATGTACCGAATTGTTTCACCATTTAAGATTTTCTCTAGCTGTTGCGGAAAGGCTTCAGCATCCAGTGGCTTTCCAAGAAAGCCGTCAAACCCGCGTGCCATTGCTGTCGAGACTTGACTTGTATGAACAGAATATGCGATGATTTTCGCATTTTTTGTTACGAGATGATCGCGAAGAACAGTTAAAGCTTCATATCCATTGAGGGCTGGCATCTCCAAATCAAGGAAAACAATATCAACTTCTCTAAATTCATCTAATTTAGCCTCAAGCTGGTTGGTGCTTGCCAATCGTCGAGATTGAATATCTTCCATTCTTAGCAATTGCTCCAATACTAATATATTATGTTGATTATCATCAATGATAAGGATGTGTGGTGCTGTCATGTTGTTGCTCCATGCTTATTGCTCATTAGGTTCGTCAAATTTATTGGTTTGAATAATTGTTAAGCGATATACCAGATAGCATCACCCTTAAGAATACGTTGTAATTGGCTCAGAAATTGATCCATATCAATTGGCTTAGATAACATACTATGAAAGCCTACTCGTCGTAAGATTTGTACCTCTTTGGACATAACGCTTGCAGTGAGCGCAACCACAGGAATTGTTTTATAGTCATCATGCTGCTTAATCATCTCTAACATCTCAAACCCTGTGTGTGGTTTCATGTGGATATCCAGCAAAATAAGGTCAGGTACACTAGGTAAAGCTAATAAGCGTGCTTCAAAGTCGGTACTATTATCAAAAATAGTTACATCTAGTTCATTTGGGTGTAAGCGTGCGACCATTCGTAAAACGTCGCGACTACGAGCATCATCTTCTACATATAACACGCGCATCATATCGTTAACTCCTCAACGACTAATGCAGATTTGAGAGGTACTGTCACGTAAAATGTTGTGCCCACACCGCGCTCACTCTCAAACCACAATCGTCCACCATGTGCTTCTGCCAATTCACGGCTAATAGGCATCCCTAGACCTGTGCCACCCCCTTGTCGTAAGCCACTATCTGTTTGTTTGAATGATGAAAAGACATGCTCACTATCTTCATCGGCAATCCCTGCGCCTGTATCCTGAATAGCGATTTCAATTTCATTAGCTGTTATTTTACTGCGAATACTAATCACACCTTCTTCCGTGAATTTGGCTGCATTCGATAGGATATTGAGGAAAATTTGTAGTAGACGCTTTCTATCTCCTGTAACCATCGGCAGTGATGTTGGCAAATCCATCGTCAATGTAACGGGCTTATCGTGTAAAGATGGTTCGACATAATTAACTGCTACTTGTATCGTATCGCGCAAATCAATATCATCCTCAACATAAAGGGCGAGTGATCCTGCAGCGATGCGTGACATATCAAGTACGTCATTGATGAGGCGCAACAGATGTTGACCACTTTCGCTAATATGCCCAACGAGTTGTTTTTGCTCATCATTTATCGGTCCTGATACTTCCTTCCCCAAAAATTTTGAGAAGTTAATGATAGCGTTGAGCGGTGTTCTTAACTCATGAGACATGCTTGCCAAAAAGGCAGATTTTGTTTGGTCGGCTTGTTCTGCTTGTTTGCGTGCTGCTTGTTCTGCGGCATTCAATCGTTCAAGTTCTCTAATTTGGCTATTAATTTGGTTCAGGTAACGTTGACGTAGCGTTACCGATGCCACAATCAAACCTGGAATGATTAGACTGAAAATCATTTCGTCTCGTTGCCCGTCAAAACTCCACTGTGGTAGCAACCAAACCAATAGCATAATCAAAATGACGTTACCAATTGCCACATAAATTGAACGGCGCACCGAAAGCACGACACTCCCGACAACAGTGCCTAGGTTGATGAAATAGATAAAGCTACCCAATCTACCGTCAGGGAAGTTTTCGCTTGTGTAAGCGTATAACAATCCCACTAACACCATGATGACGGGTGCAAGCGATAGGAGTAATGCACCCCACTCATAGTGTTGGCTTCGTCCAAAGGCATAAGCAATTACTAAGAAGGTTAGCGAGGTGAAGCTCACAAGCAAGCTACGAGTATCGATGGTAGCAGCTACACCCTCTGTGGTACTGAGCGGATTAGTCACAACAATCACTAAGGCTATCAAATTGAGCATCAATGATGCACTCAGCAGGTTCAATAGCAAATTCGCTTGACGTTTATCTTCACCAGATAATGATTGAGAGGGTTTTGTCACATGTTGCCATAAATTCGTTACCCACTGTGATATTGACTTGGCTGATGTTAACTGCGCTTGGGTATCAAGTCCCTTTTCCACAACATCTCTCCACAGATTACTTTCCTATAACTGTAATGTAGTGTAATTCAAAGTGTGACGAGCAAGGCTTAAGGTTTGTATTCGTATGGTTAGAAATTGACTGAATTACGATTCAGTGGATAGAAACCTAGTGCCATGAATAGTTCGTTCTATCGGATAAGACAAAGAAATTCATTCTCCTGCTATTTCAATAGGCTTACACAGGAGCAAATTCGAGCTATTTTACCCACTACTCAGAATGGGGTTTTGATAAACACAGCAACTTTTGTGGTCGTGTACTAGGCTCTTTTGTTCCCTCTATCATTGTATCGCTTAAAAATATTATTTGATATCAAGAACCTTTTTAAAGCTATCGAAATTTTCCTCCCACTCTTTGAGCAAATTCTCGTGGAGAACTTCAATCTCTTCTTGCAGGCGTTCCATATTGATTTGTACGTCATCAATGGCTTGAGCAATCGACTCAGGGGTATTTTCAATATGAATTGTCCCAATCGGGAAATAGTCACGCAATACTTGTGAATTGCTGGTAATCAGGGGTTTATGTAGGGAAATTGCTTCATAAGCTCCCATCAGCACAGTATTTTCCCAGATGGTGAGATCCATGATGACATCACAATTACGTAGCAGACCGATAAATACTTCATACTCAGTGTATCCAGTAAATGTGACATTATCAGGTTTGTTGCTCAAAAGATGCTTTGCACGCTTATAATCGCCTGTGATATAGATATGCGCTTTAGGGGATAAACTGGCAGCTTCTATGACAGCTTCAACAGGTTCATCAACGGCAAATGTACAGATAAAAACAATGTTCAGTACATCGTCACGTTCAAATGCAAAAGGTTTACCAACTGGATAATCGTCAGGGGTATAGCCGAGTAGTTGAACAGGAGCATCCCATTGCTTAATCTTATTTTCGATGTCGGTATTGGGAACGAGTGTCGTTAATGCCTCTTTGGAAAAAAAACGGTGCATCCCTTGCGTTAAGCGTCCAATACGCGATAAAAAACTGCCTGAATGTGTATCAAGCACATATTGCGTGCCATAGAACAATTTATGGAGATAAACAACAGGAACAGAAAATATAGGAGGAATTTGAATAATGACGACATCAGGTTTTTCTTGTTGTAAAACTTGCCATGTTATGATGGTTTGCACGATATAGCGCAGTGGGGTCATATACCATGCACGCTTACCCCACTTAATGAAGTAGACATCCGCCCCAACGTGTTTGCCGAGTAGCGCACTCCTCTCATCGTGGCTGAGCCAAGAAACAAGAATAATTTTTCGATCACCTAATGATTCATGAGGCAATAACTTAATTGATGAATGCAATGTCTTAGTCATGATGAATGCCTGAATTATTTAAGGTATTTATAATTGCTACGCTGTTAGTCCAATTAGGATTTTATATATGACAGATTTTCAAAATTATTTAATATGACTTATGTTTAAATAGCGAACTTAGGAAGCAATTTAGCCCGAAATTACTATATGTTTGGATTTTGTGCTAGCTTAAAATTGAGTGTAGGTTTTTGTCTTCCCTGAATGATTAAAAGGAAGGCTGAATTTGATTAGGTATTGAGCTACTCAATGCTTTGATAGTCGGTCTTCGTACTGAAATTGTTGCAATGTATTTGTGTTTTCCAAATAGCCCGTTGCTCTCATCGCTCAGGATAGTAGATATGAAAACACTCCATAGCTTGATAGCCTCCTTACGACAATTTTACAGTATGTATTTCTATACTTATCACGCACTATATCTGACATCTGACAGACCTATCATTGTGTATTCTATGACAAAGTCTGGTTCATCCTCCATTCACGAATCAATCAATGACTACGTGACTGCCCTGAAAGTGCATACACTTGATCCAGTACGCGCATCACAACAAATTGCTGACCGCAAAGCTGAAAATCGCTGGAATTCAGGTATGGCTGTGCTGGATAGGCGTGGACGACAGTTATATGAACGTGTTGTCAAATGTGGACGACCAGCCAGATATATCACACTTGTCCGAAATCCTATTGAACGTGATATTTCACGATTCTTTCAAAAATTTGACCATTTAGCACCATTAGACGACGATGGACAATTGACTGTATCTATGTCGGATATGATTGCGTTTGCCCAAGAGAAAATCGAAAATGATAAGCAGGTAGGTTCGGATTGGTTCGCCGATGAATATGAAAATATTCTGGGCATCAACATTTACGATTTTGCTTTTCCCAAAAATCAAGGTATTCAGCGTCTACGATTTGATAAAGCAGATATATTGCTGATGAAACTTGAAACACCTGATGCTACTAAAACTAAAGCGATAAGCAAATTTTTAGACTTGCCATCTTTCACTCTAAAACGGACAAATGTCGCTGCAAACAAAGATTTTGCGGATGTTTACAGACAAATTAAGCAGGAAATTTCTTTATCCCCTACATTTATTGACAGGGCATGTAATTCCAGATTGATGCGTCATTTCTACACAGATGATGAAATTGAGAACACACGCAAGAAGTGGTTACGGTTATGATTAGTTTTCGTCATGCTGTGCATTAGACTGTTGAGCGTTCAATCAATTGCATTAGTTGATCTGCCCTGCTATCAAATCCGTGAATATGAACAGGATTACGAACTGGCAGATTGCCATGAACGGCATCGTTCCGAATTTGACTGAGCATTGATGCAATCGCTTCTGGTTGATGCGGGCAAATATATTGTGCTGCATCGTGTTCTCTCAGAATTTGTGCTGCCAAATCATCCTCATGGTCTGTGACATACAAAATCGGTTTGTTTGTTCGCAAATATTCGTAAATTTTGCCTGATATTTGTTCTGGAACGGGCCAAGATGTTAAGAGCAAGACATCAGCCTCTTGTTGCATTTCTACAATGCGATCTTGCTCAGTGTACGGTTGGAGTGTAATTTTTGATTGCACATTACAGTCTTTCGCAATCGTTTCAACATCCATGCGATGCCGACCAACAACGTGCAAATGAACGTGCTCAACTTGGCTGAGTCCGTCAAAGAGTTTATTGGGTTCGCGGGTGCGATAAAATGACCCCGTATACAAAATCACTAGGTCATCATCTTCTGATAGTATTCTGTGTTTGCTTGTCCAATCCGCGCTGAGATGAAAATAGGATGCACCATTAGGAATAATGTGAATATCATCAGGACGATTGTAGACAGGGTAAAAGATGTCTTTTGCCAGAGGCGTTGTCAAGATGAGTCCATCCGCTACACGCAATGCCTCTCGTTCTAGAATCTGCTCGACAAATTTTTTCATAGGTCCTTGTCCTATGGTGCGTGATGTTGACCACGGATCACCATAATCAGCAAACCATAAGGGAATGTGCCTATTACGCTTGACTAAACTGGCAACCAAATTAGGGAAAATAGGCAATGCAGATGATAAAAGAACATCATAAGATTTTTTTGATGTTAGTTCACGCACAGCAACATAGGCTTTCCGTAACCACGAAAAAATCTCAGGGCGTGTCGAATGACAACTGCGCTGTACGATACGATGAATCTCGATATTAGGATGGTTCACAATATCTATGAGCGACGCATCAAGAGAACGGTCACATTCAGAAAATTCAGTGGTCAGTATGCTGACATCGTAATTGTTATCTGCAAGATAGCGCGATAGATTTGCCCAACGGATAATACGCGCATCGCCGAGTGGTACAAATTCATAGATGAGAAGGAGAATTGATTTTTTCACTGTAGATTATGCCCTAGAAATATCGTTGTTTTATTCAAGAACAGTGTTATGCTTGATTTTTAAGTTAAGAAGCTATTTAAATATTGATTTTTAGTTACATTGGGAGCGTTTAAAACGCTCCCTTACACTTGTTACAGTATAATTAGTGTAAGGGCGTGGTCTGTGACTCGCCCAAAATACCGAAATGCCTAATTTTCAAAATGGTTTCTAATATCACTACGATAAGCTATAGTTATTCCCCTTTACACACTGTTGCAAGGGATGCTGATGTCATCAAGTAATAAACCTATAGGTGTTCTGATTTTTGTGGAAAATCTGCCTGTTCCGAACAATCGACGGGTTTGGCTAGAAGCCACAACACTCACCAAAGCCAATTATGAAGTGTCAATTATCTCCATAACAGGAAAAGGTGCGAAGCAATACTACGAATGCCTTGAAGGCATCCATATCTACCGCTACCCTGCTCCACCCCTCACAGAAAGTACCCTGAGTTTTATATTTGAATTTGCGTATTGTTGGGTCATGTCATTCCTGTTGTCATTTGTCGTTGCTTTTCGGCACGGATTTAAGATTATACACGCTTGCAATCCACCCGAAACCTTTTGGTTGATTGGTTTGTTTTATAAGCTCTTTGGTAAGAAGTTCATCTTTGACCATCATGATTTATCCCCTGAAATGTATTATTCACGATTTCGCAGAAAAGGCATTGCTTACAAAGGCTTGCTATTTCTGGAAAAAATGACATTTCGCTCGGCGGATTTAATCATTACGACAAATCAAACCCAAGAGAAGGTCGCCATTGAGCGTGGTAACTATCCGCAGGATAAAATCTACATTGTGCGGAATGGTCCTGATAAAGAAATCCTCAAGCCTAACGAACCTGACCTCTCACTCAAGCAGGGACATCAATACATGGTCGGGTATTTGGGTGTGATTAATCCGCAAGATGGTGTCGATAGCTTAATCCTCGTTGCTGACTATATTGTTAAAGAGAAAAAACGAGATGATATTCTCTTCCTCATTATGGGTACAGGGGATGCCATTGCTGACTTACACAAAATGGTCGAAGACTTGGAGTTGACTGCACACGTCCACTTCACTGGTTGGGTTGAACAAGAAACAATCGCGTCGTATTTATCCGTCACAGACATCGGTGTGGATACAATGCCAAAAAATCCGTATAGCGATGCAGCTACGACCAATAAAATCTTAGAATATATGTCCGTTGAATGTCCTATTGTCTGTTTTGACCTCGTTGAGTCGCGTGTTTCTGGTGGTGATGCGGCTATATATGCTGAGCCTGATAATATCGTTGACCTTGCCGACAAAATACTCGCATTACTAGCCGATAAAGCCAAACGGGAACAGATGGGACAATTAGGTCGGCAACGTATCGAAACTGAACTATCATGGCAACACCAAAGCGAGAACTTGTTAGCAGCATATCGTGACGTTCTCAATCAACAATGACTTTTGTATCAGAAAGCTCCTTTGCCTTTTAATAAGGCTGGAAATGTCATCATGATAATTTTGATGTCGAGTGCAAACGAATAGTTCTCGATGTAGTAAATATCCAAGTCAGTACTCAAGTAACAGGGGGATTCACTGCGCCCATTGACCTGCCACCATCCTGTAATGCCCTGTGGCACAGCAAAACGTCGATACTGCCAGTCCTCATATTCATCTTGCACAATACGCACAACCTCTGGACGAGGACCTACAATGCTCATATCCCCTAGTAACACATTGATGAGTTGTGGTAATTCGTCCAGACTGGTTCGGCGTATAATTTTCCCAACACGAGTCACGCGCCAATCGTTAGGTTTCTTGTAGATGGTTTTACCATGTTCATCAACAGTTTTCACCTTATCAACCAATGCTTCGGCTTTGTCACACATTGAGCGAAATTTTAATATCCTAAAGATGTGACCACTACTCCCGACGCGCTCTTGTTTGAAAAAGACAGACCCTTTTGAATCTAACTTGATTGCAATCGCTAGGACGATGAACAAAGGCAAAACGAGGAGTAGTCCTACTAAAGCAGAAAATATATCAAACATGCGCTTCATAACCAGTTGCATATAGCTCAGAGAAGCCTGACTTTGGTGCAACTCCCGAAATGTTGCTAATGTGATGTCTCTATTTTCGGGATAAGCAGCTTGGCTCTTTCTGCGAGGCACAAGCACCGAAATTGGCATATCGATCAGTTTGTGGGCTATATCTTCTTGCAAAGCGAGTTGATGCTCAGGTAAGGTCACAACAATGTCGTCAATTTTATGCTCAATCAGCAATGGATAGAGATTATCTGATAGCGTACTGAGCATTGGTAAATCATCATATCCTCGTTCACCATCCTTGACACCTACATACCCAACGATTTCTGTCCAGCTTGATGTCTGGTGACGAATTGACCGTAGGACAGTCGTCCCAAGATTGGATACACCAAGCAATAACAATCGGCGTGGACGAAGCAAACGCATTGCGAATAATAAATCAGTGATTTTATAGACGAGCAAACGCCATGCAATAGTTATCGAAATACCTACAGTGTAATAAATCCAGAAGAATGAATTGCTATTGAAGGCTTCCGATAAAAAGATGATGGATGACCAGATACCTGCTTCCAGAGCAACGCATAGGAGCACACTCAGTATCTCGCTTCTTAGTGTGCGATGCGGATTGTAGTTATACACACCTAAACACAAAAATATAATGAAGCCTGGGATTCCGACTGTTAACAAAATTTCAGGATGAAACAAAAGATTCGTGATTGTTGTCGTGCTGATGTATAACAAGGCAAAGAAGAAGGTGAATATACTACTGACGCGATCTAAAATGATAGCGATTGCACCGTAATTCACATGATGTCGTAATGCGAAGTGAGAAAAATCAGGCTCACCCCTATCGACTAAACGATACGCTTTAATTTTAGGCACAAGACTAGATTCAGATTTCATATGACACTTCTTGGACATCAATGTGTGTATGATGAAGGTGCAATGTTGCTAGATGACCTATACACTCTTTACAGTATGATTTTAGGGTCATAGTATTGGCAATGTATTTTGAAATTGAAGAGATATTGGAAGAGTAAAGCCTACTGTCTGAAGCCAGATAGCGGAAAGAACTGCTCAGAAATATTTGGTGAGAGCCATATGGGTGACTGTACTGTGCATTGTCACACGCCTTTTGCACCTGATAAATGGGCGCGATGTAGGAGCATCCACAGGCTTTATGATTAGATATTTGCATCTCTCGCTACTTAGAGCTAACCCTACCAACCGTAATATAAATCATAGCTAAAGCTAACTCTAAGTATGATTTATGATGTACTCTTTTTCGTACATTAACGATTATAACTATTATGATGATACCTCAAACTTTGCCAAAATTTGTTTAAATAATGTATAGAAAGTAACAAGTTAGAATATTGTCATCATCATGACGAAATAAATTGTTAAATTTTGGAATCTTCTATAAAGTTTTTAAATAGGGAAATACTATAAAAGTTTATGTCGATAGACCTTATTGTATAACATTTTGCATTAAGAAAAACTAGGAAAAGTACACATAATATCACTACAACTCTCTTTTACAATTGACAATCATGATGCAATACTCATGGCTATTAGGAAGCGTAGATGAACAAGCTGATAATCTTTGTGAATGACGTAGTCAAGCCATTCTTGCAACAAAAGGAACGGCAACGGTTTCTGACAGGGGCTTTGAGTGCTTTTATTTTGCAAATATTCGGTGTGGGTGGAGCTTATCTCATTCAAGTATTGCTTGCCAACTGGATGGATGGAGCAGAATTCGGCAGTTACATCTATACGTACAACTGGGCGAATCTACTTGCGATTTTTGGTGGACTTGGCTTAACTTTGAGTGTTCTAAAATTTGTGCCAGATTACATCGCTAACAATGACTGGGGTCGTCTAAGAGGCGCAATCCTTGCATTCAGCATTATTGTGGTTGTGGGTAGCATTGGGATTAGCACTTTAGCTTATATCATGTTCTCTCTATTCCCACCGAAGGATATTCTGCTGATAACTCTCTTGCTCGGTCTCCTGATGATTCCATTGGTTGCATTGAGTGTCTTGTACACAGAAATCTTACGCGGTATGGATTTTATAATCTTTGCTTATGCGCCTTTGAGTGTTGGACAGCACATCTTGCTCATAATATTTGCGGGTGGTGTGTTTTATGCTCTGAATAATTTATTCAGTTATCAGGTTGTTATGCTATGGGGCATTGTACTATCACTGATTGTGCTGTTCCAAATTATCACTATCCTTCACAAATTGCCTATCGAAAGCAGAGGCGTTAGTCGAATTTATGAGTTAAAAGAGTGGATGCAAACATCGCTACCGATGTTGTTCATTCGTGGCGCATCCGTATTGATGGATCGTATTGATATTTTGATGGTCGGTTTTTTATTAGGTGCTGTCCCGACGGGGATATATGCTGTCGCGTCCCGAACAGCGAACTTGACAAGTTTTGCACTTTCAGCCGTAAATGCTGTGACTGCCCCACGCATCTCGCCACTGTATAATCAGGGTAAAATGGATGAACTGGAGCGGATTGCAAAGCGAGCGACTATCATTTCGATGTCTGTCTCGCTTGTATTTTTCATCGGTTTAGTCTTAGCAGCCGATTTGCTCCTATCATTTTTTGGTCCTGAGTTCCTTGTGGGTAAACAAATTCTCATCATTTTAGGTGTTGCTCAGTTGATTAATGCGTCTGTTGGACCTGTTGGTTTTCTGATGCACTTAACAAATCATCAAAACATCAGTGGTCGGATTTATGGGATTAGTGTTGTACTCAACTGTGTTCTGAATTTATTGTTCATTCAAGGGCTTAACATGGGGATAGAAGGTGCTGCTTGGGGTACTGCAATTACGCTCGTGTTTCAAAATTTATGGATGCTATGGGCAGTGCGCCAAAATCTGAATATCAATCCCTTACCATTTGGCTAAAGAGAAAAATCTCAAGGACAAGTTCATATGATAATGCCTAATTTCCTGATGATTGGTGCTGCTAAAAGTGGAACAACAACGCTCTACAACTATCTGAAGAGACATCCACAAGTGTATATGAGCGAGCCTAAAGAACCTTACTTCTTTGCTATGGAAGGTGAAGAGATAAACTTTCATGGACCAGGGGACAATGATTATGCCCATCGTGAGATTGTCAATAATTTGAAAGACTATCAGGCTCTTTTTGATGGTGTGACAGATGAAATTGCTATCGGAGAGGCTTCGGCTTTCTACTTATATTCTAAACGCGCTGCCGAAAACATCAAACGTTACATCCCTGATGTGAAATTGATTGTTGTATTGAGGAATCCTGTCGATAGAGCATACTCCAGCTATAAACATATGATGCGCGATATGCGTGAAAAAGAAGCAACATTTGAGGATGCACTCGCAGTAGAAGCCAAACGTATTCAAGCGGGTTGGTATCCTATCTGGCATTATACACAAGCAGGATTCTATTTTGAGAGTCTCAACTATTACTTTCAACACTTCTCACCAGATAACATTCAAGTCTATCTTAATGAGGATTTGAGAGACGACCCAGCAGAGGTTGCATCCCAAGTTTTTGATTACTTGGGTGTAGATGTCGCTTACGAAGCGGATACCTTCGATAATTATAATGTGAGCTATATTCCGAAAAATAAAGCACTACAAAATGCTCGTAAATTTTTGCTCACGCCCAATAATCCTGTGAAAGAGTTTCTAAAGCCCTTGTTACCGCGAGCCTTGCGTCAGCAGATGGGACAAGCAGCGACCAATTTCATAGATCGTGTGAATGTGAAGGATGAATCTATCTCAAGCGAAACACGTCAAGCACTCATTGACTTATTTGCTTCGGATATTGAACAATTGCAAGACCTCATCAACCGTGATTTATCACACTGGTTAACAGTGAAAGAGAATCGCTCCTCATCATGACTGATATGCGCCAGTATGAGCAAGGCGACATGCTCCTATCACGACTATTGCCAGCAAATGTTATCAAGTTCTTCACCATTAAGAACGCGGAGATATTGGCACTGGCTCTGTTGTTAATTTTTATCTCGAATGGCTTATTTAATAGCAACTTCGTGAATATCCCTGTTAGCTTATTTCAGTTAGGGGGTGTGGCACTAGGCTTACTATTCTTGTTGCGATATATCCCTCAGATAATAGCCACTTTATTGCGAGAATGGTCAACAACGCTGATTCTAATCATTGCAGGAGCATCCGTATTTTGGTCACTTGCACCGAGCATCACTTTAGAAGCAGTTATCTGGTTATATCTGACGACATTTGTCGGTGTATATATTGCGCTACGTTTTTCGCCCGAAGAACAACTTTGGCTACTTGTTATTTTTAGCCTGTTGGCATTGTGCATATCGTTATTCTTCATTTTTGTGATGCCGAGTGTCGGAGTGCATAGCAGTGGACCACATGTGGGTCTCTGGCGAGGTGTTTTTTCACATAAAAATATTTTCAGTCGCTATCTAGTTATTGGACTGATTCCACTCATTTTGTTGGGTAATCGCATCGGCTATTGGCGTTGGATTTTTGCTGCTTTGCTCATGCTGGGGATGTGGGGTGCATCGAGTGGAACGGGTTTGGTTGTGACATTTGTCATGGTGCTGATTTTCCCACTTTTACGACTGCTTCGTAGACGACATGAATTGATAGTTGCAACGGCTTTATTGGCTATTCCTGCTGCTATCATCGTTCTTCTGCTGTTGAGCAATAATTATGTTGTTCTCTTAGAATCAGTAGGCGAAGACGCTACGCTGTCAGGACGGACAGATTTGTGGGCGGCGGCTATTGAGATGATTCAGCGTCGTCCGTTCACAGGTTGGGGGTTTCAAGCCGCATTTTCTGATAATTCTCCCGTTTTCTCAATGATTCGCTGGCAGAATGCGCCTTTTGCACACAATCATTGGTTGGATTTAACACTCGAACTGGGGATTTTTGCAACGATTGCTTATGCCTTTGCTTTGATACTCAGCTTAGGTCGTGCCATCGTTTATATTCGCAAGCAAAAAAGCATTGAAAGTTTCTATCCGCTAGCTTACTTGATTCAGGCGAACATTCTCGCGCTAGCGACGCAATCATTGGTGGGGACGTTTGATGTTGTTTGGATTATGTACGTTGCAGTGGTGTATTCTTTAGCCATACAAGATGTTCCAGAAAATTATTTGCCATTTCGACGGTCTTACAATTTTCAGCAATAATGCTTATACACCAGAATACAATGGAGTTACTATATGCTCATACATCGTAGTCGCTGGTTGATTGTACTATTTATGATTATAGTGTTTTCAGGGTGTTCCACAAATGTAACATCAACTCCAAACCCATTTCCAGAGACCGTGATACCCCTGAGAGAACTGGCTGACCCTATCAATTTCTATGTCGGTACATCTGTGCGGTACCGCCCCTTCGTCGATGAGCCGATGTACACGCAGATGATAGCAGAGCACTATAACCTCATCATGCCTGAAAATATGATGAAGCTAGATGCCTTATACCCCGACCCTGACACATTCACCCCTGAGCGTGCGGATGCTATTTTGGCATTTGCAGAAGAAAATGATATTGCAGTCCGAGGAGGTCCTATTATTTGGCATAATGCGCTTCCTGAGTGGCTAGTGGACAATGGCATGGACAGAGATTCCATGCTCGTCTTTATGGAGACCTACATCAATACCGTTGTTGAACACTTTCAGGGTCGGGTATATGCTTGGGATGTAGTAAATGAAGCAATTTCTCCAAGTGGTAGTGGCTTGCGAACAGATAGTATTTGGATGCAAACGCTAGGAGAGGACTATATTGCGCTTGCCTTCCAACTCGCACATGAAGCAGACCCCGATGCGCTTTTGTTCTATAGTGAGGGTGGCACACATTTCGAGAGAGCGAAAGCCGAAAGTACCTATCAACTTGTCAGAGGCTTAGTTGAAGACGGTGTGCCCCTTGATGGGATTAGTTTGCACCTTCATGTCGATGCACGCAATAGTTTCGATGCTGAATTTTTATACGATGAGATGCAACGATATGCCGAGTTAGGTCTGCTCATCGAGATTACAGAAATGGATGTTCGTATCAGTCGTTTATCAGGGTCGATGGAAGAACGGTTGAACATTCAAGCAGGTATCTATCAAGAGGCATTAGATGTATGTTTACAAATCACTGCCTGCACAACATTTGCCACATGGGGCTTCACTGACCAACATTCTTGGATAGATGCTCGCTTTGGGGAAGACGACCCTTTGCCATTCGATAGCAATTATCAGCCAAAGCCAGCCTACTATGCTTTAGTTCAGTCTCTGCAAACAGCCAGTCAAAATCAGAATAGATAAGCCTGTATCGGATAAGTTTCACCTTATTTTTTCAAGACGACAATGCTCACATAAAAAGACTGTCAAATATCCTTAAGTTGGTCAAATTCTCTGAAGCATATGTCACTCATGTAGCAATAGGTCTAAGATACATATAGAGGTCAGGACAGCCTAAAATTATCTTGACTTCAATGCTATCGATGAGTGAACAATGGAGTTAAAGTAGCCATCAATGTCTGTAGAAATGTGGATAACGCTGGGTGTTTTAGTTGTCGCTATTGTCTTGTTCGTCACTGAAAAACTACGTGTTGATGTCGTCGCGTTGGGTGTTGTTGTTGCCTTGATGATGACGGGCATTTTATCCGTTGATGAAGCGATTGCTGGATTTTCGAGCTCAGCAGTCTTATTAATTGCAGCTTTGTTCATCGTCGGAGGCGGTGTTTTCCAGACAGGATTAGCCCTCTCACTAGCACAGCAAATTATACGCATCGCGGGCACGAGTGAAACGCGCTTGGTAGTACTAGTGATGATTACAGTCGCGGTGATGTCAGGCTTTGTGAGTGATACAGGTACGGTTGCGGTGGTGATGCCTGCGGTGATTAGCTTGGCTGCGAGTGTTCGGATGCCAGCTAGCAAACTCTTGTTGCCTCTAGCGTTTGCATCGCTACTCGGTGGCGCATCGACATTAATCGGTACACCTCCCAATATCATTGTCAGCGAAACGCTACAGGAGGCTGGCTTAGAGCCGTTTGGATTCTTTAGCTACAGCATCATGGGTGTGGTTCTGACAATCGTTGGGATTGCATACATGGTCTTTATGCAACGCTTTTTGCCAGAACGTACAAGCACTGACTACGAAGAATCCATCACGACCCCAGCAGAATTACTGGATGTTTATCAAGTCTCTGAGCAAATTTATCATCTGCGTGTGCAAAGTCGCTCATCATTGATTGGGCAAATGATTAAAGACACCGATATTGGTAAAGTCTATCACATTGATATTCTCGAAATTTCACGCCCTGCCCCAGCACGAACATTAGCTTCTGTAGGCAGTTCAGAACTTGTGATGCAATCGAAGCGTAATATCCCGATTCATCCTCATCCTGATACTGTACTTGCCTATAACGATGTCTTGATTGTACGGGCGAGTAGTGAGGATATCGCAACGGCGACTGCTAAACTCAAATTATCTATACAGCCCTCGGTGACAGATAAACACAGCACCTTAATCTCTGAGGAAGTCGGTATTGCAGAAATTGTGATTCCGCCTCGGTCATCCTTAATCAATAAAAGTATCGAAGATGTAAAATTTGGCACAACATATCATCTCACTGTCTTAGGCATCAAACGCCCTAGTGCAAAAATTGGCTCTCAAATTAAAGATGCGCCTCTGCAATTTGGGGATAGTTTGCTGATTCAAGGGGAATGGAAAGATATTTTTGAGTTGCGTAAAAAGCCTCGTGATTTTGTCATCATCGGTGGAACACAAGAAATTCGCTCTCATCTGCTTAACTTCAAAAAAGCACCAATTGTCCTCGTGATTCTAGCAGGGATGTTGGTGTTCATGATAACGGGTTGGCTACCAACCACAACTGTTGCTATGTTAGCAGCATTACTGGTTGTGCTCACAGGATGTTTGACTATGGATGAGGCTTACGAGGCAATTGATTGGAAAAGCATTGTCTTGATTGCTGGCATGTTACCAATGAGCACCGCCATGGTCAAAGTGGGTCTGGTGGAATTAGCAGCAACAATCTTCACCAATACACTCGGAGATTTCGGACCTATCATCATGATGGGTGGATTATTCTTGATTACCTCGGTCTTCACACAAGTGCTATCAAATACTGCAACGACAGTTATCATTGCACCACTAGCTCTTGTGACAGCACAAGCTCTTGGCATTGATCCACGAGCCTTTTTGATGGCTGTTGCCATCGCTGCTTCAATGGCATTTGCGACCCCTGTGGCATCGCCTGTTAATACGCTGGTGATGGGTGCAGGGCAATACCGCTTTGCAGATTACATGAAGATTGGTATTCCATTGATTGGGCTAGCATTTATCACAGTGATGATTTTACTGCCGATTATTTTTCCATTTTATCCGTAAATCATAGCTACAAGCAAATGAGATGCTGTCATAGATGTATCGACAGATTAGGCTGAGCTATTTTTCACAACAACTCTAAAAGAAGGACTGCAAGAATGTGAAGTTACTTTTTCTAGATTTACCGTGAGAGATTGTATGCAAGTACAATCTCATCATAAGATTACACCCTGATACTTACTTTTCAGTTCATGATGCAATTTTCAAACCTATGTGTTAGTTCTTCGCCATCAATTCCATCGTGGGAGCTGATGATAACCAGTTGTGTTTGACGCACTTCATCCTCTCGCCAACGACGATGGCGTACAAGGTCTGCCCGTTTGCCAACTAATTGAAAGATAAAGCGATAATCAGGCTGTTCTGCTACATGAACAATCCCTTTCGCGCGATAGACTGTCGTTGGTAGAGAAATGAGAATATTCTCAAGACAGGCACGTTCTAGCGGTGCTGGAGATGTCCAACTCCATGTAGAGTAGACTAAAGCGTGATTGTGCTCATGATGATGGTCATGGTCAAGAACCTCATCGACTGCATGGACATGAACATCATGGGCTTCGCGCTGTGCTAATTTTTCTGGCGCAAACTGACCACTACCCAATAGAAGTTCGGGTGCCACCTGCCCGTGTAGACCCTCGATGATACGAGCATCTGGACTAATTTCACGAATGCGTGTCGCCACCATTTCACGATAAGTGTCCGTTACTAGGTCAATTTTGCTCAGTACAACAATATCTGCGAAACCAACTTGAGCCAAACCCAACCATTGATTCTCACCCTCTAAATTCAGGAACTGTTCAGCATCGACAACAGTAATCACACCGTCTAACTTGACCATCGGCATCACCTCTGGCACGCGGAATGTTAGTGCCACAGAAATAGGGTCAGAAACACCACTCGCTTCAATCAAGATATATTCTGGCGGGTCATCTCTCGTCAATAATTGTAATGTCTCTCGAAGTAAATCACCACGAATGGTACAGCAGATACAACCATTGGAGAGTGTGACCATCTCGCCCTCAATACCTACAATAAGTTGAGCATCAACATTAATTGCACCGAAATCGTTGACGAGTACGGCGATTTTCATGCCATGATCGCTGTGTAGAATATGATTTAGTAAGGTGGTTTTGCCTGCACCGAGAAACCCTGTGAGAATTGTGATTGGCACAGGAAAATGTGCAGGTAAATTTGACCGTTTCATATTTTCTCAATCTAGTCAGTGACTATATCATACTCATACAAGAAATAAATTACATATCACCGCTCAGGGCTTCGATAATAGTTGTCATATTGTATCGCATGAAATCAAGATAATTTGATGCTGGCTCTTCATCATGACTCAATGCCCCACTGTAAAGCAGAATCGTCTCGATGCCAACTTGCTCAGCCAAGGTATTTGAAATGCGATTTGGATTCGATGCTTCAACGATAATCGTCTCAATACCCTCACGCTCGATAATCTCAATCAATTCTGCCAAATCACGCGCACTCGGCTCGGCAAGTGTAGAGCCTCCTGGTAACACAACACCGACAACCTCAAAGCCATAACGTTGAGCAAAGTAACCGAGAAAATCATGATTCGTTACTAAACGACGATTCTCCAAAGGGACTGCCTCAAGACTTGTTTCAATCTCTACATCTAGCGCACGAAGTTGTTCCTGATAAGCAAGCGCATTTGCCTGATAAAAATCAGTATTATCGGGGTCAATTTCTGCTAAAGCCGATGCGATATTATCCGCCCAAATGATGACATTATTTGGGTCAAGCCAGAAATGTGCATCACACGGACCATGTACTGCATCCCCCTGAATTGAGCAGTCAACACCAGCACCAAGCACACGCCCTGTCACTTGTGAGGTCGTATCCAGCGCATGAGGATCGACTACAGCACCAAAAGTTGCCATTGAGCTTATTGTAAAACCTAAATCGAGTTCGTCAGTAAGGACTAATTCGTTTTCACCTGCGTAGATTTCGAGCAAGGTGCTGTTCGTAGAATCACTAATATAGAGCATATCACCACTGATTGTCATCACAGGCATAATTTCGGGAGATGCAGTTAGCACTGCAAGCGATTGTTGCACTGTTCCAGTTGCGATATCCACTGATAAGAGTTCACCGCCAGAGGTTAGGACAAGTGTATGCTCTTCACTGTTTGGATGTGCCAGTGGTTCGCCTAGGATGGTATGCCTAGTGCTATCGAACGAATCAGGAAGACCGACTATTTCTTGGTCTTCACTATTATTTAGTGTAATTTCGCTATCATCCAAATCAAAAGCAGCATCTAACAGACGCGCTGTATCAATCTCAGATGATGGTAATGAAAAATCGACTAACTGTGGATTGACTAAATAGGGGTCGTAATGGTCAAAATGCTCTACCATGCGAAAACCACTATCGATGACATGCACAGAATCTGA
Organism: Chloroflexota bacterium; assembly: GCA_039200705.1. Taxonomy (GTDB): domain Bacteria; phylum Chloroflexota; class Anaerolineae; order Aggregatilineales; family Phototrophicaceae; genus JAUZRW01. The sequence continues at coordinate 122,388 of JBCCSC010000002.1, forward strand.
TGTCACGACAAACCCATAGCGAGCGTGACGCGCTTGTTCGGCATACAACGTTGTTGGTGTGTCGAAAGGAAAGCTAGCAATGATTTCATCACTGAACACGTTCAGAATATGGACATTGCCCTCATCATCTCCTAGCAAGATGCGTCGTGGTGTTAGACCCAGATTGCCAGCACCACGGTCAATACCATATGCTAGAACGGTGACTCCATTAGAGACGATGACAGGGTCTATCGGGCTGATGGTTCGTACCATATCAATCATGGTCTCTTCAAGGTCAGCACCGTTAATCAAAACCAAATCTGCTTCTTCAAGAGGGATTAAATCACGCGGTGTCGGATTAAAAGCATGGACATCTGTGTTGGGTGGCATCAACGAGATGACCTCGACTTGGTCTCCTGCGATGTTGCGCGTGACATCTGCGATGATTGTTGTTGTTGTCACCACCAGTGGACGATTCTCGTCTTGTGCCTGCGTGCGAGACATCATCATAATCAATAAACAAAGGGTCAAGAATGGTAACAGTCGTTTCATGGATTCCCTCAGAAAAATCAAACCGAGAGCAACTCACACTCTCGATTAGTTATCTTACATCAAATTATTAAGCACCTAGAATGGCAATTGAGCTAATATTTACACCGAGTTCCATCACAGCGACTTCGCTCATATCACTTAGATTGATGATGTGTAATGTCCCTGCAATTGGATCACTCAGGTAAGCATAACTACCAGCAATTGATAGTGCTGGACGTGGCACGCGCGCATTTTCATCTTCAGGCTCTTCATAAGCGGTGATGATTTCGGCAGCCGTTGCCACTACTTCACCTGTGGTTGCTTCCACTGTATGTAGTGAACCATCTTGAGTTAGTACGATAACCTCATCCACATTGAGTGGATTAAATGCTGGTGGCGCAAGCCAGATATTGAGTGGCAGTGTGATTTCAGTAATCGTCCCTGCATCAACATCCACTAAGGCATAGCTATCATCACCCCAGTTACCTAACAGTACACTAGTTTCGTCATGATAAGTGAAATTACCAATGCGTGCTTCAGCATCTTCGGTGATTTTACTTGTTACCCAGTTATCACCACTACGACTGATGATTGCAACACCATCATCACAACCGAAAACAACACGTCCATCCCCTAGAATCGCCTTGCCATGCAGACCAGGGCAATTATCAAAAGCAGCAACCATCTCACCATCTGCGTTAAAGACAGCAGGTCCAACAGGTAGGAAGGCTTCTGTTGTTGGGTTGGTAGCGATGAGTGTCTCACCCACCATCACGCCTACCCCATGATGTGACTGTCCTGTGAAGAAAGTCGTTGCTGTGCCACCACCATTGAAAATAGCTTCTGTGAAAATGGTGACGCTACCATCGCCATCGTTGAAACTCACAATATTCTCGCCATAAATGTCGAAATGGGTTGGCATCATCGTTTGTAGCGTGAAATCCAGCAATGTAGGTTCAGCTAAAACCCCATCAGCATAACCACTGTCAATCACACGCACCATATTTGATGCACGTAGCACAGCGAAAACATATTGACCGCTTGGTCCGACGTATAGACGTGGTGCTTCGTCCATCTCTTCGTGCATATCTAAGGCAGTGACAATTTCTCCTGATGCTGTATCCATCACATGCACGATACCTGTGCTATCTGCAAGCACTAGGCGTGGAGCCATTTCCGACGATTCTTCGGCGTTGATGGTCATTCCCATCAATCCCAAAACTATGACAACAACCAAACGAGAAAGTACTTTCATAGAATTCTCCTCTTGCAAATCTAATTGAGACTTCGTATCATTTATTACGCTCTAATTGATACCAAGTCTCAATTAGAAAAACAAGAGACAGATGAAAAACTTGAAAAAATATCTCAAATTAGGAGACAAACATGGCAAAGAAGTCATCTATCGCTAAACAGAAAAAACGCCAAAAAATGGTCGAAAAATATGCTGAAGAACGTCAACGTCTGCGTGAGGCAGGTGATTGGGAAGCCTTATCGAAACTACCAAGAAATTCTAGCCCAACGCGGCTTCGTAATCGCTGTGGTGTTACAGGACGTTCACGGGGCTATATACGACGTTTTGGATTATCCCGTATCACATTCCGCGAAATGGCACTCAAGGGTGAGATTCCTGGTGTCACTAAATCAAGTTGGTAAATCTGTGAGCTACGTACATTAGCAATAGCAAGAATAAAGGTACAAATTATATGAAAATAGCTTACGTTTTTGCCACGCCGAATGCGTCTTCATACAAGCTAGCACAAATGATTTTGCCTCAGCTTGAAGCAGATACACATGGGGTTGAAGTTGTTGGCATGTTCTTTTTTGATGATAACACTTTAGTGTTACGTCAAGGCGATCTTATCGGTGAACGATTAGCAAAGGTAGCACAAGACAAAGGCATGTTGCTGATGATGTGTGATATGTGTGCCTTGCAACGAAACCTAGCACACGGTGAACCGCGCTGGTGTGCGCCAGATGGCACAGGTCGTACTGAACCTGGCGAAATACAAGTCGTTAATGTTGTAGATGGTGTGCATGTCGGGTGCTTTCCTGATTTGTATACGGCTCTAAGCACGAATCCACCTGATCAAGTTATCACACTTTAGGAGATTTAAAGATGGTATCAAGACAAAAATTACCCGTGACGGTACTATCAGGATTTTTGGGGGCAGGTAAAACCACCCTATTGAACCATGTCCTGAGCAACCGTGAAGGGATGCGCGTTGCAGTCATCGTTAACGATATGAGTGAAGTCAATATTGACGCTCAATTGGTACGTGATGGCGAAGCAAACCTGAGCCGAACAGACGAAAAATTAGTTGAGATGACTAATGGGTGTATCTGCTGTACCTTGCGCGAAGATTTGCTACTCGAAGTAGCGCGTCTAGCAGGTGAGGGACGTTTTGATTACTTGTTGATTGAATCGACTGGTATCTCCGAGCCGTTGCCAGTTGCCATGACCTTCTCATTCCCAACACCAGAGGGCGACTTGAGTCTGATGGATATTTCGCAACTCGACACAATGGTCACAGTCGTTGATGCCAATAGCTGGTTGGAAGATTTCCAAGAAGGCGAACGACTTAAAGAAAAAGGGATGGCAATCAGCGAAGAAGATGATCGCACCATTTCTGACTTACTGATTGACCAAGTTGAATTTGCCAATGTCATTCTTTTGAACAAAACAGACCTCGTATCTGAAGACCAACTCAATGAATTGGAAGCTGCTATTCACAAACTCAATCCTGATGCGAAGCTGATTCGGACACAAAACAGCGAGATTGACATTAAAGAAATTGTGAATACAGGCATGTTCGATATGGAAGCAGCGCAACGCTCCGCAGGATGGCTGAAAGAACTTGAAGGCGAACACACCCCTGAAACAGAAGAATACGGGATTAGCAGTTTTGTATTTAAGGCACATAAGCCGTTTCATCCGCAGCGTCTCATGGATATGTTAAAAGGTGACCATATGGAAAAAGTGTTGCGCTCCAAAGGCTTTTTCTGGATTGCGACTCGTCATAATACGGCTATCAATTGGTCACTTGCTGGACGGATAGCGCGTGTATCATACGGTGGGCAATTCTTGGCAGGAACGCCTCCTCACCTACAGCCTGAAGGTCCTCACGTTGATGAATACAAAGCAGAATTTTGGCAAGAACCCTACGGTGACCGCCGTCAGGAGTTGGTGTTCATCGGTATCAAAATGCCTAAAGATGAAATGATTGCACAACTCAATGATGCTTTACTGACTGATGCTGAACTCGCGCTTGGTGAAGTTGGTTGGGAGATATTGCCCGATCCGTTCCCAATGTGGCAAATGCAAACGGTGGAAGAATAACTGATGCTGGATTGGTTAGTTATTGGTGGTGGCATTCACGGAACGCATCTTGCTCATGTATTAGTGAACCAGTATGGTTTCTCGGCAGATGCCGTGCGTATTCTTGACCCACATGAAAAGCTACTAGCAGCATGGGGTAAACGTACAGCAAATACGGGGATGCGCTATCTGCGCTCCCCAAGAGTACACCATATTGACATCGACTATCGATCACTTGAATATTTTGCACAAGAACAGCAATTGAACGGTTCTGAGTTCTGGATTAACCCTTATCATCGTCCATCTTATGCCTTATTTCAAAAACACTGTCAGCATGTCATTGAGACATATCAGCTTGACCAATTGCATATACAGGGACAAGCACTATCACTACATCGTCTTAAAGATGGTTGGTGTGTCGATACGGCAAGTGATAGATTAACCAGCCGACGGGTGTTACTGGCTACAGGACGACAAAGTTTGCTCGTCCCTGATTGGGCTGAACGCTTAATGGAACAAGAAGCTCCAATACAGCATGTGCTAGATATGACATTTGATACTCAACAAATCCCACAAGGTGCGACAATAGCAGTGATTGGTGGAGGTATCTCTGGAGGGCAAATAGCACTCAAACTCATGGATAATCACAAAGTTACACTTGTAACACGCCAAACATTACGCCATCGTGACTTTGACAGCAGTCCTTGTTGGCTTGGTCCAGCTTGCATGAAATCCTTTGGCAAAGCAGATTATGCACGCCGTCGTTGGATGATTGGCGAGGCACGTCATACTGGCACTTTGGCGCGTGATATTCATACTCAACTCAAAACCGCAATCAAAACGGAACAACTTAATCATCGTCAAGAGACTGTATTATCGGCTGAAATGACGACAGATAATCGCATAACGCTGAAATTATCTGATGCCTCAATATGTATTGTCGATCACATTATTTTGGCTACTGGACTAAAATCTGTCACACCTGAGCAAACTTGGCTTGCCGACACTATGAAACGCTATCAACTTCGCGTTGCAGAATGTGGCTACCCTATTTTGGATCGTACTTTATGCTGGGCAGAGGGTCTCTATGCCAGTGGCTCATTAGCAGAACTAGAGTTAGGTCCTTCGTCAACGAATATTGCTGGTGCGCGTGCGACTGCCAAACGCTTACAACAACTTTGTCGCATAAGTAAGCATCATTCAGCAAGGATAATGTGATGCTTCTGGTTTTAAAGCAATGACGCTACGTTCCTGCTCCATAGTGCATTATGATATAGCTTGGAGAAGTTTCCATGTCTCATATTCCAACTAGAAAATGCAAGTAATAAATCAGATGAATTAGGTCAAGAGCGTATGAAATCCGTTGCACTTGTTACATATTCGGGTAGACCAGAGCTTTCGCCGAGTGACCAAACTTTGCTGAATCCACTGAAAAAAAGAGGGATTCAGCCCACACCCACTATCTGGAATGACACGACGGTCAACTGGCAGCAGTTCGACGCTGTTGTGTTACGCTCTTGCTGGGATTACTACAGACATGCTCAGTTATTTCGTCAATGGCTCACACAATTACAAGACGCAGGTGTACCTTTGTATAACTCACCGAAAACTGTGTTGTGGAATATGGAAAAGACTTATCTACGCGATTTAGCCCAACATGGCGTCAAGACCATTCCCACCATATGGGCAAAAACATCAATCGACTTGCATGAAATAATGGAAACAAAAGGATGGGATCGCGTTGTCATAAAACCAGCAATGGGAGCTTCTGCTTATGGAGTTCACCTTGTTGAGACTTCCCAAGTCCATGAAAAACTGGCTGTGTTTGAAACTATGCTACAAGCAGGTCTAGTGATGATTCAACCCGTAATTGAAGAAATACAAAATGGGGAATTGTCCCTTATTTTCTTCCAGAATGAATTTCACTATGCTATTCGTAAAACACCTGGAACAGGCACAATATTTGTCAACTCTGCATATGGTGGCAGTTACACGAAAACAGAAGTCGATGAAAAAACAGTCAAAGTTGCACAATCAATTCTGAGTATTGCCCAGAAGCTAACAGGACAGGATACATTCTTGTATGCACGAGTCGATGGGATTCTAGTTGATACAGAATTTGTCCTTATGGAGCTGGAGCTAATTGAACCAGGTTTATTTATGGACATCGTATCCTCCACTATCTCCGAGCGATTTGCTCAAGCCATTGACACAGCCATAACTAAAGGAGACAAATCATCTCATGACTAATAATCACTACGACATCGCTATCGTTGGGGGTGGTCCTGCTGGATTGCAAGCTACTTTGATTCTGGCAAGAACCCGTAAGAAAATTATTGTCTTTGATGCCCCAGAATCCCCACGCAACGGCGCATCACATGGTGTGCACAACTTCGTCGGATTAGATGGCTTGTTGCCGTCTGAAATTCGAGAACAAGCTTGGCAACAAATCAATGTCTATGATAGTGCTGAACTATGCGTGGAACGAGTTATGAATGTACAAGCTCATGAAGCAGGTTTCGCTGTGAGTGGTGAAGCAGGCACAGCGGTGACCGCAAAGCATGTTATTCTGGCGTTGGGGTATCGTGATGTATACCCGAATATACCTGGTTTCATGGATTGCTGGGGAGATACGATTCTCGCCTGTCCCTTCTGTGATGGATATGAGAATCGAGATCGTGTCTGGGGATTGGTCGCATCGTCACCAATGGCTCTCGAACACATGCCAAAGCTCTATCATCAATGGACAAGTGAAGCGCGTGTTATCGTCTCGCCAAATCTAACAATGAGTGATGAACAACATATTCCAACTCATCAGGGTGAGATTGTTGAGATACATCACAACAATGGAAAAATTGAAGCGGTAACACTCAGTACAGGCGAGCAACTCACAGTAGGTACACTCTGGTGGCGACCTGACGAAGCACCACAAGCACTTACTGAGAAGATTATCGCAAACTTTGAGCTTGAATTAGATGATAATGGTTTCATCAAGACGGATGCTCAGCACCAGACAGAAACTCAGGGGCTGTGGGTTGTGGGTGATGTGAAAGGTTGGGCGACTGCGCTTGGTGCAGCACATCAAGCCAGTCAAGCAGCATATGCTATCGCTCATCAATGGCATCAGGAGACAAACTAAGTGGTGGATTATGATAATCAACCTGGCTTTGCAATTGATGCGAATGCCAAGCAAGCATATCAGTCAGACATTGAAACCCTGATTGGGTCGCTATCGAATTATGAGAATGTTATTGAACTAGGATGTGGTAGTGGCGTTTTCACACAATTTCTAATGTCAAATGTGCAGAGGATTGTTGGCGCAGATAAGAATACTAATCAGTTTAAAAAACGCCTACCTGATGTTCGATTTATCCATGCAGATTTTACATCACAACAATTTATTGACGAGATGATCGAGCGTGAACAATCTTTCGATTTGATTATAACTCGGTACGTTATTCACGAATTAGTAGACCCGATAGAGACATTTCTGTTATGGAAATCATTACTGTCTTATGGGGGCAGAATGCTATTGATAGAAAACACATGGATTCGTGATGATTGGGGATGGGATGATTGGGGGCAACGCACGGATGACCTCCCTCTTGCATGTACACAAACGTGGGCAACTGGCGCATACTGCCTCAGAAAGGCTGGTTTTACAGTCTCAAAATGTGAGTGGATGCACAGTGTAAATCAATTAGAAAGTACCCGACAGAAAACAGGATTCAGGTTATATGCTATTGTCGCCGAAGCAGATACAGATTCGGATTGAAATTACTCATGTACATCAGAGAGATTATTATGCCTGTTTATGTTTTCCGTTGTGAGGATACCGACCAACTCTTTGAAATTCGCACATCCATCCGTGACTACGACCCAAATGCTGTGCGTAGTCCGTTTACAGGTTCAGACCATGTACAGCGTGTGATTCAGTCTGTTGTCTTACAGTCAAACTCAGGTGCATCGCAGCCTTCGTTGAACCTAGATGCAATGGGTGAAGAAAATCCACGTCAACTTGCAGATACTATGCGACGTATTGCCGATGAGAGCAATCAACCCACCTCAGGGGAATTCAACGAGGTAGTACGGTCACTGGAAAAAGGCAAACGTCCATCAGAACTGAAAGAGGCAAAAATATCTAAAAGTCCACCAGCTAAAGATGCTTAAATACATCACCTCTTATAAATCATCATTGACCAGATTGTGTCGCCATGCGAGAGCCGTTGCTTGGGCGCGGTCAGTCACATCAAGTTTGGTGAAGATACTACTGACATAATTACGCACCGTGCCTTCCGCCAGATGAATGCGCGAGGCAATATCGGCATTGGATAAGCCATTCGCCAGCAAACTCAAAATTTCGCGTTCGCGCTCAGTCAATTCTTGGGCAATCGTCGAATTCGTCGGTGACCCTTGTTGTACAAATTGATAGAGTTTACTGGTAATTCTGGAGGAGACGATTGTTTCGCCCTTCGCAACGCGGTCTATTGCATCCAAAATCTGTTCGCGTGGCGAATCTTTCAGCAAATAGCCTGATGCCCCAGCACGAATTGCATCCAACACCCATTCGTCGTCATCATAAGTGGTCAACACCAATACCACCACATCAGGAAATTGCTCACGGATGCGTCGTGTCGCTTGCACACCGTTCATAATCGGCATCTTCAAATCCATCATGACCACATCAGGCAATAGAGTCTCTATTTTTTCGAGTGCCTCTGCCCCATCGCTGGCTGTGCCAATCACATCGTAATCAGCATTCGCGCTCACAATCAATTCTAAACCATCACGTGCTAAGGCTTGGTCATCCACAATTAAAATTTTTACCATTAGGTTTCCTTCACTGAAAAGATAATCGTCGTGCCGAAGTGTTGTTCGCTTTCAATCGTCAAATCTGCACCACAGAGTGCTGCTCGTTCACGCATCCCGACTAAGCCATAATGTCCATCTGCTGAGGTGCTTGTGTCAAAGCCAACGCCATTATCACGAATTTTAAGTTGGATATTGCCCTCGTCAGTGGTCAATGAAATCCAAACATGCGAGGCTTCGGCATGGCGCACAATATTATTGAGAGCTTCTTCTGTGATGCGAACGATATTCAAAGCGAGTTCATGAGGCATCTCTGGATTGGTATCTGGAAAGTCGGTTTGTAATTTGAAACCTGCCCGATTCGTAGCTTGGTCGGCTGCCAGTTGCAGTGCCATCAATAAACCCAAATCATCCAGAGGGCTAGAGCGTAAGGCTTTCAACGCATGACGAGTCTCAGAGAGCCCATTGCGAGTAATTTCTTGAATACGTTCAATGCGTTGGCGTGCGACATCAGGCGATTGTTCCCAGACAGTCATCACAGCCTCAAGCTGAATAGCGACAGCACTCAGGGTGTGTGCGAGAGTATCATGTAAATCGCGTGCCATACGGTTGCGTTCTCGGCTGACGGCTAATTGCTCTAGCGTGACAGCCATTTGCGTTAATTGCACATTCACCTCATGCAATGATTTTCGCTGACGACGTTGCTCTGCAATCAAGCGTGCAATGATGAAACCCACAGCTAAAAAGACAATGTTGCGAATGACTAAGCCTTCCAACGAATTATTCAATGGTACAATATCCGCATTTGCCAAGCGCAACGCAAAATAAATATCAATGGTGCTGGTCGTCATCAAAAATGTGAATAAGCCCCATAAACCATATTGCGCTGCAACGACAATCAAGGGTGTGAAAAACCATAAGAGCAAGCTGTTGGGGTCATTTGCAACCGCACTGCCTGATAGCCCTGCATCCAAACGGGCATAGACCGCAATGGTTTGTGCGATGAAAGGTGCAAGCGTTGCTCCGATAATTGCCAAGAGCAGATATGCCCACTTAAACCACCGTTGAAGACGATTGATACTCAAGTAAATCATCAGCACGGTGGTCAGAATCAGCATCACGACAATGATAACTCGCGTCCCCACATCTTCTTGATTTTCTAGCGAGAATAATCCTAGCCCCAAGATAATCCACTGAATCACAGTATACCAACGAAAAATCTGCAAGAGACCAGGTTCAATTCCTGCTGGAGATGTTGGTAAATTGGGTTTGATGAGGACATTATCGACCATTGTTGTTCCGTTGAATTGTGTGGGTTTTGGGCAATTAAGTATCGCATCTGGCTAAAACCAGATGCTACAAAAATCACATCGGCTAAAGCCGACTTTAGTCGGTGTGAATTTCCTAGCCTTCGGGTTTATCCGAAGGCGACCAAACAGAAGTATACAACCCTATGTCGCATGACAGTCTTGCCGTCCGCCCAAACATTATCGGACTTTGCGAATTATTCATCAGTCTGAATTATGTAATCCTACATTGAATATATTCTATCAGACCTTATTTTTCTAAGCAGGTGTACCTAAACACAAGCCGATATGACACCAGTCACATCCACGACATGATACGGCTCACATCAGCATAGGAGCACAGTGACTTCACGAGTTTGACCTCATCGGATTCAATAGAAGTATCAACGAATCGAAATTTTTAGGAGGTCTACAATGGGTATTGGTGATGTCATGGGATTTGTCGCAATTATTCTCTTCATGATTGTAGCGTATCCAGCCTTATTAATTGTACTCAGTTTGTTTTTCCAGAAGCGTACTCAAAAAGCACGTATCCGCATTGAACGAGGCTTAATCGCGCCATTCTTTGTCGGCTTAGTGCTCGCAATCCCCAGTTATGGACTCGCCCTAGCGATGATTTCCGCAGGGAGTGTGTTGCAATTTCTAGGAGCAGTGCTTGCGTTACTCATTGCAACATGGGGTGCAATTGGTATTGCTGGCATGGCACAACAATTTGGTCAGCGCATGGCAGATTTATCCGATGGTGAGCAATCGACTCTTAAGATGTGGCTCTCAGGGGGATTTGTCATCACACTAGCGATTGCGTTCCCCTTAGTGGGATGGTTCATCATTATGCCTCTGTGCTCAGTGATTGGTTTGGGTGCAGCGACTATGAGTCTCTTCACACGGCTTTCAGAAGCAAAACCAGCAATCGACACGACTTTAGCATTGGATAACGCGCTATGAGTGGCTTGAGTCGGCGTAATTTCTTAAAACTGATGGCAATGGGGACAGTCGCAACAGGGTGTAGTCCAATCATTGATGGACAGCTACAAAAGCCTTTGGCATTGACTGCCCCACTCGCACGGCAAACGACCCAACCGAATCGTGTTGCTCATGCTATCAAACGTCTGACATGGGGTGCAACTTTACCCCTCATTGACGAAGTTGCCGAAACAGGGGTTGATGACTGGATTGCTCAACAACTCGATTACGAGTCCATTGACGATAACGAGATGATTCTACGATTGCGTCGTTTTGATACATTGACCATGAGTGCACCTGACTTGATGGGTTTCAATCGTGACCGTTACGATGTGGCAAACGAACTCGCAGGGGCAACAGTGACTCGTGCCTTATTCTCGAAACGACAACTCTATGAAATGATGGTTTATTTCTGGACAAATCATTTCAATATTTATCACTTCAAAGAGATGACATCCAATCTCAAGACTGTGGATGACCGTGAGGTGATTCGTCCACATGCTTTGGGTAATTTTGGCGATATGTTACGTGCATCTGCTCATAGCCCTGCGATGTTACTCTATCTGGATAATGTTCTCAACGAGAAAAGCCACCCGAACGAAAATTATGCCCGTGAAATCATGGAACTGCATACGCTGGGTGTTGATGGTGCATACACTGAAACCGATGTACTAGAAGTTGCGCGATGCTTCACAGGCTGGTCAGTTGATGATAGAGGTCGCTTTCAATTCCGTTCGGAATGGCATGATGAAGACGAAAAAATTGTTCTTGGGCATGTGATTCCAGCAGGTGGTGGCAAAGATGATGGTGACCGCGTAATCGAAATATTGATTGAGCACCCTGACACAGCACGCTACATCAGCTATAAACTGGCACAACGTTTTGTCGCTGATGAACCCTCTGCTGATTTAGTGGATGACCTCACTCAAGAATGGCGTGATACAAACGGTGACATCCAATCTGTGATGCGACGCTTGGTGACGCATGATGCTTTTTGGTCTGCACCAGCGAAATTCAAAGTCCCACTAGAATTTGCGCTATCCACTTTACGCATCTTGAACACAACCTATAACGGATATGCTCCCTTGATAGACCGTCTGGATGCAATGGGTCAACGTCCCTTTGGCTATAGCACGCCTGATGGCTACCCCGATGTAGCGAGTGAGTGGCAAGGTAGCCTGACCCAACGTTGGAACTTCGTGCTAGATACACTCAATGACAATATTGATGGTGTTTCTGTCCCAATACAACAATGGTCGGAACTCGTTGACGGGGTAGGGTTCGATATTCCAGAGATGATTTGGATGCGTCCCCCTAACCAACAAGAATTGACAGTCATTCGAGATGCTGTCGAAGCTATCTCATCCAATCAAGAACGCTTGCGTCATGGCTTGGCACTCACACTCAGTAGCCCTGCCTTCCAATGGCGATAATTTAAAGATATTGACTATCACTTATTTCTCGGACAGAGCATGCCCTGTCCCTACGAGACACCAAATTGTAGGGGCGTGGCATGCCGCGCCCGTTTCCATAAATTTAAAAACCCTATACCGATAAAGGAGAACAAATCATGGCAACACTCACACGACGGAATTTTCTCAAAGGTGCAACGATGTTCGGCGCAGCAATGCTGGCGCGTGAAGTCATTCCTAGTTGGATGCCTCGCCTTGCCTTTGCCCAAGATGGTGTGCAGGGTGATGTAATTGTCTGTGTCTTTTTGCGTGGTGGTGCAGATGCGCTCAATATTATTGCCCCATTCGGTGATGAAGATTACTATCTCGCTCGTCCAACCCTTGCCCTTGCCCAGCCCGACCGCCAAGTAGCGAGTGCCACTCTCGATTTAGATGGGTTCTTCGGCTTGAATCCAGATATGGTGGCGATTCACGAATTGCTCACATCGGGGCGAATGACAGCGATTCATGCCGTCGGTGCGCCTCATGTCTCGCGCAGTCACTTTGCAGCGATGGACTTAATCGAACGCGGAACAGATGGTGAAGGTGGTGCAAACACAGGTTGGCTCGGACGGTATCTAGCAGAAACCGCACGCGGACAAGAATCCCCATTACGCGCAATTGGCTGGGGCGATAGTCTTCAGACCAGTTTACGGGGTTATCTATCCGCAACCGCCCTCAAATCTATCACTGATTATCATCTGGCGAGTGAAGAACCTCTGGCGATGCAAGCCTCACTCGCAGCCCTCTATCAAGAAGATAATGCGCTCGACCAAAGTGCTATCAATACCATCAATGCGCTTGATTTGGTGAGCCAAGTGGATGTCGATGCGTATATTCCAGCGCATGGGGCAAGCTACTCCGAAACAGAGTTCGGGCGTGGCTTGAAGCAAACAGCAGCCCTCATCAAAGCGGATGCTGGTCTGGAAGTGGCTTGTGTCGATATGGGAGGTTATGATACTCATGTCACACAAGGCGCGATTGCATCACAAGGTATTGGGGCATTCCCCGTCTTGGTGACCGAACTTGCCAATAATTTACGGGCTTTCCATGATGATTTACTCGATTACGAGAACAAAGTCACGGTGGTTGTCATGTCCGAATTTGGTCGGCGTGTACAAGAAAATGGCGCAGGTGGTACAGACCATGGACACGGTGGCGTGATGTTCGTGATGTCACCTGAACTAGCGCAAACCTCGGTGATTGGTGATTATCCAGGGATTAATCCTAACTTTTTGGATAATGGCGACCTAGCAATCACGACTGATTATCGGGATGTGCTGAGCGAAATTTTGCTCCGACGCACGCACCTAGAATCTGCACAATCTGTTTTCCCTGACCACACACTATCGGATATTGGGCTATTTACGTGATATTCGCTAAGATTGACTGTAATTAATTTCCATCAATCAGGTGCAATGTCTTTCGCCCCTACAGGAGATAACAAATTGTAGGGGTATATGGCAATATGCCCAACGAGAAAGCAACAATCCATGAGCATCTTAGTGATTGATATTGGCAGTTCATCGGTGCGTGCGATGTTATTTGACGACTATGCCGAGCCTATGCCAAATGCCGATAGTCAGCGCAAGCATCAATTTGAGTATGGTCAAGATGGGACAGTCACAGCCAATCCACAACATTTGCAAACACTGGTTGAAGATTGCATCAGTGAATTATTGACCAAAACACGAGAACCAATTGAGGCGGTTGGTATATCTTGTTTTGTCGGTAATTTGATGGGATTGGATAATACGGGAACACCCATCACCCCGCTATACACCTACGCTGATACACGTAGTCAGCAATACGTCAATGCGATTACACTTGACGTTAATGCAAGCTATCATCGCACAGGATGCCGTCTGCATAGTGCTTATAACACGCTCAAATTATATTGGCTCAAACAAACCCAAGCAGACTTAGTCTCACAAGTTGATTGTTGGCTCGATTTTGCCAGTTACCTCTATCTGCAATGGTTCGGCGAGACACGCACCAGCTATTCGATTGCTTCATGGAGTGGATTGCTCAATCGTGAGCATTTGACATGGGATGAAATATGGCTGGATCTTCTGGAGCTAAGCTCGTCACAACTACCACCGCTTGCCGATGTAGATGATACACTCCGAGGCTTGCAATCACCCTATAGCGAAAAATGGTCAGCTTTAGCGGATGTGCCATTTTACTTAGCTATTGGTGATGGCGCAGGTGCAAATTTGGGGTCAGGCGCAATTGATAGTAACTATGCAGCCCTATCTGTTGGCTCAACCAGTGCTTTACGGACTATCTCGCAAGCAACATTACCAACGATTCCTGATGGATTATGGAGCTATCGTGTGACGGCTTCGCAACATCTGATCGGAGGCGCAACGACAGAAGGTGGTACAGCCTTTGCATGGGCGCGAGACATACTTGCACTCACAGATGATGACCTCGCACAGCTATCATCACGCTCAGCCGATAGTCATGGGCTGACGATTTTGCCACTCTTTGCTGGTGAACGTAGTCCCAATTGGCGCGGAAATGCCAAAGCCACTCTGCACGGACTAAGCTTATCGACCAGCAAACTGGATATTGTGCAAGCGATTTTAGAGAGTGTTGCCTTACGCATTGCAAGCATTGCCGACATGCTCTTAGCCGATGATGTGACGATTATGGCAAGTGGAGGCGCAATCACAGCTTCATCCGTTTGGGCGCAGATGATGGCAAATGCCATGAATCGTCCTCTGAATATCATCACAGGCGAAACCAGCGCACGCGGTATTGCTGTCTTAGTGTTGAGTCATTTGCACGGCACACAATGGTCAGATTATATGCCGACGGTTCAAGCACACATCACACCCCAAGCCTCTGCGGTAGATGCTTTGCAAATCGCCCGTGACCGCCAGCAACAGCTATACACAAAATTATATCATCGATAAAGACTCTAAATACAGTTTGTGCTATGAAATGATAAAAGGAAAAAGTAGAAAATAAAGTTTCTTCTTGACTCTAGGGTTACACGAGGGAGTATAACTTAGATATGTTTCGAGTAGGCGAATTTTCCCGTATAGCAAGTGTAACGATTGAAACGTTACGACATTATGATGCGATTGGCTTGTTCAAGCCTGCGAAAGTAGATTCATTTACAGGCTATCGGTATTACAAGGCTAATCAGCTACAAACACTTCATCAGATTCTTGCACTGAAGGAATTTGGACTATCGCTTGAGGAAATTAAAAATATTCTTCAAGATAATCCTTCTGTAAAAGATGTACGTGAGATGTTGGATACTCAGTTGGCTTTAGCAGAAAAGACAATTGCGGAAGCACAACAACAGCGAGAACGTATCTTAGCTCGCTTACATCATCTCGATACAGATGAAGCAATGCCAACCTATGAGATTAGCTTGAAACCTGTTGAAATGCTTGTCATCGCTAGTGTTCGAGAAACAATAGCGACTGTTGAGCAGATTCCACAACGTTGGAATGAAATCTTCACGATGATTGCAGAGTGGATTCATGCCAATAAGTTGTCAATTAGTTTTCCAATGGCGTTATATCATGATGAAGGCTATACCACTACGGATGTAGACACTGAATGTGCTTTCATACTTCATAAAATGGAAATTGAAAAGAAAACTGAATCCAAACACCCAATTATGATACGAGAGTTGGACGCAGTACCACAAGTAGCATCTGTCATTGTTGCTAACTTTCACAAAAACGTCGATGGTTTGAAACCTGCTTACATCGCACTTGGAAAATGGGTTTGTGATAATGAATACCACATTGTTTCTGCTCCGCGAGAAATCTATTATGGGTCTCCCGCAACGAATGACTTTACAGCAGAAATTCAGTTTCCAATTACGAAGGTAAACGATGATTACATCAATACGGGATAAATTTCGCCTCCTATATTTGGAGGATAATTATGAATGCAACACCATATCACCCTTTTGTGTCAGAAGAAGCCAAAGAAATGTATTTAGCATTTTATGATCAATCCGCAAGTCAGTGGTCAATCCCTTCAGAAACGATGATGATACCGACACCCTATGGGCAAACATTCGTAAGGGTCAGCGGACCTGTGGATGCGCCCCCATTGATACTCTTACATGGTGCTGGTAGCACATCATTGGCATGGATTTTTAGCATAGAAGCATTTTCCAGATACCATCGAACTTATGCAATAGATAGCTTGATTAACATAGGTTGTGTTGGACGTAGTATCTACACACGCCCTATCACAAATGCCGATGAATGCAGTGAATGGTTAAATAGTTTATTTAACAGTCTGGATTTGAGAGATAAAATCAGTTTGATTGGTGCTTCTTATGGTGGATGGGTAGCCAGCCAATATGCACTTCGACACCCAGAGCGACTCAACAAAGCGGTTTGGGTCGCTCCAGCAGGAACTGTTTTACCATTTAGCGAAGAATATCTGCGTCGCAGTATGGCACTCTACATAAATCCTAGTAAGCAGACATTTGAAGATTTTTTCCAATGGAGCTTCAATGATTTTCTAAGAAAATATCCAGAAGCGCTTCAATCGATAGTCGATGAATTTACCCTTACGATGCAATCATTTGTCCCACCAAAGCCACATGAAGTCCCTAGACTAACGGCTTTAAGCGATGATGAGTTACAAAGTGTTATGACTCCAACTCTGTTCATAATTGGCGAGAATGACGTTTTATATTCTGCATCAGATGCCTTGGATCGACTTCATAAAGTAGCTCCAGATATAAACATACAACTCATAAAAGAAGCAGGACACGATGTCTTACTTGTGCAAACAGAGACCATAAATCAAATTATCGGTGAGTTTTTAAAAGATTAGATTATCACGATATTTCGTCTAACCACTCTAATTATAAGCTGAGTGGTTAGATATTGTCTAAATGATTGCTTCAACACTAGCTTGAGACTTACTCATCAATCCATTTATAATTAAAAGCAATCACTATGTCATTTAAAATTGACGTGACCATTCTTTAGGCCAACGTTCGACGACAACTTTGGTCTGGGTATAAAATTCCACGCCATGACGACCCTGTGCGTGCAAATCACCAAAGAAACTGGCATTCCATCCACTGAACGGGAAAAATGCCATCGGAGCTGCCACCCCAATATTGATGCCGACATTGCCAGCATCCGCTTCGTAACGGAATTTACGGGCAACTGCCCCACTATTGGTAAAGATACATGCCATATTGCCGAAACTACGCTTATTGACCAGCGCAATTGCATCATCGACGGTTTCGGCGTGCATCAAGCTGAGGACAGGACCGAAAATCTCAGTTGTTGCAATATCACTGTCAGGAGGCACACCATCCAAAATTGTAGGATGCACCCAATAGCCATCCTCATAGCCATTGACAGTTTTATTGCGTCCATCAACCAGAACATTGATACCTTGTTGTTCACCATTAGCGATGATGCCTTCGATGCGCGTTTTACTCTCACTGGTGATGACAGGTCCCATCTGTACGCCATCATCCAAACCATAACCGACAGCACGACTTGATGCTGCATCCGCAATTTGCTCTGTGAAAATGTTTCTGGATTCGCCAACGGTAATCGCAACTGAGGCTGCTAAGCATCGTTGTCCTGCACAACCAAAGGCACTATCTGCCATGATGCGCGTCGCCATATCCATATCAGCATCGGGCATAATGACTACGGGATTCTTCGCCCCACCCTGACATTGAGCGCGTTTGCCATTTGCTGAGGCACGACTATAAATATATTGTGCGACAGGGGTTGACCCCACAAAGCTGACTGCTTTCACTAGTGGATGGTCAAGCAAGGCATCAACAGTTTCTTTACCGCCATTCACCAATTGCACCACACCTTCTGGAAACCCTGCTTCTTCAATGAGTTCAAAGAGTTTCGCAGTGGTCATCGGTACTTTTTCACTTGGCTTGAGGATGAAGCAATTGCCTGTTGCAACCGCATACGGCAAAAACCATAACGGAATCATCCCTGGGAAGTTAAACGGTGTAATTGCCGTCACAACTCCTAATGGCTGACGAAACATATGCTCATCAATACCACTGGCAATATCTTCGTTGTTGTAGCCTTGCATCAATGATGGCATACCACAAGCGACTTCCACATTTTCGATGCCCCGTCGCATTTCGCCGATGCTCTCTTTATAGGTTTTGCCACATTCTTGCGTGATAATTTTGGCAATCACATCCAGATTATCTTCGAGCAACATTTTTAGCTTGAATAGATGCTGAATACGGTCTAAGACAGGGGTTCTGCGCCATTCTTGATAGGCATGATGCCCTGCTTCGACAGCGTCTGCAACGATTGCTTTGGGTGTCATCACCACTTCGGCAATCGCTTGTCCTTGCGCTGGATTGATGACAGCGAGCAAATCGGACGCTTTCGCATCTGTCCATTGCCCGTTGATAAAATCGAGAACTTTAGTGGTCATATCAGCTCCTTTTGTAGAAATTTGATGTATTGAACTCATCATATCTGTTTGGTGGACAAGGCATGCCTTGTCCCTACAACGTCTGAATTTATTAGATTCGTGTAGGGTTGAGGCATGCCTCAACCGCTTATTTCTCAGACCATTTGCTAAAAACTAATAACTCTTATTGTTGGTAACTCTCGTACCAAGTAAGCGATGTATCAGGTGGAGAGACTTTTGTATGCCATGCAGTCGCATGTTGCTCACAGACTTGTGCCAATCGTTGCATTCGATGGCTAGCTGTGTTTTCTAAAAAATCATGTCGCGCATCGCCTTGTAGCTCAACGGCTTCTGCCCACACGGCACGTCCGACAATCACACCACTCGCGCCTGCTTGACACGCAATTTCACTTTGTTTGAGGAATGTCTCAAAATCAACACCTGCACTCAATAAAGCCCAAGGCACACTACACGCTTCTGTGATAGCTTCACAGGCTTCACGCCATTCTGATACATCTTGGCTTTGCTTGTGATTAACAGGAAACGGCAACTTAAGACAATCCACACCCATTGCACTAAATTTTTCGCACATCGTCACACTAATACTGAGTAATTCTTTATTCGACAGTGTCGCTGTCGGGTCAAGTACATAAGGAATCGGCTCTAAGAAAAATGGCACATCAAATTCGGTACAGTCATCAATGATTGACTGCACAAAATTCTCTTTCTCTTGCACATTATCAGCATCAGGATGATACGGTAGCAAGGATTTCACGCCATCTCCGCCCATTATCTTGATTTTCTTGACTGACCAATTCGGGATGCTTTGCATATGTCGCTGTGATGGATGCAGACCGTAATCAGTCACTTCAATCGGCGCGAGTAAACCATGTTGCCCTGTGATGGTCGCCTCTGCAACGCCTTTTGTGATGCCATAGCTAGGGTCAGCCAGAATCGCCGAGGCATGAGGCATCAATGCCATGATGACATCGTGCTTAAATGCCACAAAGTCCTCATCAGTCAGAGGCGCATCAGTATAGTGCTTCAGTTTTTCTAACAGATTTGTCCGATGGTCAATCGCCATCACCACAAAGTGACCCTGCTCATTGGCAACACGACTAAAATGACGGTATTTCCCGATGGTGGTCATAGTCACCTTTCTGAATAGAAAAACCTCAACGCAAAGAATGTAAGAATGAAAGAACATTGCCTCTCTACTCAACGGACGAGACAGGTCTCGTCCCTACAAAATATGTCATTGTAGGGACACCATCTATGGTGTCCGTTGAGAGAATGTGAAACTACATTGCTTACAGATAATAGCGTTCGTTGGTTTTAGCGTCTTCGTATTCTTTACGGGCTTCTTGGACAGCAGGGTTATCACTGACTTCTGCAATCGGTGCATCCCACCAGCTCTCATAGCCACCCACACGTTGACGCCGGTCTGTTTCTGTCACAATACAAACAGGTTTGCCTGTGATGGCTTTCGCATCTTCCATTGCTTTGCTGAATTCTTCGCGTGTTTTGGCGACGATGACATGCGCTCCCAGCGATTCACAATTTTTAGCAAAATCAATAGGGATGTTCTCGCCTGTCAATTGGTCTTCTGCTTCATCACGGTAACGATACTTTGTACCGAAGCCATCACTGCCCGTGCTTTTAGAGAGTGCGCCGATACTCGCAAATCCGTGATTATCGACCACAATGATATTGACCTTAATGCCCTCTTGTACCATTGTCACAATTTCAGTGTGCATCATCAAGAAGCTACCATCACCAACCATCACATAGACTTCACGCTCAGGGTCAGCCATTTTGACACCCAATCCACCAGCGATTTCATAACCCATGCACGAATTGCCATATTCCAAGTGATACCCGCGTGCTTCGCGCGTGCGCCATAATTTGTGCAAGTCTCCAGGCATACTCCCTGCTGCACAGACCATCACATCTTCTGGGCGTGATTGCGTGTTGACCATGCCAATCACTTCCCCTTGCGATAGCATTGGCTCATGTTCAAGGTTATAGATACGATGGACTTCTGCATCCCAATTTTCGTTGAAGGTTTTGACCCGCGCACGATAGGCATCGCCTGTATCATAATCACCGACTAAATCAGTCAATTCTTCGAGTGTGACTTTCGCATCCCCCACCAGTGGAATCGACCCATTTTTATAGGCATCATATTCCATGACATTGATATTGATGAAACGCACAGTCGGATTTTGGAAAGCCGTGTTACTCGCTGAGATGAAATCGCTATAGCGTGTGCCAATCCCAATCACGAGGTCAGCTTCATGCGCAATGATATTCGCGCCATCGGTGCCTGTCACACCAACAGCCCCCAAATTTAGTGGATGATCGTAATTGAGTGCGCCCTTCCCTGCTTGTGTTTCTCCAACTGGTATACCTGTCTTCTCAACGAAAGCGTGGAGTGCATCCCATGCCTCACTGTAGTGAACACCACCTCCTGCAACGATAATCGGATTCTTAGCTTCACGAATCCATTGAACCGCCTGTTTGGTTGATGTGCTATCGGCACGGTTACGCGGAATCTTCCAGACACGTTTTTCAAACATCGCAAGTGGATAATCATAGGCTTCGGCTTGGGTATCTTGCGGTAAACAGAGCGTCACTGCACCTGTATCGGCTGGAGATGTTAAGACGCGCATCGCTTCTGGCAATGAGCGAATCAATTGCTCAGGGCGATAAATACGATCCCAAAAACGTGAGACAGGTTTAAACGTATCGTTAGCACTGATGTCGAGTGAATGTTCCGATTCGGGTTGTTGCAACACAGGGGCTTGAATCCGTTGAGCAAATAAATCGCCAGGGAGCAACAACACTGGAATGCGATTGATGGTTGCGGTGGCAGCACCAGTTACCATATTCGTCGCACCAGGACCAATGCTTGAGGTACAGGCGAAGGTCTGTAAACGATTTTTGTGCTTGGCATAAGCAATGCTGGTATGAACCTGCGCTTGCTCGTTTCGGCTTTGATAGTAACGCATCTCACTGCTGAATTGTTGCAGTGCTTGCCCAATGCCTGTCACGTTCCCATGTCCGAAGATACCCCAAACACCAGCAAAAAAGCGATTCTCTTTGCCATCACGTTCAACATATTGCTTGGTCAAATATAAAATAAGTGCTTGCGCCATCGTTAGGCGACGGGTGGTGGTCATCAATAATCTCCTTAAAATTTATCATTATTCCAATTAGCTAAATAATCTTCTTTTTGAAATGCTAGACGGTTGAAGCACGCCTCAACCCTACATAAACCCTATAAAATCAAGATAGGTAAGGAAAAGGTATGCCCTTTGTCCCTTGAGCAATCAAATGTCTCTAATATCTCATTCCATCTCGCCTAATGGTAGTCGCCAATATCCTCTTGACTCCCAAACTGTTGGGCGAGACCATCCATCAGGTAATGATTTATCATGTGACCAAAAAACAACTTTATCTGAAATCACATTCCCTTGTTCGTCATATATTGGTTTAAATGCAACGTTTTTACTATCTTCTGGTGTATATTCAACATACATATCAGCAATATTTGTCACCTCTCCTCCATCTTGATTATTCGCAGACTTCAAAATGTCAGCATAGCTTGAACCGCTTAGGAAATACCCCCACGCTTCACTGTAATCACCAACCAAAATACAATCTGATGCTTTAAATAGGTGACAAACATCTTTAACAGCATTGACCATGACAGAATTCCAATCACTATTGGTTAAAAATTGCCTCCAACGCAGTAGATGATAAAAACCAATTGTGTCCTCACCAAAAAGCAGATAGACATCACTCATTAGACGTAAAGCCCATGTTGTATCAGGCAGTGACGGTGTTTCGTGAGTTTTCTTATCATCAGAGACTCTAAAAGTCTGCCAGAGTATGTTTCTATCATGATCGGAAAAACTTGTTTTTTGCCAAGTATCAACAATCTGAGTGAAACTATCAGGGGCAAATCCTTTTTCAAATCGGCTTACGAGTGTTTTACACTTTGTTAGATCACCGTCGTAGTGGATTACTGCCGCAAAATCTTGTCCCATTTTGATAATTCCTGATTGAGGTCTTGTTAGCTATTCGAGTCCGCCATAGGATTCGACAAACGCCATAATCTCATCCATCGTCGGCATAAAATTAGCACAGCCATGTGCCATCACAACAATTGCACCACAAGCATTCCCTAAGCGTGCCGATTTATACCAACTCCAATTATTGACGTAGCCATAGATAAAACCACCACCAAAGGCATCTCCTGCTCCAAGAATATTTGTCACTTCTACAAGGAAACCCCCTGCTTCGATAATCTCACCATCTGGTAGATGAATTTTCGCGCCTTGTGCACCGACTTTTTCAACGACAGCCTCTAAATTGTGCTGGAGCATCTGCTGAATATTGCTAGCACTATCGCCTTCAACTTTGGTATCAGACACTTGCGAATGTGTCAGCGACATTTTACGAGGGTCATCAAGCATGGCAGCATTAATTTCGTCTTCCGTACCAATGACCACATCAACTAAAGGCAATACAGCCCGAATCTGCACCCCAAAAGCCCGAACATCATGCCATTGGTCAGGTCGAAAATCGACATCAAGAATAACCTTAGCCCCTGCACGTTTCGCCATTTCAGCAGCAAACATCGTTGCACTACGGCTGGGTTCTTTGCTGAGATTTGTCCCTGCAAATTGGAATACCTTGCAATCGTCAATCGGTGCATTCAGCACATCATCAATGGTGAGATTAATATCAGCACAGTTATCCCGATAATAGACCAACGGAAATTTATCAGGTGGTTCAATCCCAAGCACGACAGCACTCGTGCGATTTTGAGGTTTTGTCGGGATGAAGTCTGTCACGACTCCTTCTTTATCGAGAAAATCTGTGATGAACTTACCCACAGGGTCGTTGCCGACAGCCGTCAGCAAGGCAGTGTTCAAACCTAATCGACGCGCTCCGACACTGATATTGGTTGGTGAGCCACCGACATAGGCTGCAAAACTGCCAATCTGTGAAAATGGCGTACCGACATCGTTGGAATACAAATCAATCGAACTGCGTCCCATGTGGAGTGAGTCGTAGGTTTTGGTCATAGCAGTAAAGTCCTCAGTATCTTTGTATTCACGGATTTCGCTAGAGGCTGAAGCCATCTAGCTAATCATGTCGGTGGCTAAAGCCAGCTTTTTTGTTACACAGTCATTGGCATTATTATATAGAGCACGCTTTAGCGTCCGACAAAGATAGCCTGACTGCTTTAGTATCAGGCGGTCTCCGTTACATCATGTATCACCAATTAATCATGTTCTACTTCTTCTAAACGCACAGGACGATTCTCGCCAAGGGATTTTTTAGCTGCCATTGCCATCACGACAGGCACACGTCCATCATCGCCACTGACAGGTGTCGGTGTATCATTGATAATCGACTCGACAAATGCTTGTAATTCAATCTTATAAGAATCCATGTAGCGTTCTAAGAAGAAATTGAGAGGTAAACTCGCTCGTTCAACGCGCGTGCCATTGCTGATTGTGACTGCATCAGGATAGAGATTGGTGTTACTGGCACTACCCTTACTGCCAAAGGCTTCCACACGCTGGTCATAGCCATAAACAGCTTGCCGACTGTTATCAATTGTGCCGATTGCGCCGTTCGCAAATTGGAGTGTGACAACCGCTGTGTCGATGTCCCCTGCTTCACCGATAGCATCATCTACTAAGACAGTCCCTTTGGCATAGACTTCAACCACATCACCGAATAAAAATCTTGCCATATCAAAATCGTGAATCATCATGTCAAAGAATAATCCCCCAGATACTTTGACATACTCAATCGGTGGTGGAGATGGGTCACGGCTGATGATATGTAATAGATGCGGTGTGCCGATGGCATCCTCAGCAATAGCTTGTTTGATGCGTGCGAAGGTCGGGTCGAAGCGACGATTGAAACCAATCTGCAATTTGACCCCTGATTCACTCACCACTTGCAGAGCTTCATCAATTTTTGAGAGGTCTGAGGCAATCGGTTTCTCACAGAAGATGTGTTTTCCTGCTTTAGCTGTATCCATCATAAATGGTGCATGGGTATCTGTTGATGAGGCAATGACGACGGCATCCACACCATCATAGTTAATTGCGTCCATGTGATTATCGGTGTAGAAGCCAATACCAAAGGTATTTGCGAGTTTTTTGGCACTTTCAGCATAGTAATCGGCAACGGAGACAATTGTCGCATCGGGGATAGATTGCATAATCGCGCTGGCATGAACGTTACCAATGCGACCTGCACCAATCAGAGCAATGTTGATGGTCATTCTTGTTTAGCCTCCTTGTGTAATATGATAGTCAACTTGTCAGATACGATACATCGTGCCGTGACAATGATTTGCTCTGATTATAGCCCAATGCTCTTGAGATAATCACGATTTTTCTGTGCGCTCTCTTTAGGTGATCCCATTCCAGGCAGAACATCTTGTTCAACCACAATCCAACCATCATAATCAATTGCTTTCAATGCCTTTAACACACCAGCAAAATCAACATCCCCCTGCCCTAGCTCAGGGAAAATACCTTCGCCAACACCTTTAGGACCATCCCACTCTTGCTCACGAGATAGTCGCGCCACGTCGGGGTCATGGTCTTTGAAATGCACATGCCAGATACGGTCTGCGTGCTTATGGATGCCAGCGACGGGGTCACCGCCAGCAAATGCCCAATGCCCTGTATCAAACGCCAGCCCAATATGCTCAGGATTAGTCATCTCCATGATGCGTTCAGTTTCGGCAGGGGTTTCAATCCATGTCCCTGTATGATGATGCAGGACACAACGCAAGCCAGCCTCGTCCATCACACGTTGGGCGACATATTCTGCACCTTTAGCGAATGTATCCCATTGTGAGTCAGTCATACCCATTTCAGGGGTGATACGACCTGCATTTAGGTTACGCACAGGGTCACGATAAGGGTCATTGCCGAGCACAATAAAAGTATCCTCGCCACCCACAGCCGATAGCAACTTTGCGGTACGAACACAATCATCGGCACTCATTTGATGCTTGCTCTCGTCATGCAGATAAACTGTCACCCATGAAGCCAATAATTGTAGGTCACGCTTGGATAATTCCTCACGCAGTTGGGTCGGTTCAGTCGGCATGAAACCCCAATCCCCTAACTCAGTGCCGATGTAGCCTGTCGCAATCATTTCATCCAGCACACGACCATAATCACTGTTACCCTTGCTGATATTTTCAATCACACCCCATGAACACGGTGCGTTCGCTACTCTTAACATAGTGTGCTCCTAAATTTTTGTAAGAAAACTTGTTTTGATGGTGAATAATTGTATACTTGAGCAAACGATTGTTCAGATTCTAGTCAGTGTCTAATTTTCTGTCAATATTGGGAAATTTTTCACGCAGAGCCAGCCTAAGCGATGCCTTGCTAAAATAGTCACATCCGCTTATGGTGGACATAAGATAGCAGTCTCACAAAGCAATTGGATAACATCTCATGCCTGTTACACTACAAGATATTGCGACACGCGTTGGTGTCTCGCCATCGACTGTTTCACGCGCCTTAAATGGTCAAGGACGGATGAAAGAGGACACACGCAAGTACATCAAATCTATCGCAGAAGAGATGGGCTATGTGCCGAATTTTCTCGCACAGAGTTTGCACGATACCAAAACGCGCATGATTGGTGTGGTCATTACCTCAGTTGCTGACCCCTTCACATCACAATTAATTGAAGGCATCGAACAAGTTGCTGATAGTGCCGATTACACCTTATTTTTAGGGGCATCCAAATTCGATATAGAAAAAGAGATTGATATAATCCTCAAGTTTTATCAACGACGTGTAGATGGCATCATTGTGCAAACATCGCATCTTCAAACCATTGCTGACCCTCGTATCGAGACTATTGATGTGCCGATTGTCTTCATCAATAACGAGAGTATCTCTAACGCGCATAATGTCACCATTGATTCACGCGCAGAAGCAAAAAAAGCAGTTGATTATCTGTTTTTGATTGGGCATCGCAAAATTGGTTTTGTGAATCCACCAACGAAACGACATTCTAATGAGCGTCGCCTATTGGGGTATCAAGATGCTCATGAAGCACAGGGGCAAATAGTCAATCCAACTCATATTTTCAGGATGCCAATGCTATCGGATTATGAGACAGGACGCGAAGCCCTCAACCAAATTTTGGATACAGATGTGACGGCTGTTTTTTGTTATGACGACATGATTGCTCTTGGTTTGATGAATGCCTGCCGTGAACGAGGGATTCATGTGCCTGATGATTTAAGTGTGGTGGGCTTTGATGATATTGCTCAAGCATCCCAATTTTACCCGACCTTAACGACCATACATCAACCTGCCTTAGAGTTAGGCAGGTCAGCGATGACTCTCATTCAAGATGAGCCTGATGAGTTTGTCAATCACTTGCTTGAGTGTGAACTCATTGTGCGCGATTCAACCAAACCGCTATAGATTGTATGGTCAATCTTGCAGATTGCTGAGGCAAAATTTACCCCGTAATTAAGAAAATAATGTCTTGTCCCTGCTTGACCTTATTTATTTTCGTGTCACTACGCAAGGTTAGCAACACTTGTTACACTGTTAGCAATAGATTTTTTACTAGGCTAACAGTTTGATGTCACAAACACAGATTGGAATCATTGGCACAGGCACGTACTTCCCTGAGAAAATTGAAGTCGCTGCTGATTTAGTCGGTGCAACCAATATCCCCGAACACATCCTGCGCGAAAAAATGGGTATTCGTCAGCGACACATTGCCTCTGACCGAGAGACGGTCAGCTATATGGCGAGTCAAGCTGCCCATCATGCCATCGCTGATGCAAACATTGACCCTTCCGAAATTGATCTGGTGATTTCACACGGTAGCGAATACAAAGACCACGTTGTTTGGAATGCGGCTGGCAAAATCCAACATGAAGTCGGTGCAATCAATGCCTATGCCTTCGAGATGTACGCGCTGTGTGCAGGTGCACCCATTGCCATGAATATCGCTCGTAGCATGATGTTGGCTGACCCATCATTGAATACAGTGTTACTAGCTGCTGCCTCGCGCGAAAATGACCTCATTAGCACGACAAATCCACGCGCACGCTTTATGTACAACTTTGGAGCAGGTGGTGGCGCGATGATTTTTCGTCGTGGTGCGGATAAAAATCTTGTGCTGGGTGCATCTGCTTTTACCGATGGTAGCCTCTCAGAGACAGTCATGCTGACTCGTGAACCTGATGCCCTTGGCAATGATGCCCCAATTAAAGGTGATTATCACGGTAATTTGGATGTGCGTAACAGTCGTTATATGGCAGAACGCCTCGGCGAAACCTCACTCGATAATTTCAAAAAAGTCATCACAGAATCCGTCGAAAAAAGCGGTTACACCCTAGATGATGTGGCATTTATGGGCATCACCCATATGAAACGCTCGTTTTACGACCTTATTTTGAGTGAAGTTGGCTTAACAGCCGAGCAATCCGTTTACTTAGAGGATTACGGACACATTCAAAGTGTTGACCAAGTGATTACAATCCAACTCGGTTTGGAACAAGGCAAAATCAAGTCTGGAGATGTGATTGTGCTGGCTGGGGCTGGTACAGGCTACACATGGAGTGCAATCACCCTGCGTTGGGGATGATATTTAGCTATTCATCAAAGCGGACATGCAGAAGCATGTCCCTACAAAAATAAAATTACTGTAGGGACGGCATTCTTGCCGTCCGAAGATAACAAATTAGAGTTATTGACTCACGGAAGATGATTACATGGTATTAGTAGCAGATTGGGTTGCGTTCCATGCTGATCGCACCCCCGATAAAATTGCATTAATTGACCAGCATACAGGGCAAACCCTGACCTATGCTCAATTCAATGAGCGTGCGACCAAGCTAGCAACCATCATGCGAGATGATTGGGGCGCAATAGCAGGTGACCGTATGGCAATTCTGGCAAAAAATTCGGCTGAATACTATGTATTTGAGTTTGCTTGCATCAAACTGGGTGTGATGATGCTTCCACTCAATTGGCGGTTGGCTGTGCCAGAATGGGTCTTCATCCTCAATGATGCGGAGGCAAAAGGTATCGTCTATGATGGTGAATTTGCCGAGCATATTCTCACACTCTTGGAGCAAACAACACTATCTCATACGTTACGCATCGACCTCGGACAATCCGCAACAGATAATCTCCCCTCTTATGAAGAAGCCATAGAAAAAGCATCGCCTGATGTTATGATGAATCCACAGACCTCGCATGATACACCAATGACCATCATGTACACATCGGGCACAACAGGTCGCCCTAAAGGAGTTGTCATCACACATGGCATGACCTTCTGGAATGCGATTAATATCAGCATCCCCACAGGCTTAAATTGCAACAGCACACAATATGTTGTCTTACCGACATTTCACACCGCAGGGCTGAATTTGTACGCCAATCCACTGATTCATCACGGCGGAACGAGTATCATCGCGCGTGAATTTGACCCCGAAACGACATTGAAAACACTCTCTGAGCCCGATTTAGGCATCACCCATTTCTTTGGTGTGCCAGCCATTTATCTCTTCTTGAGCCAGCATGACGACTTTGCCTCAACTGATTTGAGCCATGTTCAGTCGTGGGGTTGTGGTGGTGCGCCCATGCCAGCCAGCTTGCTATCGACCTATGCTAAACGCGGTATCATCGTGCAACTCGGCTTTGGCATGACGGAAACCAGTCCGACAGTGTTTTTGATTGCCAAACGTCGCGCCATTGCCAAACCGACCTCTGTCGGTAAACCTTTATTACACACGCGTGTGCGAATCGTCGATGATAATCTGAATGATATACCTGTCGGTGAAGTTGGCGAAGTTGTCATCAGTGGACCGAATATCACCCCACAATACTGGCATCGTCCTGACGCAAATGAAGAAAATTTCAGCACAGATGAATACGGCAATATCTGGTTACACAGTGGTGACGCAGGTACGACAGATGACGACGGTTGTATCTACATTGTTGACCGTTACAAAGATATGTACATCTCAGGGGGTGAAAATGTCTACCCTGCCGAAGTGGAACAAGTCATTTTCCAACTAGAGCAAATTGCCGATGTCGCTGTGATAGGTGTTCCACATGCGCGTTGGGGCGAGACAGGCAAAGCAATTATCGTCCTCAAGAAAAATCAGACAATTGACCCTGACACGGTTATTGAACACTGTCAGCATAATTTAGCCAAATTCAAAGTACCGCAAACAGTCGATTTTATAGATGAATTGCCTCGTAACGCGGCTGGCAAGGTCTTAAAACGAGAACTACGCAAACAGTTCACTCCAGAAGAAATATAACTTGTAGGGGCGTAGTATACTGCGTCCGTGAGCGTAACGGGTTCGCTGTAGCAAACCCCTACATCAGAATAATTGAATTTACTATTTAAAAAAGGAAAAATTATGAGCATACCAACCTTAGACAGCATCACCGAAAAGCAAATCACCAGTGATAGATTAAGCACCCGTGTTTTATTCAGTGGCGCAGACGATGGCATCCCTGTCGTATTCGTGCATGGCAATGTGTCATCCGCGACATTTTGGGAAGCGACCATGCTAGCTCTCCCTGATGGCTATCGTGGAATTGCGCCTGACAATCGCGGCTATGGTGGCTCTGACCCTGATGCCCTGATTGATGCAACACGCGGATGTAAAGATTGGGCGGATGACCTATCTGCCCTATTCGATACACTGGGGATTGAGTCTGCACACGTCGTTGGACATTCGCTCGGTGGCAGTGTTCTCTGGCAATTCATGATAGATTATCCAGAGCGCGTCCGCACCGTGACGATGGTCGCGCCTGGATCACCTTATGGCTTTGGTGGCTCAAAAGGTACAGATGGTCAAATCAACTATCCTGATGGTGCTGGCAGTGGCGCAGGGATTGTGAATCCTGACTTTGCTAAAGCTGTCGCAGATAGAGACCGTAGCGCAGACGCGCAAACCTCGCCTCTCGTGGTAATGAATGCCTTCTATTGGAAACCGCCATTTGTGCCAGAACGCATTGACGATTTACTGTCATCAGGCTTATCAATTCACACAGGCGATAATAAATACCCTGGTGATGCAACCCCATCGGAAAATTGGCCTGGTATCTCAGCAGGGAAATTCGGACCCAATAACGCACTCGCACCCAACTATGCCGATGATGTCAGCAAATTGTATGCGATTGACCCGAAACCGCCTGTCTTATGGATTCGTGGTGCAGATGACCAAATTGTGAGTGATTCGTCTTTCTTTGAACTCGGTACATTAGGGGCAGCAGGGGCAGTCCCAGGATGGCCAGGAGCAGATGTCTTCCCACCTCAGCCGATGGTTGGTCAAACACGGGCTGTTCTCGAAACATACAGTGAAAATGGCGGTAGCTATCAAGAAATTGTCTTTGAAGAGACCGCACATACACCCTACATCGAAAAACCAGAGGACTTTAATCAGCATCTTCATTCGCACATTACTAATTTTGACGCATGAAAAAATCCTTACAACAACGAGGCTTCGACAACCTTGACCAAGCCATACTGGAAGAACTCCAGCGCAATGGGCGCACCAGTGTGGCAGATTTAGCGCGGAAAATTCACCTCTCGCAACCTGCGGTGCATAACCGCATCAAACGGCTAGAGCGTGAAGGGGTCATTCGTCAGTATGTCGCGTTGTTGGATAGGGAACAATTGGGTTATGACCTTCTGTGTTTTGTGCAATTGATACTTCGTCCGCACACGCAAGAGATTATTGAACAAGTAAAAGCTCAGATTTGTCAGTCAGTGATTGTCCTAGAATGTTACGCCGTATCAGGTCAGGTAGATATGATTCTGAAAATTGTTGTCGAAAATCATCACGCATTGCATCAATTTGTAGCGGATTTCACCCTAGTTGAAGGCATTGACCGCATTGAAACAGCGATTGTCTTACAACAAGTGAAATTAACTACCGCACTATCATTGGAACAAGGGGAGTAAGACCAGCATGTATGTAGGCGATATTTTAGGACGACGCGCACTCTACACGCCAGATGACTTGGCAGTGGTTGATGCTGGCAAAGACCCTCATCGCTCGTTCACTTATAGCGAAATGAACAGCCGTGCCAACCGTCTAGCCAATTGGTTGCGTGATGGTGCTGGCATCCGTAAAGGTGACCGCGTGGCAATCCTAGCGCATGATGGCATCGAGCATCTGGATACATTTTTCGCCTGTGGCAAATTGGGCGCGATTCATGTGCCTCTCAATTGGCGTTTACATTGGCGCGAACTGCTGACCCTGATGGATGACACTCAACCGAGCGTATTGATTTTTTCTGATGAATTCAAAGAACAAGCCTCCCAACTCGCGGATGCCAGTCAGAGTATCAACCTACTACTGCACATTGACGGTGATGGCTTACCCAATAGTCGCTACTTCGAGAAAACCTTGATTGATTCAACCTTGCGCTCTGTCACCACTGAAGACATTCATGAAGAAGATATTGCATGTTTGATTTTCACAGGGGGTACAAGTGGTTTACCCAAAGGCGCACAGATTAGTCATCGCATGATTGGTTGGAACACACTCAATACAATCATTCACGATTTACGACATGGCGATGTCACCGTCAATACCTTTCCACTTTTTCATACAGGGGGCTTGCTGGTCTACACTACCCCACTACTTATCTTAGGGGGAACAGTCGTCTTGATGCGTCGCTTTGAACCTGAAAAATTGCTCAATCTCATCGAAGAATACGCAGCAACTGTCTATGCAGGTGTGCCAACCATGTATCAGATGATGCTCAATGCCCCCAATTGGCATAATGCAGATTTGAGTAGTCTGCGCTTTTGTACGAGTGGCGGTGCGCCTTTGCCTGTTAATTTGGTCAACACCTTTGGTGAGCAAAAAGGCATCAAGTTCAAGCAAGGTTTTGGCATGTCGGAATTTGGTCCTGGGGTATTTGCTCTTGCACCAGAAGATGCTATTCGCAAAGCAGGGAGCATCGGACGACCCAATTTCTTTGTCGATGCGCGTGTGGTTGATGATAACAACCAGTCTGTCGCTAGCGATACTGTCGGCGAATTGGTGCTACGGGGTCCCTCACTCTGTAGTGGTTATTTCAACAAACCGCACGAGAGCGCGACGGCTGTCGATGATGAGGGCTGGTTTCATACAGGTGATTTAGCGATGGTTGACCAAGAAAATTACTATTTCATCGTTGACCGCAAGAAGGACTTATACATCAGTGGTGGCGAAAATATTTATCCTGCCGAAATTGAACAAGTCATTTACCAGCATCCTGATGTCGATATGTGTGCAGTAGTCGGTGTCCCTGATGATAAATGGGGCGAGGTCGGCAAAGCATTTGTCGTCAAAAAAGCCCATGCGACACTTGACGAACCTGCCCTACTCGACTTTTTGCAACATCGATTGGCTGGATACAAAGTCCCCCGTCATATCGAATTTGTGGACTCATTGCCAATTTCAGGCGCGGGCAAAGTGCTCAAGCGTGAGCTTGTGCAATCAACGTGAGTAATGTTCATTACAAAATTTATTTCTGCTATGAGAACGGACACCAAGAATGGTGTCCCTACGAATACAGGATATACGTAGGGACATGCTTCTGCATGTCCGCCGAACATTGCTCTACCAACCTATCCAAAGAGGATAGCCAAAATAGTGTGTGATGGTGGATGGTGAAAACACTGTTCCCCAAAACCAATGTAATACATTTTTTCTAACTAAATGGAGGATTTACAAATGATTCGTAAAGGACTATTTCTTCTTGTCATCGCGTTTGCCATGATTGTTGGCATCACATCCGCGCAAGATGGCGAACCACTCAAAATTGGCTTGTTGACTGATGAAAGTGGTGCACTCAGCATCTATGGCTATGAACTCGATTATGGTTTCCATCTCGGCTTGCTCTATGCGGCTGGTATTGACCCACTCGAATACGATAGCGTCGAAGATGCCCTCGCCGATGTCACGATTGCAGGTCGTCCAGTCGAAGTTATCATCCGCGATAACGGCAGTGACCCAGCAGTAGCCGCTGACCAAGCGCGTGAACTCATTGAAGGCGAAGGCGTTGAAATTCTAGTTGGTGCGCCAAGTTCTGGTGTGACGGCTGGCTTGCAACAAGTCGCTCTTGATAACGAAGTAATGCTCTTCGTTGCGCCTGGGGCATCGCCAACCATCACAGGTGAAGGCTTCAACGTCAATACTGTGCGCGTTTGCCGTAATAGCTTCCAAGATTTCCTCGCGTTTGTACCTTATGCAACCGAAGAAATCGGTACAAACTTCATCCAACTCGTCGCAGACTATGACTTTGGTCGTGCATCGGCTGGTGCAAGCCGTGCTGTTCTTGGCGGTGCTGGCATTAACTTCGTCCAAGATGACATCTTAGCCCCACTCGAAACCGCAGATTTCACCCCATTCTTGCAAGAAATTCTCGATAGCGATGCTGATGCTTTGCTCCCAATCTGGGCAGGTGATACCACTGTCGCGCTCTTCCAACAAATTGAAGAACTCGGTGTCGCTGACCAAATGGCAGTTGTCGCAGCGTTTAACAGCAATGACATCGTTGCGGTTTCTGACCCAAGCACCATCGGCAATGTCTCATGGATTGTATATCACTATACCTTCCCACAAACTGAAGCTAATGACTGGATGGTTGAGCGTCATGTTGCCTTGTATGCTAACCCTATCACAGGCGAAACAGACTATCCTGACCTCTTCACCGAATGTGGTTTCGCAACAGCACAAGCTGTTTATATGGCATTGACCGAAACAGAAGGTGATACCTTGCCAGAAGCTGTTATTCCTGTCATTGAAGGTATGGTCTTTGATGGTCCTAAAGGCACATACTACATCCGCCCAAGCGACCACCAAGCACTCGTACCGATGTACGTTGCACAATTGGACAATCTTGATAGCCCAGAATTTGCTTTCTACACTTTGCTCCAAGAAGTATCCGCATTCGATACTATCCCACCCTGCTTGCTTCCAGAAGCTCTCCAAGACCGTTGCGCCTTGGATGAAGCCTTCCTCGAAGAAGTCATGGCAGATATGGATATGGACGACGAATAGTTGCTGTAGTCTGAATGCAATTAAACGTAGGGACGGTAACCTTGCCGTTCCTAGAAACGCTCGTCTTATCATCTTGACATAGTGTTTGCACGAATCGCATCTGGCTAAAACCAGATGCTACGAAAAATCACATCGGCTGAAGCCGACAGAAAACAACTAATGCCGACTTTAGTCGGTGTGATTTGCCTAGCCTTCGGGTTTATCCGAAGGCAAACAGTATAAGTCTATGTGGCACGACATCCTGTGTGTCCATCACAATAAGAATTTTGGAATTTATTCGGAAACACCCTATGACAACGATTCTAGAAACACGCAATCTACGCAAACAATTTGGAGGCTTAGTCGCCGTTGATGATGTCAGCATCCAAATTGAGCAAGGGAGCTTGCACAGCATCATCGGACCTAATGGCGCAGGGAAGACGACGTTCTTTAATTTGTTGAGTGGCAAATACAAGCCGACTCAGGGGCAAGTCTTACTGCATGGCAAAGATATCACTGACCTGCCCTTCCATGAACGGATTCATCACGGTATTGGACGCTCATTTCAAGTGACCAATATCTTCCCGAATCTAACGGTGCTGGAAAATGTGCGTCTGGCAGCCCAAGCTGTGAGTCCTGTCAAATTTGGATTTTGGCGCAATGCCAATCGCTATGATGACCTACGCGAACGTGCCTCAACAGTTCTCCATATGGTCGGCTTAGGAGCAATTCAGCAAGTGTTAGCCAATGCTCTACCACATGGAGGCAAGCGCAAACTAGAGTTGGCAATGCTTCTTGCGCCTGACCCTGATATTTTGCTCTTGGACGAACCAACGGCTGGTATGGCTTCCGAACAAGTGCCTGAACTGATTGACATCATCGCTGGTTTGCGTCAGACACAGAATAAGACAATTGTGATGGTCGAACACAATATGAGCGTCGTTATGGGCATTTCAGACCGCATCACAGTCATGAATATGGGTGCAAGGCTCGCCGAAGGCACACCATCCGAGATTGCGAATAATAATACAGTACAAAATGTATATCTCGGCACACTCTATGGCGATGCCACTGATATGACAGGGAGTCACTAACCATGTCCGATAGCTTATTAAGAGTACGAGATATTCACACGTTCATTGGGCAATTTCATATCTTAGAAGGTGTCTCAGTGGATGTTCCCAGAGGGGGTATCACCGTTCTACTAGGGCGCAATGGCGCAGGAAAAACAACAACTTTGCGTAGTATCATCGGCTTGAACGCCGTGTCTCAAGGTGGCATCACTTACAACGGACAATCACTTGTTGGGCAATCCGTACATCGCATCGCACAGTTAGGGATTGGATACGTCCCTGAACATCGTGCCATCTTCAAAGAATTGACTGTGCGCGAAAATTTAGAAATTGCAGGTCGTCAACGGGGTGATTTCCAGCGCAAATCTAAATTTATTTTTGATTTATTCCCTGACTTAAAACGCCTCATTACATTGCCTGGAGGTAATCTCTCAGGTGGGCAACAGCAAATGCTATCAATTGCTCGCGCACTTGTTCCTGATAATGATTTACTGCTGATTGACGAACCCAGCGAAGGACTTGCGCCAATCATCATTGAGCAATTGATTGACGCGATTAAGCAACTAGCCATCGACAAAACGGTCTTGCTGGTGGAACAAAATTTTCGTGTGGCGAGTTTATTAGCCGACCAATTCGTCATCATTGACGATGGGCATAGTGTCGCGCAGGGTCACATGGCTGATTTAAAAGACGATACCGATCTCATTCAGAAATATCTCGGCGTGGCATAGGATTAGATTTATCACGGCGGACGAGACAGGTCTCGTCCCTACGAAAACTACGCTATTGTAGGGACACCATCTATGGTGTCCGCTGATGACGATAATAACTAAGGACTAAATATTATGAACACATCAGCAGACCGTGGCACATGGATACTCGTGCTGGGGATGATAAATGCCATTTTAGGCTTAGGCTTATATTCCACAGGCGGGGATATGAGTAGTTTTGGCATCACCATTTTGTCAGGGCTGTTTCAGGGAATGCTACTCTTTCTCGTCGCGGCGGGTTTATCGCTCATTTTTGGCTTGATGGACATTCTCAATTTTGCACAAGGGGCATACTTTATGGTCGGAGCTTATCTCGCCTTCGACATCATGCACCCCACAGGCATCATCAACATCACGGAGCAAATCCCTGACCCCAATCTGCGCTTCATCATCGGGATTGTGGTCGCTGTGCTGGTCGGTGGTGCTTTAGGTGTCTTTCTGGAGCGAGTCTTATTGCGTCCATTATATGACCGTCCTCTATTCCAACTGGTGCTGACCTTCGGTGTATCGATTGTAATGCTAGAAGCGATTCGAAGCATCTGGAGTACGACCCCCTACGCATGGACAGAAGGTTTTAGCATCCGCAATGCTGGCTTTGAATTTTTAGGGCAATCTTTTGGTGCTTATCGTCTCTTTGTGATTGTGGTCGGCTTTCTGCTAATTATCGGCATCGCCCTCTTATTACGGTACACGCGTATCGGCATCATCATCCGCGCTGGTGTCGAAGACCCCGAAATGGTGAGTGCATTGGGGATTAATGTTCGTGCTGTCTTCACGCTCGTGTTCACATTGGGATGTGCGGTTGCAGCCTTCGGTGGTGCGGTTGCTGCGCCCTTCTTAGGCGCAACTATCAGCATGGGCAATACCTTCTTGATTTCGTCGATTGCAGTGATTGT
Source organism: Chloroflexota bacterium (assembly GCA_039200705.1). Classification (GTDB taxonomy): domain Bacteria; phylum Chloroflexota; class Anaerolineae; order Aggregatilineales; family Phototrophicaceae; genus JAUZRW01. The sequence continues at coordinate 159,981 of JBCCSC010000002.1, forward strand.
TCTGGGTGGATTAGGCAGTTATGAAGGCACAGCTATCGGTAGCATCCTACTCGGATTAGCCCTCTCGACTATGCAACAATTCAGCATTAATGTCAGTATTCCTGTACTCGCCAATCTAACCCCAATGATTCTGCTAATTGCCGTCTTGTTGGTGCGTCCGCGTGGTCTATTCGGAGAGGAACGCTAAATTATGGTCGATTCTTTACGTAAAAATTGGCTCGAATGGATAGTGTTACTCATCTTGCTAGCATTCCCGTTTATTGTGCAAGCCATCACGGGTGATAGTCCTTTTGGTGTGCCGCGTGGTGACCGTATGATGATGCGTGGGCAATCCGTGCTGTGGCAAGCGAACATGATTCGTGTCTTTTCGCTGGCGATTTTGGTGATGAGCTACAATCTGATGTTCGGCTTCACAGGAGTTATCTCTTTTGGACACGCCCTCTTCTTTGGTTTAGGGGGCTATATCCTCGCTATGATGGCGGATGAATATGTAGCACTAGACCCTAATCTAGTGCTCTTGATTTCTGTGATTGTTGTGCTAGTTGTGAACGGTGTTCTCGGCTTTTTAATCGGCATTGTCTCACTACGGCTACGTGGCGTCTACTTTGCGATTTTCACACTCGCTATTGCTGAGATGGGCTGGCTCTTTTTCAGGGGCTTCGGCAGAACCAATGGCGAAGATGGTTTAAACATCAGTCACCTGCCCTTATGGATTGACCCCTCGCGCAACCGCATCATGGTCTACTACATCGCACTCGCCCTATTCGTGATGACCTTTGTCATCATCAAGCAATTGGTCAACTCCCCTACTGGCACAGTCTTCAAAGCGATTCGTGAAAATGAGGAACGTGCTCAAGCTATCGGCTACGACACACTGCGCTATAAATTGCTCTCGATTACAGTTGCGGGGATGCTAGCCAGTCTCGGTGGGATGCTCTTCGCCATTCTTGATAAAGCCGCCCGTCCTGAAATTTTAGGTGTAGGAATTACTGTCGATGCACTACTAATGACCATCATCGGTGGCGTTGGCACATTCATTGGTCCAGTGATTGGTGCAGGTAGTTTATATATCTTAGACGTACTATTCCGTGATGCGGTCTTCACGATTGGCACATTTGAAATCAATATCGGTGAACAGTGGTTGCTAATTTTGGGATTCATCTTCATTTTGGTGGTGCTGGTATTCCCCTATGGGATGGTTGGCACATGGGATAGGCTCAAACATCGTCTGCAATCGCGCAATAAACCTAATGTATAGTTCTGGAAAATTTAGATGAAATAACCTAGTTGAGGTATGCTTTAAATCTATACAAATTCAATAAAATCAAGGCTTGTAGGGACAAGGCGTGCCTTGTCCGTCGGAAATTATAATTTGGTTCTTGTCATATTTTAGCTTAGTAAAATAATCATCCCTTGTTTGATACACACGGATAACTCTTGATACGAAGTTTCATCTTCATTTTCAGCATAGAAAACATTTCATCAGCGTTCAAGAACTTAGTCAATTCTTCTTGTTCCGTATACGATAGCATTCCCTCTCCATTTTGATTCAAGAGGTACTCTAAACGTGAGCGCAAATCATCTGGCATGTAAAAATCAATGATTTCTTGCGGTGATGGTTCGGTTGCAAGAAAATCTGTAATGACATCAAATACAGTTTTTGTAGGAGTGTTTTGCATGATATGTGCTCCTATATAGATGTATTGTTAGTATACCATGCTGTCAAAAATAGAGGGATTACTCTTGGTGAGCGATAGTCAATTCTGCGATGATGGTATCAAATTCTTCCAGCTTAATTGGACCAAAGCGTCGCCAGACTAATTCACCGTTGGGGTCAACAATCAGTGTCTGGGGCAGATTAATCACTTGATAGTTGAGTAAAACACTATCATCAGGGTCAAGCAACAGTGGGAAGCGAATGCCGAGTTCATCTGCATAGGCTTGAACACGCTCGGCAGATTCTCGATTATTGATACCGAGCACTACCAAATTATCAGCATAATCCTCTGAGATAGCTTGCAATTCTAGCATTTCTTCTCGACACGGGGCGCACCATGTCGCCCAAAAATTGACGACAACCCATTGTCCACGCAACTCAGATAGTGTGTAGGTTTCGCCATTCAGCGATTGCATCGTGAAATCCCACGCATAGAAAGTCTCTTCCGTCGGATTATCGCTTGTGCTGGTATCAGAGGGCGAGATCGCTGTACAAGCTGTGATGATACACAAAAAGACAGTCAATAGCAGTAATCTGGATATAAACTGAAAATGGGTTTGGTTACATCCTACGTTCCGCCATTGTGTTAGCTTTTCTTTCAACGCAAAGGCGCGAAGGCACAAAGATACAAAGAAATTACTTGTAAAAAGAAAACCTATTATCGTCCTGTATCCAAGGGTTATTGGATGCGCCATTTTTCAAAAATTCCTTTGCGTCTTCCATTCTCTGCGGACTTTGCGTTAAAATTTTAGCTTTAATCTGAATCTTAATTTCGTAATTGTATAGGTATAATCATCATTTGCTCGTTTTTATGATGAGAACAAATTATCAACGACATTGACGCGGTATGCCATCCATGCAGGAATCAGACCAGCAAGCAAACCAACGCCAATCGATAATATCCACAGCACAGCTTCCAAATCCCACAAAAAGCGCACAGGCATCGGAATTGCATTTTGGATACTGAACACATAAGCAAATGCCATCGCCAAGCCATAGCCCAAAATACGCCCCAAAATTGCGCCAATCAATGAGATGAGCAAGGTTTCAAAGATAGTCATACGGAAAATGCTCAAGCGTGTGCTACCGAGACTTCGCATAATCGCCAATGCCTGACGGCGTGCCAGAATCGCACTATACATCGAGAGGAAAATGGTTAAGCCAGCAATCCCTAGCACCAAGTAACCAATCAGATTGAGTGCTTGTTGCCCTTGATTGAGAATACCAATCAATTCTGATAATTCTTGCCCAGGGAACGCTGCTTGTAAGGTTGGGTCAAGATAAAATTGTTGTGCGATTTGAATTTGTTCACTGAAACCCGTCGGCAATACAAGAACGGCTGTCACTTCCCCACGTTCGGCTGCCCCACCCACTTCTTGTAATTCAACACGACCAATAGTAAACGGCGTTTCACCATCGTCGTGGTTGTCGTCCTCATGCTCATGAGCATTCCACATGGATTCGAGTTGCGTATAAACGGCTGTGTCGTAAGCGGTGTTACTCCGCCCGAGAATGCCGACGATAGTATAGCGTTCCGTATGTTGGTTTTCAGCAATTCCACGCCCGACCCCGTGTATTGAACGAAATTGGTCACCAACTGTTAAGCCAAGTTGACGCGCTGCTTCCCAGCCAAGGACGGCTTCAAAACTGCCTTCATCATCAAACCAAAAACCTTCAACCACTTGGAAAGCAGGTGGTGCAAATTGTGAAGAGCGCAATTCGAGGAAGTTACGATCTGTTCCTATCAAGCGTGCACCGTTGACATTATCACCAAAGGCAAGTGGTACAGCGAGTTGCACACGCACCTCATCATTTGCTAGCTCCTCATAAACGCTGTATGGAATATTACCAATCGGCACACCTTGCAATAAAACACTACTCAGGACAAGTTCTTGTCCACTACCAGACCGTCCTACAACCAACATCCCGAAGGGGTCACTAGCATCAATGATGCCTTCTTGTGTCGCATCAGCCACCACAATCACAGAAACGGAGAGTGCAATCGCTAGCGCAACCACTACAATCGGCACGAGTGCTTGTATCGGACGATTACGAATATTACGCCATGCCAACATAAAATCATACATCATGAGGGAGTGACTTCCTGCACAGCCAAGTGACCCTGCGCTAAATTGGCATGTTGTGTGAAACGTGTCATCAAAGCAGGGTCATGGCTAGAGACTAACAATATCGCCTTTTCCTTCTCTGCGATGCTTTGCATCAAGTCCATCACCTGATTAGCAGATTCTTCATCAAGAGATGCTGTCGGTTCATCGGATAGCAGTAACATCGGTTGATTAGCTAGAGCGCGTGCGACGGCTACTCGCATCCGTTGTCCCGTACTCAATTGGCGAGGTAAATAGTTGCCAAATGAATCTAAACCAACTTGCTCTAGCAAAAATTCAGCACGGGTTTTGTGTTCCGCTTGTGGAAACCGCTTGCCGTACACCATTGGCATCACCACATTTTCGCGGGCACTGAGAGTCGGCAATAGATGATGTGTCTGGAAGACATAACCAATATGTGTTGACCGAAAGCGGTCTCGCTTTGATTCGCTCAAGCCGTAAATGTCTGTTCCATCTAAAGTAACTGTGCCTGAACTTGGTTGCATCAAACCAGCGATAATATTAAAAAGTGTTGTTTTGCCACTCCCACTCACACCACGCAATAAAATTTGCGATCCGCCTTTAATGTCCCAATTAATATCTTTGAGAATTTGCCGAGGCTTGCCCAAAGGACTTGGATATTGATGATTAATGCCTGTTAGTTGTAATGTCATAACTTACTCTTGTCCAAAAATGTGAAACACAAATTAATCCAATGTCTCAATCGTCTCGGCATAAATCCGAATCAAACTGACCATGCCTGTTTCAGCATCAATGACCGCACCGACTTCCAACTGCCCTGTGACACGCACAGGATGCACTGACGAAATTAAGTCTTGTTTGGGCATATAGACCAATAACATATCAGTAGACCAATCAGAGGTACTGCTACAAAACGGACAATACGCCACTTGAAAACGTGTTAACACAAAGAAATCCATCAAGGGTTTCAGTGGTGGCGCAACATAACCATCTATCACCACTTGCTGACCATCAAGCGACTCAAGTAACTCAGAGCGCACTAACCCAGTCCGTAAGTCGTAACCAGAATAAAATTCGCTGAATGTAATCGGCACAGGGAATTTATCAAAGGTCATCGGATTTTCTAATTCAGGTGACATTGCGATATCTGTGGCGAGAGCATAAGCACGCGCCACTCCTGGGTCAAGCCCTGCAAATTCAATAACAGGCGTTGCATAAGCACCAACATTGCTAGTGTCCTCTAGTCGAGCTACTGCCAATTCTGTCAGTCTAGCAGGAGGCGATGTAGCCGTTAATTCAGCAAAGGCTTGAAACGTCGGAAACGGTGTTGCAGCACTAATGTTATTGTTTCCCACATTGCCACAAGCAACAGTCATCATCCCTATTGTCACTAACAAAATCAGACGTAAAACCGTCATGTCAATAATCCCAAATAATCACAGCAATATACAAATAATTATTTCATGGCATATAACAAAATTATAGTGATTAAGCTCACAAGTGCAACGCGCCAATTCATTAAGCCGTATACAGAACTAACATCATATCAAGGGGAAAGATAATAATGAAAGCCGTTGTATTCACAGAATATGGTTCACCTAATGTTTTGACGCTACAAGATGTCATTCAGCCCATACCCACAGAAAACGAAATTTTAGTGCGCGTCCGAGCAACATCCGTCAGCTATGGCGATTTATTGGTGCGTGATTTTGGCAATGTCGGCATCAGCAAATTTAATATGCCTGCCCCACTCTGGTTACCTGCACGGCTATCCTTTGGATGGTCAAAGCCTAAGGTCAACATTCTCGGTGCAGAATTTGCTGGCGATGTCGAAGCCATTGGGAACGCAGTCACTCGCTTTCAAGTGGGCGATGCGGTCTTCGGCTATCTTGGACAGACAATGGGCGCAAATGCCGAATACATTACTATCGCTGAGGATGGTCTGGTCGAACATAAACCAACGAACATGCCCTATTCAGAAGCCTCAGCGATTGCCTATGGTGCAACGATGGCGATACCCATCCTTGAAAAAGCAAACATTCAAGCAGGTCAAAAAGTGCTGATTAACGGCGCGTCAGGGAGCATCGGCTCAGTTGCTTTGCAAATTGCTAAATACAAAGGTGCAGAAGTTACAGGAGTGTGTAGCACCAATCGCCTTGATTATGTGCGCGAACTCGGCGCAGACCATGTCATTGATTACACGACAACCGATTTTACACAAAACGGCATCCAATACAATGTCATTTTCGATGTGCTAGGGAAAAGTTCCTTCGCTAAATGTCGTCACTCCTTGACCGAAAGCGGTATCTATCTTTTAGCAAGTTTCAAGACAGGTCATTTATTGGATATGCTCTGGACATCTTTTGTCGGCAACAAGAAAGTCATCTGTGCCTTGTCTGATGAGCATCCAAAGCATCTATCACAAGCTAAAAACCTCGCCCAAAGTGGTAACCTAAAAACTATCATTGACCGTTGCTATCCATTAGAAGAAACTGCCAATGCCCATCGTTACATCGAATCAGGTCAGCGAACAGGACAGGTCATTATCACGGTGTAGGCTATCCGAAAAATATCTAAGAACCTTCATCCGAGACAGTAGGTTTTTGAGCGAAATTTTTACGAGGATTATTCATCAAATACATTGAGGTAGGCTTCGCTCAATTTAAGTTGGCATTCTAGTGCATCGAGTGGAATAGTGGCATCCAGACCATTAAACTCGCGCAGTAACCAACCGAGTTCATGTCGAGTGTAAAGTCGCGCACGAGGCTTATCTTGATCGAGTATGAGATAGGCTTGTACTGAAGGCAAACTTCTATAAAATTCACCTTTCAGTCCTAAATCATAATTTTCTGATGATGGCGAGATAACCTCGCCCACAAGTATAGGGTTGACGAGCATTGTTCTTGCATCATCGCTGAATTGACGTTCACCACAGACTACAGTGAAGTCAGGATAGACATATTTTATATCAGTAATTTTGACTTTGAGGTCACTATTAAAGGCACTACAGTTTGTACCACGCAACACTTGTCGCAATTCTCCACTACAATTTGTTGCAATCAGACTATGATTATCTGAACCCCCTGCCATTGCAAAGACTTCGCCATCAATATATTCATATTTCACTTCGGACTCACGTTCCATTGCGATGTATTCTTCAACAGTGAGTTTTTCAGAGAGACGTTCAGCCATTCGTTACCTCTTCGTGTGATTCAAGTGTCATCATTATAGCATAATCATTGATTAGATTTTCGTAGGTTGAGCCACAAAAAGCTGAGAATTCCTGTCACAATAGAGGCTAATAAGATGAAGCTATTCATCATCAAACCAATGGATGCAGCTTCGGCGAGGGTATAATCTGCCAAGAGGCTAAGACTCGTTGCCCAACTGAGTTCAATTGCGCCAAAACCTGCGATGTTGAATGGAATGGCACTGGCAAACATGCTGATGCTAATCAAGATAATGAAAGTACTGAGGCTGACATCAATGCCAACACCTAGTAATAGTATAGCCACAATACCAAAACTGCCCGCATAAGTAAAAATCGTCCAGAAGAGAGCATTACCCAGCAGATTGATATTCTGAAAACGATCAAAATCTGTTGCGAGATTATCGAGTTGATTCCATAAGGCATCTAAGGGCAACCAAGCGAAGAGTTTACGAGCAATAGCCACGCAAGTGTGTCCGATAATGCCACTGTAGTAAAAGCCAACGACCCCACCGACAACAGTCAATACAGCGAGGAGAATGCCTAGATTTTGTTGCCCTTGCAGGACTGTCCCTGATGTGAGCAAGGTCGCTGATAAGACCAGCATAATCATCAGTAATTCACTGAGGCGCGACCCGAATAAACTGCTAAAACCTTCTTCTGCTGGGATATCCAGTCGATTTCGCATCTCGACGACATAGGCAAATTCCCCGAGTTTGAAAGGTAAAATTCGCACCATCATATTGTGATAAAACGAGATGACGAACATCTGAGCAACAGGTAAATCCTTACGTTGCAGGAGTGCAAGGTAACGATACGTTCGTGCGAGATTGAGCAAGATAAAGACAAGAAATCCTGACCCTATCGTCTGTAGCGAGAGGCTTTGGATGACCTCAAGAAATTCGCCCCAATCAATGATGAACAGCAAAATACCAATGAGTACGATGGCAATGCTCAGATTGATGATACGTCCAAGCCATTGACGGGGTGAAATAGACGTGTTGCTATCAGACATTTTCAACTTCGTGAGGGATGATGGATGCTGTTGGCACAGAGCGCGATTCGTGAATCGTATCGACGATGTAGCGCGGACGTTTGCGCGTTTCGTCTAAATTGCGCCACAGATATTCGCCGAGGATACCTATCATCACCATTTGTGCGCCACTAACCACCAGCAAAACCACCATCAATGATGTCCAGCCTTCGGCTTCAATGCCAAAGAATAAGCGTCCAACAATGACAATAATCGCATAGACCACCCCAACAAAGGCAAGAGTAAAGCCCATCATAGAAGCGACACGCACAGGAAAATAGGAAAATGCCACAAATGAATCAACAAAATATTTCATCTTCTTGGCAATCGTCCACATCGACACACCGTATTTTTCGTCACGCGCCCGACGATTATAGTGAATTACATGGGGGTCAAATCCAAGCCATAAAATTAAGCCCATCAGATAGGGATTAGCTTCGTCAATGCTATTGATGAGGTCGCACACTTGGCGGTCAATCAAGAAGAAGTCGAAGCCTCGTTCAGGCATAGTGCTAATGGCATAGCGACGGAACAACTTATAGAATGTATCTGCCAAGAAAGAGGTGATACCTGGGTCATCGCGGTCACGGCGGGCAGCTAACACCACTTTTTTGCCTGTGCGCCATTCAGCTAACATCTCGTCAATCAGTTCAGGGGGGTCTTGTAAATCAGCCGCAATTGCAACCACAACATCCCCTTTAGCATGAGCCAACCCAGCCATAATCGCGGGGTTTGAGCCGAAGTTACGCGATAATTTGATAATCCGCACACGCGCTTCACTCTGCGCTAATTGTTGCAAGACTTCGTAGGAATTATCACCTGAGCCATCATCAACAAAGACAAACTCAAAGGCATCATCAGGATTTTTATTAGCAATATCCTGAAAAGCCTTCAGCAAGTCGGGTAGGCTTGGTGCGTTATGATAAACAGGCACAACAATTGATACAAGTGTCACGATAGACTATCCATTTCTCAATGCTTAGATATATCAACTTACAGGAATCAAGCGTTTTAACAATATGATTTTTGTGGTATTCCTATCAGATGATATTTTGATGTTTATAACTAAAGCACTTTTTTGTGATGTCGCATTGTACGGTATCGTCCTGCATGGTGCAATGAGTTATCCTATTCATACATCACCTTAAGCAATGTGTTCGTATTTTTCTCCAATGACCTGAACATAGTGATTTCAATTGAAGATGGATCGTTTGTCGCCAATTTCTAAAAACCAATTGCAATATTTACTGCTATGCGTGCTGGTTATCTTGAGTGTTGTCTTGTTACATATGTATCAATTTGATGACTATAATTATCGCCAAGATGAAGCATGGCACGTTTACCTTGTTCTAGAAAATAACCCTGCACAAATCCTCACGCGCTTTCAACAAGAAGTACATCCCCCTGGTTGGATTTTACTGCTGGATGCTTGGGTGGGTCTGGTTGGACATCATGAAGTTGCGACACGCCATGCTTCGACTTTGTTAATGAGTATGTCGCTGGCGTTGCTCATCCGCCTTGGAGCAGACATTACTCACAAAGCTATTGGCATCGTTGGTGCGATTTTATTGGGTGTATTGCCATTCATTCAATTTTTCGCTCACGAAATTCGCCCTTACAGCACACTACTCATGTTGACAATTGCTTTTTCTCTGCTGTATTTGCGTTGGCAGTTACATCGGACAGTGCGTTATTCGCTCGCGCTTTTCTTGGTGGGTGTATGTCTCGTTTATACACATTATTATGGTGCGTTTGTGGTGCTAGCACATGGTCTAGTGAGCCTCATCTTATTGAAAAAAGATTGGTCACGGCTGATTCAGCTATTTTCAATCATGGGATTAATTGCAGGGACACTCATCGCTTGGCTCATTTTGGTGTATCAGTCTATTAGCGATTTGGGTGTGAGTTATTTTATGGATACAAGCTGGGAAACCCTGCGTATCCTGTATGAACAGATGATGATGCACCCAACGAGTACTGGCATTTTTCTGTTTGCAGTGGCTATGGTCATGCCTAAAGCTGGTAATCAATCAACAAAATCGTATTTTCGCTTTGGTCAGCACTGGAGCAACCTTTATTTGATTTTAGTGCCACTTATCATGTTGGGAGTAATATTTTCCATCAATTTACTGATACAGACAGTCACACCGAGGAACATGATTGTGATTGTGCCATTTTTTGCTCTGTTGTTGGCAAGTGCTATGCGTGATTTTCGTACTTCGGTGATTTGCATCTTATTGACGATTATCACGGTGGCATCTATCGTAGACTATCGCCCTCTAGTCTCCAATGCCGCTTACCGTGAAGTTGGCGAACATATCCAAGCACAGTATCGCGTTGGAGAAACAGGTATTGTCATCGCTACACCAGCTATCTGGGAACAAATCCCTGTTGATTATTATTTGAGTGAGCGCACATCTTTAGATATAGACCACACTGATTTATTTAATATCACTGTGCAAGAAGCACTAGCGGTTACCCCCATTGATTATCAGTATCATGTCACTGATATAGATGATACAAGTTTGGAGTTGTTTGAGCGTTACATCGCAGACAAGCATGATATTTGGTGGGTATACACATCAGAATTTGAGACTGCGACAATGTTCTTGGATACACTAAAACAAGATTTTGCTTTTGTGCAAGAGATAACATTCTCAGAAGGCTACATGCGTGATGTAAGTGTCGCCTTATTCCGTAGAGTGCCTGAAGATACAAGCAATGGTTTCGTATTCGGGACTATCTTTGATTTACTATCATGGCAGTTACGCGATGATGTACAGGTTGTGCCTTGTCAGGAAATCACGGTAGATAGCTTCTGGACATTAGCAAATATCCCAGAGACCAATTTTGTGCAGACTTTGACTTTAGCAGACCGCGATGGACAAGGCATAGCACAGGTTGATGCACCCCCTGCTGACACACTCACATTGCTTTGGGAAGATGAACGAATTTATGTCGATGAACGAACGCTTACAATCCCGTGTGATATAGAAGCAGGTTCTTACGATTTATTGATAGGCTTATACGATGACAGCGTTAATCTACTGAATGTCGTCAATCGTGCTGGTGATGATGTGGGGTCGATAGCATATCTCACCACTTTGAGTGTTGATGCGCCTTGATAGTTTAACATTTTGCTATTTCTATAGCGTTAGGCGGAAGACACATTCCGCGCGTCCGAGGCGATACCCTAATTTTTCAGCCGTTCGCATAGCAGGGCGATTCGTCGCTTGAGTTTTCCAAAAAACGTGTGTTGCTCCCTGCACACCAAGCTGATGATTACTCTCACTGATAAGTTTATAATACCATCCCTTATGCTGTGGTGCGATTGCCCCTAAAACAACTGATTGTGCCAAGTGAATACCCCAGCTATCCCAATAGTACTGATGTGTTTTGACCGTCACAAAGCCTCTTGGCTGTTTGACATCGGGCACAAGCACGAAATCTGCGAATGCTGTTTCTATTGATGCCCGTACCCATTCTGACATCATGCGGTCAGCATCGTATGGGGTGATGTAGGGGTCAGCATGGAAGCGGTCAAAAGGATTGACCATTTCACGGGCAGTGATACTCAAAGATTGAATATCATCACTTGTGGCATGACGCACAGGATAGCGTTCGGATGCCATCACAGCTTCAATCTGTTGATGATAAGTCAGGCGTGTTTCAATCAACTGAAAGCCACATGCACCCAGAGTATGTAAGAACGCTAAGTTTTCGGGTAGAGCCAATGCCATGATGTAGGTTACACCACGCTCTTTAGTGATTATCAGCCATTTTTCTAAAGTTTGGTCAAAAGTTGATTCGTCGTCACCAATAATCGCATTGAGGCGCACAATGGTATAGCCAAAGAAATCACTATCCCAATCGAGGCGTTCCGCTAAGATAAGTGTGTTCGTTTCAGTGTCGAGGTAGCGATAATCGTCTTCATCAGCAAGTGCTTGTAACCATGATGATGCGATTTGTTGACGTTCTGCTTCTCTAAAATGTTCATCAGATGAGATACAGTCGTAAGGTGTCCAGTCTAATGATTGCTGAACGCGCTCCGACCATATATCTGTTGAAATCAAAGGTTGTAGTGACATTTAAAGTAAGTCATCTAATTAGGCTTAACTAGTCATCGTTTAAATATTGCTGAACTGTTGTGCTCAAATGACCATATTGCTGTGAGTTTGTATCAGAAAATGCTTCATCTCTGGTTGATAGATGATTATCATAATCAAGCGGAGCTTCAAACTGGCTTTTGGTAAAGTCAATTGGTGTATCATCAATCAAATTATAAAAATGCCATATGTCTCCATACTTTGTCTTGAGTATTTCGCCTCCTAGATGGTCTTGTACAACCATAGCTGTTACTCCACATTGTCCTAATGCGGGATTATCTTCACGCCATTTAGTACTTGAATGAATACTCCATGACTTTTCAAGTGCTTTATGAATAGTCTCAATAGTTACTGGTTTCATATCATTATTCCTTGATTTACGGATTTAGATACTTCTAGACTATTGGATTTAACTACCAATAATGCTGTTTATGTTGACGATAATAGTCAACCGTATCGCGCAGACCGTCTGCTAGTGATGTAGTCGGTTTCCAGCCGACAATCCGCCGAATTTTGCTAATATCGGAATAGAAATCACCAGGCTCTTGTGCTTTACGTTCAGGGCTGAAGGGCGCAAATTCCCAGCGACCTGTTCCAGCGACATCAATCAATGTTTCAGTAAGTTCAATGAAATCTGTCGGGGTATCAATGCCCACATTGAGAATTTCGCCATAGGCATCATCAGTTAAGCTGGCGTGTAGGATTGCATCAACACAATCATCCACATAGAGAAAATCGCGTTTGATTTTACCATCGCCAAATACTTTGATGGTGTCGTTATCGACAGCGAGGCGCACAAACCAGTTGACAACTCCATAACGTGGATGAAGCATCTGAGCGCGAGGTCCATAGATATTGGTCAAGCGCAATAAAATAGACTGAATATCATGCACATTATGATAGACTTCAATGATTTTTTCGGCAGTGAGGTTCGATATTTCGTAGATGCCTTTGGGATTGGTCGGAGCATCTTCACCAACAGGCAAGCTAATCGCTGCGCCGTATTGCCCGCGTGTACCTGTGTAAATCAATTTAGCAGATGGATTGTGTTGCTTGAGGGCTTCCATGATGACGGCTGTCCCTTTGATATTGATTGAAATATCAGGAAACGGGTCGCGCTGACTCAAAATATGGTCAACTTGCCCAGCTAGATGAAAGACAAAATCTTGGTCTTTCACCAGATAATTCATGACATGCACGTCACGAATATCCGCAAAATTGACTGTGACTTGCTCACGAATAGGGGCGATATTGAAGAGATTACCGCCATAACCTGTCGCCATATTATCGACAACAGTGACATCTGCTCCAAGTGCGACTAATTTTAGAGCGAGATTGCTCCCGATGAAGCCCATGCCTCCTGTGATGAGCGCACGTTTGCCAGCAAACTGCCCTAGCATAAACTTTGCTCCAATGCGTGGGCGACTTGCTCAACTTGTGCTTCACTGAGACCGATATAAAGAGGAAGTGATAAAATCTCCCCTGCAAATTGCTCAGTAATCGGCAAACTCCCCTGAGGCATGTTCAAATCTTGATGCGAGGCTTGCAAATGAATCGGTACAGGATAGTGAATGATTGTCCCAACACCATGTTCTTTGAGATTGCTCATTACTTGGTCACGATTATCGGTGCGTATCACATAAAGATGGTATACATGATGATTATCAGGATGTTCGCTGGGTAACTCAATATCAAGCTGACTCAGGCAAGTGTCATAATGTTTGGCTAGCACGCGACGACGGGCGTTATGCTCATCTAAATATTTGAGTTTGACGCTCAGGATGGCTGCTTGCATTTCATCAAGACGACTATTTGTGCCGCGTTCTGTGTAGGTATAGCGTGAAGATTGCCCATAGAATCGAATCCGCTTCATGCGGTCTGCATAGGCATCATCATTGGTAATCACCGCGCCACCATCACCATATGCGCCGAGATTTTTAGTGGGATAGAAGCTAAAGGTCGCCAAATGACCGAATGTGCCGACGAGTTGACCTTTGTGTTTTGCACCATGTGCCTGAGCACAATCTTCGACGACCAATAAATTATGCTGATTAGCGATTGTCATAATCGCAGTCATCTCAGCCGCTTGCCCGTAAATATGCACAGGGATAATCGCCTTAGTGCGAGGTGTAATCGCAGATTCAATAGCTTTGGGGTCAATCGTGAAGGTGCTAGGGTCAATATCCACCAAAATAGGAACTGCGCCAATCGCTTCAATAGCGGTGACAGTCGGCATAGCAGTGTGGGAGACCGTAATCACTTCGTCGCCACGTCCGACACCTGCTGTCCAGAGTGCGATTTCAATTGCGTCCGTCCCATTAGCAACACCAACCGCATGTTTTACACCATGATACGATGCAAAGGCTTCTTCAAAAGCATCACCTTCGGGACCGAGGATAAAATAACCACTGTCTATCACTCGTTGTACCGCTTGGTTGATTTCGTCCGCGTGTTGTTGGTGGAGTGATTTCAAATTAATAAAGGGAATCATACAACTCCAATTGCGTATCGTCATTCAGTCACCGTATTATCTGTGAGTGACCTTAACATAGCAATATACGATTCGACTGTGTGTCTGTAAAGAAACAAGCTAGAAGATAACTCCTAGCTTGTCAACAGTTGCTGAATTTTGTGTTATTTTGTTAGCTGGTTGGGTAGTGACGTTCGTTTGCACCGATGTAGATTTGGCGTGGACGATTGATGCGGATTTTATGGTCGCGCATTTCTTTCCACTGTGCAATCCAACCTGGCAAGCGTCCAAGTGTGAACATCACAGTGAACATATCACGCGGAATGCCGAGTGCCTGGTAAATGATACCACTGTAGAAATCGACATTCGGATAGAGCTTACGTTCAACAAAGTATGGGTCATTGAGCGCAATTTCTTCAAGATTTTTCGCAATGCCTAAGAGTGGGTCTTTGACACCCAATTCTGCGAGTACATCATCGGCAGCTTGTTTGAGGATGCGTGCGCGTGGGTCGAAATTCTTGTATACACGATGTCCGAAGCCCATCAAGCGGAAGCCTGATTCTTTGTCTTTTGCCATGTCCATATATTTTTGATAATCACCACCATCTTGGCGAATCATATCAAGCATATTGATGACAGCTTGGTTCGCCCCACCGTGCAAGGGTCCCCACAGTGCCGATACACCTGAACTAATCGACGCAAACAAGTTGGCTTCACTACTGCCAACCATACGAACAGTTGAGGTGGAGCAATTTTGTTCGTGGTCAGCGTGCAGAATCAGCAGGAGGTCGAGGGCACGCGCAATCACAGGCGAAATTTTGTATTCTTCTGATGGGACAGCAAACATCATGTGCAAGAAGTCTTCGGTATATTTCAAGTCATTGCGTGGATAGATGTAAGGTTGTCCGATTGATTTTTTATAAGCGAAAGCCGCAATGGTTTTGATTTTTGCCAACAAGCGCACAATATTTAAATCAACGATGTCAGCATCCATCAAATCAGGATAATAAGCTGAGAGTGAAATAGTCATCGCCGACATAATTGCCATCGGATGTGCTGATGGTGGGTAGCCTTCAAAGAATTTTTTCATGTCTTCATGAAGAAGGGTATGGTACGTGAGGTCATGTTCAAACTTCTTCATTTGTTCTTCGGTTGGGAGTTCGCCGTAAATCATGAGGTAGCAAACTTCAACAAAAGATGAATGTTCAGCAAGTTGTTCGATAGGATAACCACGATAACGTAGTACACCTTTTTCACCATCAATGAAGGTGATTTCGCTGGAGCATGACCCTGTGTTACCGAAGCCAGGGTCGTATGCGATTGCGCCTGTTTGCGCTCTCAGCTTGGTGAAATCAACACCAATCTCGCCTTCGCTACCTTCAATAACAGGAAATTCGTATTCCTTACCTTGCAAAATGAGTTTTGCATTGTCCATAAAATGTGTCCTTATTATTTAGTTATGACTCTGTTGATTTTATTCTACACCTAAGATGTGTAAAAATTAAGCATCACATGAGCGCGAATTTAGTGAAAATTTGCATTTATTGTGTGAAAGCATCTCATTAGTACATCAGAAGTCATACGATTTGCACAACAATATCCACAATCTTCGTATAATGAAGTGAGAGTTTGTTTTTATTGCTTTTATTGAAGGGAACATCAGGTGTTCATGACAATACCGCCTGAACTGATGGTGATTGGCATCATCATTGGCTTATTTGTGCTCATTTTTGGGACACGCCTCCGAATTGAAATTATTGCGCTGATTGTTTTAGTCACGGTGACACTGACAGGCTTAGTTTCACCAGAAGATGCCATTTCTGGTTTTGGCAGTTCGGTTGTTTTGACACTGTTGGGCTTATTTGTCATCACCAGTGCGCTCGAAAAAACAGGCGTTGTCCAATGGATTGCTAATCAACTGAATAACGTCGGGCAAGGCTCGGAAGTCAAGCTGATTATCTTGTTTATGGCAACAGGGGCGTTGCTATCACTCATCATGAATAACGTAGCGGCTGGTGCGGTTCTGCTCCCTGCTGCGGTGCGCGTAGCACGGCAATCGAATATCTCAGTGTCAAAATTACTAATGCCCATGTCTTTCGGAACGCTGGTCGGAGGCATGGCAACGTATCTAACCACTGCCAATATCTTGATGAGTGAATTACTGATTTCACGCGATTTTCAGGGTTTGAACATGCTCGATTTTTTGCCTGTTGGCGGTGTGATTGTAATCGCAGGAATTGCCTATATGTTGCTGATTGGTCGGCATTTGTTGCCTCAAGCACGAGAGAGTGATGATACCTCTGGTGAGATTGATCTCAAAGAGATGTACCAACTGCAAAAGCAACAATGGCATGTGATTGTGGGTAATCAATCCGTACTTGCTAATAAGACGATTCGAGATAGCCAAATCAATGCCAAGCTAGGTCTAACGATTGCAGCGATTTGGCGACGCAATGAGACGATTACGATTCCAAAATCTGACCAAGTGCTACAAGCTGGCGATGAGTTACTCATCATTGGGCGTGAAGACCGTCTGCAAGAGTTGTTAAAATGGGACACCATTCTGTTGAATACGATTCGTCCACGCCGACAAAATATACCCATTGAACCGATTGAAATCATGATTGCACCTCGTTCCGAAGCGGAGGGTCGCACATTGTCGCAGATGGCATTGAATCGTGAGGTTGGCTTGCTGGCATTGGCTCTCTGGCGCGATGGTCAAAGTTTTACAACAGGAGTCCGCAATATTCCGCTAGAAGTAGGCGATGCTGTGCTGGTCATCGGACAATCGTCTGATATTGAAGACTTATCCAACAACCCTGACTACATTTTACCAGCAGGACAATACACTAATCGTTCAACTAATTATCGCAAAGCCCCTCATGCAATTGTGATTACGCTGACTGTCTTAGCACTCGCCATTTTGAACATTGTGTCACTCCCGATTGCGATGATTGCAGGAGCAGTCAGCATAGTTTTGGTCGGATGTTTGTCGATGGAGCAATTCTACGAAGCCATTTCGTGGCGTGTGATTTTCCTCGTGGCAGGGATGTTGCCTCTCAGCTTTGCCATTACTGATTCAGGACTCGCTGACCGCATTGGTGGTTTTTTCGTGATGGCTCTGGCGGATGCAAATCCCCTGATACTCGTGGCAGGGATGATTATCTTGACAATGGCTGTCGTACAAATCATCGGCGGTCAGGTGAGCGCCTTGTTGGTTGGTCCGATTGCAATTAACGCTGCTCTACAATTTGGCGTTGACCCACGCGCCATGTCGGTAGCAGTGGCGATGTCTTGTTCGATGGCATTTTTGACCCCAATCGCGCATCCTGTCAACATTTTGATGATGGGTCCTGGTAATTATAGGTTTGGTGATTTTACGAAAGTCGGCATCGGCATGACTTTGGTAACAACACTCGCAATGTTAGCAGGGTTGCATTGGTTGTGGGGTGTATAAACACGCTGAAACGCACGTACAGACAGTGATTTAACATAATCTTAAACTTTATGAGTAGCTTATTAACGAATTTCAGTTATAATGCGCCTCGTGCAATTTTTGCAAATTAATAGGAGCTATTCACACAATGAAATTCGCACGTATTTTGATGATTGTTCTCTTAGTTGCGCTCGGTGTCACCGTTGCGACTGCACAAGATGCTGAACTCGGTAGCGAAGAGAATCCAATTCAAGTATTCTTTGTGCCATCCGCTGAAGCCCAAACCCTGATTACAGGTGGTGAAGTCCTCGCAGACGCACTCACCGAAGCAACAGGTTTGAGCTTTGAAGTATCCGTCCCAACCAGCTACGCTGCAACTGTTGAAGCAATGTGTGCTGCACCTGATTCAAGCATGGGCTTCATCCCTGCTGCTGGTTACGTCATCGGCAATAGCCGTTGTGGTTTAGAAGTTGAAGCGGCTGCTGTTCGTTTCGGCTGGCCTGTCTACTGGGCGGCATACATCGTCCCACGCGATAGCGACATTTACACCTTCAGCGACCTCGAAGGTCGTAGCTGGGCATACCCAGATAGTGGTTCAACCTCTGGCTTCATCGTGCCATCTGTTGAATTGCAATCCGCAGGCATCACCCCAGGTGAAGAAATCGAAGCTGGTGGTCACAACCAAGCTGTTCTCGCTGTATACAATGGCGAAGCTGAATTTGCGACTGTTTACTTCAGCCCACCATTAACACCAAACTTCAACTGGAACTATGGCGACTTGCCAGAACCTTATGACCTCACCGTTGATGAGGCATTCGTAACTGACGAAGGTCGTCTGTTCGTTGGCGATACCCGTATCCTCGACGCACGTTCTGCTGTTGCTGAACAAGCTCCAGATGTTGTCGATGCGATTCGTATCTTGCGTATCAGCGATGCGATTCCAAACGACACCATGGCATTCGGTCCTGACTTCCCAGAAGAACTCCGCACCCAAATTTTTGAAGCATTGGTTGCATTCTCTGAAACAGAAGCATGGGCAGAAAGCGCACTCGGTGCTGATGATGGCTATAGCTGGACGACGCTCGCACCAGCAGATGATAGCAACTTCGACCCAGTTCGCCTTCAATTTGAAGTACTTGGTCTGACAGAAGAAGATGTCTTCGCTGACTAATCGACTCATCTAGTATTTTGTGACGGGTAAGGGAGTTTTCCTTTGCCCGTTTTTGTTATGGTAATAATTGAATATAAGATTCAGTGAATTTTCAAAATAAATTACACAGTTAATCGGCGGACAGAGCATGCTCTGTCCCTACGAAGCCTTTTATTTGTAGGGGCGTGGCATGCCGCGCCCGTTGTCTTACACATGATCTATTTCCGCTCATATACCGAAGGTTACTAAATAATTCAAATAAATTTTATGAACAATCTGATACAGGGGATTTTCATAGTGCAATGAATTAAGCGCGGAGTTGTTTGCTTATTTCGGACATGCAGAAGCATGTCCCTACGAGAATATTATCATGATAGGGACGGAATTCTTGTTGTCTGCCTAGAACACAAATGTAATATGCAAATTATTCATGTGAACTACGTCCATAAACTCATTGCAATCATGCTTTCTACAATCTTCACTTAAATATGTACCAAATTATTACTCTGCTTGTTATTATTAATCGTTGTAGATGTATTTGTAACATATTGCCCCAATATATGAAGGTTTTCTATGTTAATTATCGAGAATTTGACCAAAATTTATGACAATGGCTTCAAAGCCTTAGATAATGTCAGCTTTGAAGTGCCTGACCAACAATTTGTTGCCTTAATTGGCTTGAGTGGTTCAGGTAAATCGACCTTGTTGCGCTGTATTAATCGCCTAATTGAACCGACATCAGGGCGCATCATCTGGAATGGGCAAGATATTACCGCTATTAGTGATGAAGAAATTCGTTATTTACGTCGGCGAATGGGCTTCATCTTCCAGCAATTCAACCTCGTCAAACGCTCCAAAGTTATCACCAACGTATTGTCAGGGCGATTGGGCTATGTGAATCCCCTGTTCAGCTTGTTCAATTACTTCCCATCAGATGACCACCAAAAAGCACTCGCTAATCTGGAACGAGTGGGTATTGGCAATCAAGCCTATAAACGGGCAGATGAATTGTCAGGTGGGCAACAACAACGTGTGGCAATTGCCCGCGCTTTGATGCAAAATCCTGAACTGATGTTAGCTGATGAACCCGTCGCAAGCCTCGACCCTGCGACATCGCATGGGGTCATGAAATATCTTGAAGACCTCAATAAAGAAGATGGCTTGACGATTCTCTGTAGTTTGCACTTTTTGAGTTTGGCACGCACTTATGCAGACCGTGTGATTGCGCTCAAGGATGGCAAACTAGAATTCGATGGCTCGCCTGCCGAAATTGATAATGCACGCTTTAAAGAAATCTACGGTGAAGACGCGGTAGAGGTCGGTATTAATTAGGAGAGAATGATGTCAGAAAAGCAGAAAAATACCCCTCAAGAAGAAACGCGCAGTGCTTTATCGCGCTTAGTGGTAGTGCTGGCTGTGGCAATCGGCTTAATCATCTATTCTTACGGTTGGACAGTCACCGAAATTGACTTGAGCGAACCCCAAGAAGAACAACGTCAAGAGAATGTGACCCGTGCCCTACGTGAATTGCTCTCACCACGTTTGTTCCAACAAGAGCGTGAAGTTATTGAATACGACGCACCATTTTTGATGGATTGCACCACAGGTGATGCACCGCAACAAGCAGAACGAAATGGCTCTGAGACAATCGTCATTATTGAGCCAGCTTGTTCCGATGCGAATGAACCGATTACTGTGCAAATTATTAATGGCACAGCAGGTGCAGATGCGCGTCTGCGTTGGATTCCACCCGCAGAAGACGGCGAAGACCCGCGTGCGCGTCCACTAGAAATTATCGAAACGGAACGCGAAGATTTGGTGCTAGATGGCAGTGGTGGCTTCACAGGGTCAATTGAAGTACCGCGCATCCGCAGAGGTGAAGGTCAAATCCACACCTTGCGCGTGCTGGTAGCAATTCCAGCAGGACAAATCGAATTTAGCGAAACTGCCCTCATCGTCATAGACCGTATGTTACAGACTATCTTCATGGCACTAGTTGCCACAACAGTTGCGATTCCGATTGCATCACTCATCAGTTTCTTTGCAGCACAGAACTTGATGCGTCGGGTACGCCTAACTGTCGGTAGCATGATGATGGCAGTGATTTTATTTGCTGTTGGTATCTGGCTAGGAAGCAATTTCGTCAGCATCTTAGGCGAATGGGGCTTACTTGTCGGGCAAGGTGATTTATTCGCGCCGATTGGTGCATTAGTCGCATTTGCGATTCCGATTGCGGTTTTGGTCAGCGTAGGATGGATACTTGCACGCTTGCAAAGCGTAACAGACGATAGCAACTCATCAGCGATGCAATTACTGAATACAGTCATCACCGTTAGTGCCGTGATTTTCTTGCTGGGTGCAATTGGTGGCTTAGGCACATTAGGTGGTGAACAAATCACAGCTTTAGGTGATTCACTGCGCCCTGCGGAATCAGATTCAATCGCAACGGGCTTGCAAGATGCTTTCGGCTTTAGCATCTGGACAATCGGTAACTTACTAATGATTCTGAGCGAAATGGTTGCCCTGTTCATTCGTCCTATTACAGGTGTTCTGACAGGTTTTGCGCTCGCAAGTGTCGGTGCATCCATTCTTGGTAATGGCTTACGTCGAATCCGAGGTGTGCCGAGTCATGTCTTGGCTGGCATCATGGGTGCAATTGCTGGGGCGATTCTGTTGGTATTCTTGGCACGCATTGCGCTTTGGGCATCACTTTTAGGGATTTTGCCTGTGCTGATTTCAAGCATCATTGGTGGGCAAGTTCTCAGTCTCATCTGGAAGCGTTTAACGCGTCGTCGCGGTGAGGTGGGCGAGATTATAGTTATCACTAATACGCAACGTGCTATCGAATGGGTGGTGTTTGCGATTGGGGCTGTGGGTATTTTCTTGCTGATGTTCAATACGCTCAATTTGGGACGAACCTTAGTTGATGGAACTTTACCTCCACAAACGACAGTGTCGCTCTTCGGCATTGATTTAGGCATGACCAACTACGTCTTCACAGCGATGCTATACGGGGCAATCTTAGCAGGGATTGGGACAGCAATCACAGGCTTGCAGGGCACATTCCCATTGGGGACATTGCTCTACAATACCTCACGGACATCCTTGAATGCTGTGCGTTCGATTGAACCGCTCATTATGGGCTTAGTATTCGTCATTTGGGTCGGGATTGGTCCTTTCGCAGGGGTACTCGCACTGACACTGCACAGTATCGCTGCCTTGGGTAAGCTTTATAGTGAACAAATCGAAAACATTGACGCAGGTCCAATCGAAGCCCTAGAATCAACAGGGGCGAATCAATTGCAAACGATTATCTATGCCGTCGTGCCACAGATTATTCCGCCATATATTGCATTTACGATGTATCGTTGGGATATTAACGTGCGGATGTCTACCATTATCGGTTTTGTCGGTGGTGGTGGCATTGGGCTACTCCTACAACAACAAATCAACTTGCTCCGCTATCGGGATGCAGGGGTGGCAGTGTTAGCGATTGCTGTCGTTGTCTCGGTGTTAGATTATGCTAGTGCGTATATCCGTGAGCGCGTGTTGTAAGTGTGATAAAATCACATCATTGGATTGGGGTTGGCGTGCCAACCCCTACAAATAGCCTTTAGCGAATGTAGGGGCATGACGTGTCATGCCCAATTGATACAGAATGTCGAATTGATTTTTAGAATATTCTTGCCATCCAAGTGAAAAGATTACCAAGCATAGGCTTGGGGAGCTTCACCACCAGGACCAGGGAATAACTCATCGAGTTTTGCGAGAACATCCTCTTCAAGGACGATTTCGGTTGCGCGAGCAGCACTATCTAATTGTTCGATAGTACGCGGTCCAATGATTGGTGCGGTGACAATCGGATTATGTAATAACCATGCGAGAGCAACTTCACCTGGCGGATGTCCGATTTCACGGCAGAGGTCTTCGTAGGCTTGCAAAGTATCACGATTTTCCTCGACACGTTTCACAAAATCAGGATTACTCCGTCGTCCACCTTCGTATTTTTCGAGTGCCCCACCGAGCATCCCACCATCTAACGGACTCCATGGGATTAATCCTAAGCCATAGTGACGACAAGCAGGAATCACTTCGAGTTCAACCATCCGATTATTGAGATGATAGATACTTTGTTCACTGACTAAGCCCATCAAACCGCGTTTATCAGCTTCTTGACATGCCGTTGCAATATCCCAGCCAGCAAAATTACTTGAGCCAACATAGACAATTTTCCCTTGCTTGCCCAAATTATCGAAGGCTTGCCATGTTTCATCCCAAGGACAGTCACGGTCAATGTGGTGCATCTGGTAAATGTCAATCCAATCGGTTTGCAAACGTCTCAAACTGCCTTCGACATGCTTGCGAATTTTATAAGCCGATAGACTGCGTTCATCGCTATTGACTTCGGGCAGGTTGGCTTTACGTGTGACAGGATTAAACACTTTGGTTGCCAGCACCACTGCATCACGCCGACGATTATCTTCTGCGAACCATTCACCAATGATTTCTTCGGTGAGTCCATGTTCAACTGCCCAACCATAGACATCAGCAGTATCAAAGAAGTTGATGCCGAGTTCCAAAGCACGATTCATGATGGCAAAGCTATCTTCTTTGGAGGTGTGCCAGCCAAAATTCATTGTGCCCAGACACAAATTACTGACTTTTACACCATGTTTACCTAAACGTTTATTTGCAACAGCCATAAGATTGTGGTCTCCCCATGATTGACTTATCTATTATGATGGTAATCAATCTTGGCAGATAGAGCAAACAACCATCTAGGACTATTTAAATTGAAATAATCAAAAAATCAGCCACTTTCTTCAACATGATTATGTTTAAACAGTTATAATAACAACTGGACAAATTATCATAAGGGGACTTAATGTTATGCGACGACTATCACTCGCGTTTTTACTGTTACTATTCTTACCAGCATTTAGCTACACCCAAGAAAGTTGTGGTCTCGATTTAGAGGACGAAATTAGCACCCTCATCCGCGCCCAACGTGCAGCCGACACAGGTGATGATGTCGTTGCACTCGCCCTGCTCGAAAGACTACAGAGCGATTTAACAACACTCGCTGACGATTGTGATAATGCCTTTCTCTTACTCCCAAATCAATTCACCACAGACGATGAAAGCCTTGCCTTTCGTTATCCTGATGGCTGGATTGTTGATAATTTAGATGGCGATGATTACACAGTTGTCTCTGAGCGTTCATTGCTTGCCCAATTACAACAAGGCGGACCACCAACCTTTATCACAGGCGAATACCTGATTGGCATTTTAGTCGAAGAAACTTTTGGCGATACCTTCAAAGAAATTATCGAGGATTTAGAATTTGGCTTTGATTATGACAGAATCCTAGAGCAAGCACAAAATGTTGTCATTGGCGATGTGCCTGCGATTCAAGCAACGTATATCGTAGAATCAGACATCCCCTTCGTTGTTACTTATCTTGACTTCACTGAGGTTGAGGATGTTGAGCCTGCTGTCATCACCGTTATTGCAGTTGGCACACAAGCAGATTTGCCAATCCTAGAAATTTATTCCGAGACAATTGCCAATTCCATCCAATATCCTGCGACGGGGTCTCTAAGAGAAGCAGGTACACCACTTGAAGATTTAGCCTATGGTGACCCTATTCGGCTAGATGATTTGAATGCTGATATTGACCCACGCAACGCCGTCATTTCACCTGATGGTACTTTAATTGCCTCAGGCAGAGACGAATTATGTATTTACACATTTGAAACAAACAACTCTGAGTGTCAAGAAATGCCCGAACGGGTCCGCCCCCCTGCACTCTATTGGTCACCTGATAGTCGCTATATCGTTTTCCATAACGATTTTGTGCGAACCTTGCAAGAAGCCGATTTGTTTATCTATGACCATCAAGACGGTTCACTCAGCAAATTAACCGATGGTGATGACGATGACATAAATCTCATCGCGGACGATGATAGTGTAGTTTTCCTTGATGGCACAGTCACATGGGGCTTAGATAATCAAGTGTATATGCTTCGTGCAGCATCCGACGATTCCAGTCAAGGACTCATGTCGTTCCGCAATGTCTTAGTACGTGTCAATCCAGCAACAGGCGATCTTGAAGAACTCGCTGACCTCACTGATACTCTGCCTCCCCTTTCCGCTATCGAAAGTGACTATTATTTAGACGGTATTCTATCCGTTTCACCTGATTTGTCTAAAATTGCGATTGGCATCAATGGCGTAAGCGGTGAAGAAAATGAGAATTTAATCGGCACTTGGGTTTATAATCTACAGACCGAAACACTCACCCAAATTGCCACACAAGATGATTTCCTCATTGGCACACCTGATGAGTTTATAGTCAATCGAAGTTTCACCCCCATCGCAGTCGGTTGGGATGATACAGGTCAAGGTATCTTCACTTATATGGCTGATTTTACGAATCCCATCCCTTACAACAACATTTACTACACCGATATTGTAAGCAATGATACTGTCCCTATCATTGATTTAAGTGGCACATCCCCCGAAGATATGTTTACGATGGATGATGATGGCGTAACACTCATTTACGATTTACCCCGTAGCCCAGTTATCGTGCCAAATGCGAATGGACTCATCTATCTCAATCTATTTCAAGGCACAATCGGTTTGAGTTCAGTAACAGTCAACAATGGCACATTGGGGCAAGCAATGCCTCTTGTCCCACCCATTGAAGACAGTGCCATAATACCATCATTCTCAGCAAGCATTTCACGCGATGGTAAACTGGTGATGTTTGGTCACTTTTTCTTGCCAGAATAATAGGGACTGTAGGGACAAGGCGTGCCTTGTCCGCCAAAATTGTAAAATGAAGAATAAAACCCAAGTTAATGGATAAGGTAATTCCTGAAATGAATCCCAATGATTTCATATGTCCTTCTATGACACAACAGCTTCCATTAGAAGAATTCATCACACGCTTGCAACAGCAGGACGAAATTGATGGGATTCTCCTCGCAGGGACAACAGGCAAAGAGACACTCAAGCCCTATAGCGACTATGATTTGGTAATTGTGCTGAACGATATGCCGATTACCCCATCGCTGATTATCACAACTATTGAAGGCTACTTAGCTGAACTATATTTCCTTAAAGCCAGCACACTCGATGAGATGCTTGCCAACCCAACCACAGTCGAAGCCAACTCGCTACTCGGTGCATTCACATCCATGACAGTACGAGGCGAAATTGTTTACGACGCATCAGGGAAACTCACTCAACTACGCACCATCGCTGACGATACACACTATGCAGACATCCTTGACCATCAAGTCTATAGTTCGTGGTATTCAGTGACATATAACCATGCTCAAAACCTGCGTTACTATCACTCACAAGACCCTCTCTATCTCGATGCCTTACAGTGTCGTTTGCTCTATTGCGTCTCAAATGCCTTGAGTGCTTACTTCACTTTGCGTCGCTTGCCTTGGCGTGGCGAAAAAGAAGCGATTCGTTATCTACGAGAAAATGACCCTAGCTATTGGGATGTCTTCCAAGCCTGTGTCAATGCGAGTGGTGTTCACCAACAATTTGAACGCTATACCACACTCATTGACGCGACCTTGCCCGATAGCATGTCCATTTGGGGTGATGATTACACCGTTATCCAGCCTCATGCTCATCTCACAGAAGAGAGCATCAACCAGCACCAAGCCATCTGGAAACAGTGGATGACCAAGTAAATTTGCCTAATAAAAAAGGACACCCTCTCGGATGCCCCTAATCTGATACGCTATTCTGTTTAGCTACAACTAATGCCGTTGAAGGTCACGTTGCTTGGGTTCACCAGTGTGCCGTCATGTTGTACATGGAAACCGAAGCTAATTGAACGTCCTGAACGAATGCGACCATTCCAGTGATTACGATTGGTAGTAAAGGTCACAACTGAGCCATTCTGGGTAGCGGTTGTCATCCCCCACGAGTTGACCATCGTTGACCCTGCACCAAGGTCTACACTCATTGTCCAACCATTGATGCGACTTGACCCCGTATTGGTAATCGTGACTTGTGCCACATATCCCGTGTTCCATGAGTTCGCCACATTGACTGTGATTCCACAATCACTTGGTGGTGCGACAGGTGGTGTCGTTGGTTGTGGCGGAACAGCCGTTGGTTGCACAGGCACAGTCGTTGGCTGTGGTGGCGCAGATGTCGGTTGCGCTGGTGGCATCGTTGGCGCAACAGTAGGCTGTGCTGGTGGCTCACTCGGCGGTTGTGATGGCGGCATCCCAGATAAGACCGTCGTTCCGCGTGTCACAGGGATATGTTGTGTCGTCGTGAAGTTATCATTGAAGCCGATTTGTGACCACCAATCATCACTGTAATTCAAGCGCGTTGACCAATCCGCAAGATACATATCCCCATGGAACTCGTAGTATCTACCAGGTGCCAACGTCACATTGGGATAGCGTACTTCAAAGTAACCATAGTCACCATCTATCAAAGCATCGGTGATAACCGCGCTACCACTTTGATCCCAGTAGATTGAGGCACGATATTCAGAGACTTGAGCATTATTCGGTGTGAAGTACAAACGCACACCAAAATTGCTGATTGGTTCTGTACCTGTGTTGACCACACGGTAATGGAACACCACTTGGTAGTTATTCGCTGTACCACCGTGACGCAATTGCACCTCAATGTCAGCATCAGTTGGGTCACTTGGCGGTGCTGGGTCAACAGGTTCAGATGGTGGTGCAGATTGTGCTTCTACAGTCCATGTAAAGGATGTTGAGGCAGTTTCATCAGTGATGTCAGTTGCAGTCACTGTGACATTGCTCACACCGACAGCATCCGCTTGGATTGTGCCACTGATAAGCCCCGTGCTTGCATTAATGGATAAGCCACTTGGCAAACCTGTTGCACTGTAGGAGGCAACGATTTCTGCTGGTGTGGCAGATACACCCAAGTTCACAGTATCACCAACAGCATTCGTTTGGTCACCAATGACCGTTACCCAAAGCGATGGAACAGGTGTGGGTGCAACGCCTTCTGCAACATTAATCGTGAAGTTGGTACTTGCTGTATTCAATGCCGTATCAGTCACGGTAACAGTCACAGGATATGTCCCTACTGTCGTCGGTGTTCCAGCAATGTTGCCGTAATTGTCACTGAATAAGCCATCAGGTAAACCTGTTGTACTGTAGGTGAGCGTATCACCATCAGCATCGGATGCCGAAACCGTCATGTTAAAGTACAGCCCAACTTGTGCGTTTTGCTCACCAGGATTGCTAATCGTCGGCGCAACATTGACAGGTTCTGGTGCATCTACAGTGATTGTGAAGTAGACCGAGCGTGATAAATCACCATCACTGACCGTTACCTGCACAGGCGATGCCCCTGCAACAGTTGGCGTACCAGAGATAATACCTGTTGCTCTATCTAGCGATAAGCCTGTCGGCAAACCTGTCGATGTGAATGTTAGAGTATCGTCTTCGGCATCACTCGCTTCGATAGTGAGTGTGAAGGCTTCATCAATCGTTGCTGTTTGGTCACCAGGATTCGTTACACTCGGTGCAGTGTTAACAATCGGCACAGTGATTGACCACAAGAAGGTTGTATCATCACGTTGCCCTCCACTATCCGTGACCGTGACGGTTGTCGTTTGTGTGATTGCGGTCTGCGAAACTGTACCAGAGATACGTCCTGTACTACTGTTGATGCTTAAGCCTTGTGGCAAGTTACTCGCTGAATAAGTCAAGGCATCGTCTTCAGGGTCGCTTGCGGAAACAGCCAAGGACACACTATCCCCTACCATATTCGATTGATTAGCAATCGTTGAGATAGTCGGTGCTTGGTTCGACACAGGCACATCAGCTTGTGGACAATCAGGACTTTGATTAGCGTTCGGGCGTGCTTCACCTGAATCAGGGTCTACTTGCAAGGAACACGCATTGACCACTTCAAAGCTCTCTAAGGTTACGGAGCGCAATTCGCGTAAGATACTATTGCTCCAGCGTGGATCATGAGCACCAAAAATGTGCATATCCATGCCGTTATCTGCCAAGATGAGACCATAATCTTTCATCGCTTGTAGAATCACTTGTACATGCGGATGAAATCCTGAAATGTCGTAATCGGCACGTAAACGCATTCGTCCACCCATTGGCAAAACATTTAAGTCAGTGATGCGAGATGCTTCGTGACGGGCAGGCCAAACGTAACCATCCTGCGTGCGACGTAATGAAAAGCGAATCGCATGTCCGATATAGCCAGCTTCGATTTCTTCGTAGCGCACCATCCCAGGGAAAATTGCCATCCCTGCTGCATCGGCTGATGTCCAGCCATCTGTGCGGAGTTCATTGCTACTGAGGTCAAAGATTGCGCCTGACTTTGCATTCCAGCTACCATCAGGATTGGGTGAAGCCGCATAGAGTTCATACAACATACAATCATCTTCATTGATAACAATTACATGCTGGTCTGAAATTTGCTCAATATCCGCATCGGCTGGAATCGGCATTGGACCAGGGTCACTCTCATGCCCCCATGCAGTGTAATTAATATCGACCATAGCTTGGGAATTATCAACGACTTCGTATGGCATACCAATCCACTTGCCTGAACCAACAGGCCAATCGCCAGACCCAAAGGCAGGATGAATATAGGTGGTTCGTCCGATGTTATTCAAATAGGCATCTGAGCGTTCATGAACGGGTAAATCGTCAATACGAGTGTTCCAGATATTATTCTCTGGGAATATTTGACACGACACGTTATCACGCGGTGGTGGTTCTTGTGCTTGTATAGCTTGTGGTGACAGCACGAAAAGCGTGAGCGATAGTAAGATAAGTGATAGGCGATAGTTGAACATATAATTCTCCGACTGTGAGTAGTAAATCCTCTGTATAAGAATGTATGTTTTGAGATGAACATTACACATTACATTATGAATTACAGCATAACACACCCAGATAATAACATTACAAAGTACATTGCGATTGTCAAAGAGTTGTATATATTCTTCTACGTTTATTGACACTTAACGATATATCAACTGTATCCTCAAGGCTTTCAAACTAACGCAATAGTAATATGTTGTAATATTTAAAAAATACTGCTATACTATCAGTTAGTAAGGGTAGATAACTAAATAAAGGCTAAGAACGGCTATGTTGAGAGAGCAGAAACGCATCGCCATCATCGGTGGTGGCATTATGGGTGTATCAATTGCGCATCATTTGTCAAAACAAATCAGCAATGACATTACAATCTTCGAGCGGAGCGATTCCCTAGGTGGATTGGCATCAGCTTTCGACTACAACGGCACACAAATTGACCGTTACTACCACACCGTTCTCAGTAGCGATTTATCCATGCACAATTTGATGAAAGTCGCTGGTGTGCATGAGCAACTCCATTTTGTAGAAACCAAGCAAGGCTTCTACGATAACGGCGAAATCCATCCGTTCAACACCCCTATTGACCTCATGAGTTATAAACCACTGAACCTCATTGAGCGTTTTCGACTCGGTTTGCAGGTCGTCTACGCGCAATTCCAAAAAGATTGGGAAGAAATTGATAAAATCCCTGTGCGCGATTGGTTGATTAAAATCAGTGGTGAACGGGTCTACGAAAAAGTGTGGAAGCCACTCTTACGCGCTAAATTTGATACAACTTATAACAATGTACCAGCAACCTACATTTGGTCACGTCTCATCCGTATGACCAGTACCCGTCAAGGAGTCACCTCCAAAGAGATGATGTGCTATTTAGAAGATGGCTACCCGACCCTCATCGACGCATTGGGCGATAAATTGCGTGAAGCAGGGGTCACCATCAATTTGAGCACCGCTATCGACAGCATTGATGTCCAGAATGGTCAGGCACAAGGTATTTCTACCAGCGATGGTGGATATCACCCTTTCGATATTGTCATCAGCACCTTGCCCTCCCCTATTTTGGCAAATTTATTGCCTGATGATGCAGATACCGCTTTCAGTGACAAACTCAATAGCCAAGAGTATCTTGGGGTCATGTGTCCGATTCTGATACTCAAGGAAAAATTATCACCTTACTATGTGCTGAACATTACTGATGAGCGCATCCCATTCACGGCTGTTGTCGAAACAACCAATCTCATTGCACCAGAGCATGTCGGTGGCAATCATTTGGTTTACCTACCAAAGTATCTCGCACCCAATAGCGAAATCTTGCAGTGGTCAGATGAGAAAATCAAATCAACATGGATGAAACATTTCATGTCGATGTTCCCAGATTTTGACCAATCACTCATCAAGGATTTCATCGTACAACGCGCACGCTACGTTGAGCCGATTCGCCCACTAGGAACACTCGACCAAATTCCAAGCATCGCAACCCCTATCAGCAATCTTTACATGGGTAACACAGCGATGTTCTATCCTGACTTGAGCAATGGCGAAGCAGTCACCAAGTTTGCGACCAAACTCGCGCAACAAATTATCGCGGAAATGCCGACCTTGCCAGCGCGTCAAGCTACAGAACGCGACGAAACCATTGATGCATATCCTGAAACACTCGACAAGACAGTTGTCGCTCAAGTCCTTGACCTTGAGGATACAGTTGAGATTCGCCCCGACAAATTTAGGTCGCTGGAATATTTTCCACGGAATGTGTGAGGAACGCGTTTCGAGCAAAAATAGCTTCGCAGCAATCAGATTTTTGTTGAAAATTACGATAAATATCTTCGTGGCAAACTCGGAATACGAAGTTATCCAAAATCTAAAAAATTCGATGTTTTGAAAACTGCATGTACCTGGCGAATCCCAAATAATTCTAGTCACAATGTCTAGCCCCATTGGAATTTTATGACTATGCTTGATGGCAAAGGCATCAGAGCAGATCATTCTTAAACACATCAGGACTAAAAAATATCAGCGATCTGATTCAGTGTGGGAAAGTGAGAGAAATGCTCACATTTTCGTTACAACCAAATCGAAAATCTTCGCAACTTCGACGGGGTATTTGTTGACCTCCAGATGCAACTGGTCGAATGTAGTAATAAACATGTTGCCGAATCGAAACTGATAAACTACGCAGATAATTCCAACGAAGCGAAAGCCTTCGGCGAGAGATTGCTCAGACTCAAGGACAGAGTGCAAGCACTCATTACATAATTTTACGCTATAGGATTCGATGCAATCAATCTCTGGGTTCGCCAACAGCATCAATATATCATTTGACCAATTTGAGTAAAGAACTTGATAAGTTGCTGTAATACTCTAGATCGTCTAGAAACTCTTCCAAACGATTTGGATCATTCCAGAAGCGAACTAAAGTGACTCTCCCTTCACTTCTCGTGTAACGAGGATTAATCAGTGTGTAGTTATCTTTTTCTTGTGCGACACGATTGATAAGTATAAAAGTCTTTGATTGTCTTGCTACAGCCTTTCTGGTTTCTGCGTCTACTATAACGTAACCAACATAGTAATCACCTGTATCTGATGAGGCTTTTCCAACAGTTATGCCATTATTTGAAAGCTCCTGCATAACGTAACTTTGTGCTTGTAGGATATCTTTTACTTCAGGTTTCTTAAATTCATCATCTGAAAGTAGCAGAACCCATTTTACAGATATATTACGGAGCCCTGCCATTTTTATCATAGTTAACAAACGCCCGTAGTTCCCAAAATTTTCTTTTCGCCAGAATGTTGGGGTTGTAAGTGCTAGCAACTGATCTTTTGCCTCTAATAAAGAAACACAAGAAAGTAGCCCATTAATGAAAGTTTCCCGATCACCTTCAAGATTGTAGACTCTACTTTTTACGGTTTGAAGCCTTGTATAAACAAGGCGTACATCGCGTTTTAAGATACGGGGAAAAAGATGTATATCTGTATTTTGTAGTAATTGAACTAAATCGCTTAGTTCAGAAACTTTTTCTGCTAATTCACCAAAAATATCTTTATTGGTGTTTTCTATACGATTTCCTGGATAGCTAAAAGCTGCTTCAAATAACTCTAGTACATCAAGCACAGCTTCAGCGTATGATGCCCTGTCGTTTATATCTGGTCTTAAGCAGTATAGAATAATATCAACAATTCCAGGATTTTGCTGATATAGTTGAGGATTAAGAGACTTTACCTTCTGCAAAATTTCGTACTTAAGTACAATATGTTCTTTTAGAATTATATCTGCTTTAGTACCACTTTGATAAATAAAGACAGCAGGGGGAGTTTCACCTGTAGCCAAGTAATAAAGGATTCCACCTAAACTAAAAATGTCTGCTGGTTCGCGCCATATATCCCCATTACTAATTCTTTCAGGAGCATAGTATGGGTAAGAAGGATCATTAGTAGAGAGACCAAACTCGTGATCAACTAACCAAGCTTGTCCAAAATCAATCAATATTGGATTGGGATCTTGAGTATTATTTATTATAATATTAGGCGGCCATATATCACCATGCACTACACGCTCAATGTGGATCATTGATAGTAAAGTTAGAAGCTTTTTTGCAAGACTAAACCACGATTTGCTTTCTGTTACTCCATTAAACGGCTTACCATAAACATTTGTGCACCACTCTTCCAGTGATTCTCCTTGAATATATTCTTGAATGATATATGGCATCATGTATTGTGATTTGTTAATATCAAAAACAGATGAACCTACATCTTCAACCTTTGCAATGTATGGTTGAATGCTAGGATTTTCTGATATTCGAGTCCAAGCTACCACCTCACGCATAACATCTTGACGGATTTCATTTGTCCGCTTTTCTATCTCTTTTTTAGGTCGCTCAATATCCAAATTTGGTATTTTTATGACATAATCTTTGCCGTTATGTGATGCTATATAAGTTTTTCCTCTGTAACCATTGCCTAACTCTCCTTTAATATAGTAACCCCTAAATGTGTCTGATTTTTTAAGCGGATAACTGTAAATCTCAACCATTAATTTCTCATTTTATACACTGGACAAACCAGTAAAATTATACTTTTCATCTAGAAATTTGCCAAATGTTTCACAGATTTTTGATATTAAGTTGATCTATTTATAGAAAACAACTAGTGATTTTACTAAAACTTGCTAAAGCGTGATTCTAAACACATCCTGTGGAAAATATTCCAGCAACCTACAAATTGGATAAAACGATGCTTGCTCGTGTTGTTGAACCTGATGAAACTACCGAAACGCATCCTGAAGCAGAAGAAGCTTACTCTTAGTCTAATTACGCGTCTAAGGGTTCAGGCATAGTGTAAGCGGAGACAAGATAAACCACGCCTTCGCCATTGTATACGCAGTCTTGGTCACAGATAAACGCCGTTTCTGCTTACCTGTTTTTTGGGTCTACTGAGCAAGATTTAGCGAAAGTGTTTGTTTATCTAGGCGGACGGCATAGATGCCGTCCCTACAATAACATGATTTTCGTAGAGACACGATACATCGTGTCTGCCAACATGGACTACATCTTTTTCTAACGATTTACGAAAGTTTACTTAATCGCACTCTCCAAGAGGCTAGATAATCCTATCGCTGTTATCAGTCCAAATGAACTGATGACATAGTCTGTGTAATACACTTCCCTCAGCAGACTACGGGGTATTCTGCTATTCTTTTATAAATTGACCAGCTATACAAAGAAATGAAATAAATATGTTGTCCTTATTTCCATACCCACGTAATCTTCAATCAACAGACGGTATCTTTACGCTGAACAACATCAAGATTCAGATACCAACGCCAGATGTATTATTTGAGGCAACATACTTACAAACATGCTTGATGAATAACGGTGTTGAAGCACAGATTGTCCTCATGACGGGCAATTCTGATGTTAATGTTATCACCTTCGCAGAATCCAGCGATATTAGCTCACAAGGGTATCGTTTGACCATCACAGAGCAAGCTATAAAGATTATCTACGGTGACCAAGCAGGATTATTCTATGGTGTTGTAACCTTATGCCAAATTATTGAACAATCAGTGCAAAATCTCCCCTGCTTGCAAATCGAGGATGCGCCTGATTTTCCCCAACGCGGTTTCATGTTAGATATTAGCCGTGACCGTGTCCCAACAATGGAAACACTTTATCAATTGATTGATGACCTAGTATATTTAAAAGTCAATCAATTGCAGTTATATACAGAACATACCTTCGCCTATCCAAATCATGAACAAGTATGGGAATTGGCATCGCCCATCACGTCTGAAGAACTACTACGCTTGGATAGATACTGCCGTGAACGACACATTCAACTTGTGCCTAATCAAAATAGTCTCGGACATATGGAACGTTGGCTTAGACATCCTGACTACCGAGATTTATCAGAAACACCTGATGGCTTTGAAATCTTTGGGGAATGGCGCAGTCCCAGCACACTCAATCCTCTTGACCCCCAAAGCATAGAATTAATTGCTAATTTGTACGACTATCTCTTACCACATTTTAGTAGTTCATTGTTCAATGTGGGATGTGATGAACCTTGGGAACTTGGACAAGGTAAGAGTAAACAAGCAGTTACTGAACAGGGTGGACGTGTATACCTCGATTGGCTACTACAATTGCATAGTTTAGTAGCATCCCATGAGCGTAAAATGATGTTCTGGGGTGACATCATCATCAAATACCCTAACCTCATCCCTGAATTACCAGACGATATTATCGTCATGGAATGGGGATACGAAACGACACATCCATTTAATAGCAACTGTAAAAAATATGCTGATGCCAACATTCCATTTTATGTCTGCCCAGGAACATCTAGTTGGAATGCCCTCACAGGGCGTGCAGATAACGCAATTGGTAATCTAAAAAGTGCGGCACAATTCGGTTTACAACATGGCGCAATTGGCTATCTTATCACGGATTGGGGCGATAACGGACATTGGCAACCCTTAGTTGCATCGTACATTGGAATCGTTTATGGTGCAGGTGTTTCGTGGTGCTATGAAAAAAATCATGATGCCGACCTTGCAACGGTTCTGAATCACCATCTCTATCAAGATACATCCGAGACAATTGGTGACCTCACCATGCAATTGGCTAATATCTACAAACAAATCAAGCCAGAACACATCAACGGACAACTACTAGCTTATGCACTCCAATGGAAGCAAGAAGAATTCCAGCAACGCTTAGCACGCGCAGAAGAATGGGGAGCCGAGCAAGCCAATATCAGCCCTCACAATCTACGAGATGCTATCACTAAATTACGTCATCTGAGACAACAATTATCCAATGCAAGAATAAAACGTTCGGATAGCGATTTAATCATCGCAGAATGGCAGCACGCAACGGATTTATTGATACACGGTGGTGAATGGCTATTGATTTTGCAAGGCGTTGATGACATTGAGCCAATGTTGCAGAAACGTAAATTACAGAAACTGATGATGACACAACGTGATTTATGGCTCAGGCGCAGTCGGCGTGGCGGTTTAAAAGATAGTATACAACGTTTTGAGGCTTTACTCGACCAATATGACCATCTGACTAGCGCAAACTAATGGAGTAGTGGTATATTCGATTGGTATATACCAATTTGAAAATACTATCTTATGTCACCACAATTTTTGTTAGATAAATTACATCAACAACTGAATCTCATCACACAATATCGTGTTCGTGACCGTTGGCAATTGCCACAACTCAATTTTGCCGAAACAGATTCAACAATCTCTGCTACTAGAGACTGGTCACAACTGAATTGGCAAGTTTTGCCTTATCATCAGTATTGGGGTAAGTGGAGTCAAAGTTTTACACTTCGCACACAGTATCAAATTCCTGAAACATGGGATTTAGAAGGTAGCTGTGTCTTGTACTTCCCCTTAGGAGATGGTGGCGATGGCTTTGAGGCTCATCCCGAAGCCCTGATTTATGTTGATGGCACAGCATTTACAACAACAGATGTCCGCCATCAAGAAATTACACTGCCAACTCATCTCAAAGATTATCAGTTACATAACTTGCATTTACACGGTTGGACAGGCTTGGGCAATTCATTGTTTGGGGATGATAAGCCACTACTCTATCTGCAACCCTGCGAATTACGCTTGATTGATGACCAAGTTCATGACTTTGTTGTTCTGGCACACAACACACTCAGTGCGGCGAGTAATCTTGCAGACAATCACCCGATACGACATCGTTTGCTGACTATCCTGCGTGATAGTTTTCGGCAAATTGATACACGTCATCCCATTAGTGAGCGTTTCTATCAATCTATTTACACTGCCCTGCCCCAATTACGAACTGCTATTGACCGTCTCAATGCACCATCAGATATAACTATTCACGCTGTTGGACATGCCCACATTGATACGGCATGGCTCTGGACATTAGACATCACTAGAGGCAAAGCTGTCCGAACATTTCACACTGTTCTGCACTTGATGGAACGCTACCCTAATTATCATTTTGTACAGAGCCAACCCCAACTCTACGAATACGCCAGAGAAGCCTTCCCTGATATGTTTGATAGCATCAAAGCGCGTGTTGAGACGGGTCAATGGGAGCCAATTGGTGGGATGTGGGTTGAGAGTGATTGCAATGTGCCAAGTGGCGAGAGTTTAGCCCGTCAGTTTTTGTATGGGCAACGCTATTTCAAAGACCATTTTGGCGCATACACTGAGGTCGTCTGGTTGCCTGATACCTTTGGCTTTTCTCACACTTTTCCACAGATTGCAAAAGAATCGGGCATCAAATATTTCTTCACCACAAAATTGCGCTGGAATGAAACGAATGAACTGCCTCATGATACCTTTATCTGGCGTGGTTTGGATGGTTCAGAATTGCTTGCACACTTTACACCAACGCCCATGCAACATTGGTTACGAATGCCAACCTATAATGCTAATCTCAATGCACAAGCAGCTATCGAAACATATGATAGGATGCACGACAAAGAAACGATGACTCGCGCTCTGATGGCTTATGGTTGGGGCGATGGAGGCGGTGGACCAACCCCAGAAATGCTCGACAACATGACTGTTCTGGATAACTTTCCTGCTATCCCACACGTTAGACCAAGCAAAGCTGTTGATTTTTTCAAAGCAATTGAGGCAGAACATGACGACAAACTGCCCGTGTGGGATGGTGAGCTATATCTCGAAACGCATCAAGGCACACTCACCAGCCAAGCATGGATTAAGAAAGCCAATCGCCAAGCTGAAATTGCCCTGCATGACCTCGAATTTTTGGCGGTGTGGGCTGATTTAGTGAGCGATAATTACAGCTATCCACAACAGATGCTAGAAGACCTGTGGAAACGTGTCTTGCTCAATCAATTTCATGATATTCTGCCTGGGAGCAGCATCAAAGAAGTTTACGATGATGCCAAGCGACATCATCAAGCAACCATGCAAACTTTGGTCAATGCACATCAAGAAGCATTTGCTATCTTAGTACAGGATGTTGGTGGTGATGTTGTCTTGGTCAACACCACGAGTTATGAGCGACAAGATACTACATTCTGGCAAGGTGGAGAACTTGGAGATGATGAAGCCTTATTCTTCCCTGATGGCACATCAGCACGTACCCAAGCAGTAGACAATGGCTTGCTGATTCATCTGTGGGATGCGCCTTTATCCCCCTACAGCTTAACCTCTTTGACAATACAAAACGCATCACACAAGGACGAAAAAGATAATCGCCGAGAGCTTTGGATTGATTTTAGCGACAATTATCACTTAGATAACCGATGGTTTCGGATTGTGTTGGATGAGCAAGGATATTTAAATAGTCTCTATGACCACATCACAGAAGTTCAGTTTTTAGAGCAACATGCCAATCAATTCCAGATATTTGAAGACCGTCCCTTACGCTTTGACGCATGGAATATTGACCCTGATTTTGAAGACAAGATGTGGCTTGCCGACCCACCTCATGAAATTGAAATCGTTGAAAATGGTCAGATTCGCGCTACGCTCAAAATCGTCCGTAAAGTGATGAACAGCACCATCACACAATATATATCCGTATGGCGTGAGAGTTTACGCATCGACTTCTGCACACACATTGACTGGCAAGAGCGCAATATGCTACTCAAAATCGCATTTCCTCTGTCTTTTATCCCCAATAAGATTGTCACAGGCACACAATGGGGTGAAACCAATGTGCCAACTCATCGCAACACCTCATGGGAACAAGCCCGTTATGAGCGACCCTTCCAGCATTACATCAAAGCCATGCAAGGCGAACAAGGGGTTGCCCTCCTGAGTGACTACAAATATGGTTTTGATGTCAAAGAGAATGTATTGCGTTTGACACTGCTCAAGGGAGCTACCTACCCTGACCCCACAGCCGATTTAGGCGAGCATGAATTCATGTATAGTCTCACGACATTTGGCACGACACACGCATCGAAACTCAATATCAATGATGATGTGCGCTATCATGCCACAACCCTGCAATATCCTATTCTTGTCTCACCATCTGATGCAAAGACCATCAAATCAGCACAAAGCCTGTTCTACTTAGGTGAACAGTCAGATAATCTCGTGATTGAAACTGTCAAACGCGGCGAGGATTCCGATTACATTGTCGTCCGCGTGCGCGAAACAGAGGGCACGCTTGAACGGCATGGCACATTCGAGGCTCTCCATTGTCTGTACCCGATGACAAAAGCATGGCTCAGTAACATCCTTGAAGAACCGCTTGAAGAATTAAGCATCAATTCAGAAAAAAATAGCCTTTATTTCAGTATCAAATCCTATCAAGTTCTGACCTTGCTAATCGAAGTCGAGAAGCCTACATGAGCGAATACGTCATTGGGGTCGATATTGGTGGCACAAAAATTGCTGCTCATAGTTGTGATAGAAACTTCAAAACGCTTGACGAAATCAGTATCCCCTGCCCTGCTACTGAGGGGGGCGATGTCATCATGGGCGTAGTCATTGATAGTTGCCAACAATTACAAGAAAAAAAAGCAGGCAAATTACAAGCTATCGGTGTAGGAACAGCAGGTCAAGTTGATGCAGACGCAGGGACTGTGATTGATGCCAACCAGAATATCACCGACTGGATTGGCACACCAATTGCACAAATTTTGCATGATGTCTTCGCAGTACCTGTCCTTGTCGATAATGATGTCCGTGTGATGGCACTTGCAGAAGCAACCATTGGGGCTGGTAAAGAGTATCAACACTTATTGTGCATCACTGTTGGGACAGGCATTGGTGGAGCAATTATTTTGAATAGTCAACTATGGCACGGCGCACATTTCAGCGCAGGTGAAATTGGCTATCTTTATGCTGGTGAAAACCTCACACTAGAAGAAGTCGCATCAGGTATCGCTATGGAAGAGGACTATGATTTTCATCGGAAATATAATCTCCAAGAAATTGCTAAACGTGCTAACGAAGGTGAACACAAAGCGCGTCAAACCTTACGTGATGGCTCTACAAGATTAGCAGAAGTACTTGCGCCGATTCTCGTATTTTTAGACCCTCAAGCCTTAATTATCGGCGGTGGTGTGCCACAAGCGGGGAAATGGTGGTGGAAATATTTCTTAAAAACATTAGAAAGCTATCCTCTAAACTCTGTGCAACAAATGGATATATTGCCAGCACAATTGGGTAATCGAGCAGGGATGATAGGCGCATCTATTCTGGCATGGCAAGGAGTTGACGATTCATGAAGATTGCTCTGATTCCGCTTGACGAACGCCCAGTCAATACCCGTTATCCGCGCATGATTGCTGATATTGCAGACACAGACTTTATCATGCCACCGCTCAATCTTCTTAGTAAAAGACGCGACCCTAATCAGTATGACGCATTGCTCACATGGTTAGATAACATTGTTCCACAATTGGATATGTTGATTGTATCAATTGAACAATTCGTTTATCGGGGTTTGATTCCATCGCGCATTACCAATGAGCCAACAACCCAATTGACGAAGCGATTAGACCAACTGCTGAGGCTCAGCGACCAATACCCTGCCTTACAGATTTTCGCTTTTAGCGTGATTACACGCATTAGCAACGCCAATAACAATATCGAAGAACCGCTCTATTGGGATAGACATGGCATCAACCTTTATCGCTACAGTCAATTGATGCACCAACAGCAACAAGGTCAAGATGTTCAAGAGCAATTGGACTTATTGAAGGCACAAATTCCATCTGAACACATCCATGATTTTACCTTCCGACGCTTGCGGAATTATCAGATGAACCTGCAATTGCTAGAACAATTCGGACATGATAACTTTGATTTATTGGTCATTAGCTCCGATGATACAAGTGAATATGGTTATGGCTCACAAGAGAAAGCATGGTTACAGACGTGGGTACAACGTCTCTATGCTGATGATGACCGTCTCTTGATGTACCCTGGAGCAGATGAAATCGGTTGTGTTTTGCTGATGCGTGCTGTGCTGAATGGCGCAAGTCCGCAATTTTATATTTATTATGCCATTGATGAAGATAAAGAGCGCGTTGCCCCCTACGAAGACGGAGCAATCCGCATCACTGTTGAACGACAAATAAAAGCTCTTGGTGGCATCATCACTGATGACATCGAAACAACAGATTTCATTGTAGCTGTTAACCCACCCTCACGCATTGGGCAAGAGTATGACCCAGAAGCCCATTTCTTCGCAGAAGAGGATCAACGCAGGCAACCTTACATCAAGCAATTCGTGCAAGGCATTCATAGCTGGCTAGAGGCTGGGCAGAATGTAATTATCTGTGATGTCGCTTACCCTAACGGCAGTGACCCCATGTTGATTGAACAATTGTTAGCACAGATTGATGTGCGTCAATTGGCAGGATATGGGGCTTGGAACACAGCAGGGAACACAATTGGCGTAGCACTCGCTCAAGGGATTGCATCAGCGCGTGTCGTAACTACTGAACAACACAAAGCACAACAACAGTTCCTGCTTCATCGCTTCGTAGAAGATTGGGGTTATCAACATCTCGTGCGTGAAGATGTTCGTAATTGGATTGAAGCCAAAAAAGGGCGACGTGACCCACTGCCTGACGAAATTGACATGGTAAAACACGAAATCCAGCAACGACTGGAGCATTTGTTAGCACAATTATCGCCCCTATCAGACGGCTACATGATTAGTAACATCCGCTTACCGTGGCAACGTACCTTTGAAGTCGATTTCGATTTGGAGCGTACATCATGAAAGTCATTCACTGCGACATTGCCATCATTGGTGGTAGTTTAGGGGGTGTTGCTGCCACATATCAATTGCCATCCTCTAGCAATGACAGAGACCTAAACATCATTTTAACGTCTGCTAGTGAATGGCTCGGAGGACAACTGACATCGCAAGGCGTTTCTGCACCAGATGAACACGCTCATATCGAAACTTTTGGTGCAACGAAAACCTACTTACAATTACGCGAGATGATTCGCCACGCATATCAAACTAAGTACAATGCACCAGCAATCATGGCTGAGAGTATTCTGGGCACAAATATGCCACTTAATCCTGGCAACGGTTGGGTCAGCCGATTGTGTTGCGATCCAAGACTCATCCTAGAGAATTTCGACATTAGCGCAGACATTTATCATCATTATCGCCCTA
This sequence comes from Chloroflexota bacterium, assembly GCA_039200705.1. Lineage (GTDB taxonomy): Bacteria > Chloroflexota > Anaerolineae > Aggregatilineales > Phototrophicaceae > JAUZRW01. Next base: position 202,694 of record JBCCSC010000002.1, read on the forward strand.
TGTCAGCAGTTGTGGAAAATAATCAGGTTATTTCAGTAAAATTGGAAAATAATGCTGGTGAACACTTAGAAATTTACGCCCAGTATTTCCTTGATGCAACTGATACTGGTGACTTATTGCCCTTGACCCAAACAGCTTATGTCACAGGCGCAGAATCGCAATCGGATACAGGTGAGCCTCAAGCCCCTGTCACTGCCCGACCCAACGAAACACAAGGCTTTACTTACTGCTTTGCTGTCGAATATTGTGCAGGGGAAAATCACACAATTGATAAGCCAGAGGGATACGACTATTTCAGAGATAATCAGCCATATACATTATCTCCAATTGGGCGTGATGGACAGCCTGTAATCTATAAGATGTTTGAGTATAGTGACCAAGGCAACCTGCCCTTCTGGTCATATCGGCGTATTCATGATGGGACATTGCTTGGCGGTAACGACATCAGCCTCATCAATTGGATTAGTAATGATTATCACGGAGGCAACATCCTTGATGTGCCTGCCGATGAGCAAGCTAGTTACCTCGATGAAGCCAAAAGTTTATCACTTGGGTTTTTATACTGGTTACAGACGGAATGTCTGCGCGATGATGGTGGCTATGGCTATCCTGAGTTGAAGTTGCGACCCGATGTGATGGGAACAAGCGATGGCTTATCTCAAATGCCATATATCCGTGAATCACGGCGGATTGTGCCACAAAAGCGCATCGTCGAACAAGATATTACTGCCGAATTCAATAAAGGCGCACGCGCTAAACACTTTACAGATAGTGTTGGTATTGGATGGTATGCAATGGATTTGCATCCCTGTGTTGATAATCCTGATGTGAGCATGTATGCCCCAACCAAACCTTTTCAGATTCCTCTAGGGGCATTGATTCCGCACAATACAAAAAATCTCATCCCTGCTTGCAAAAATATAGGAACAACCCATCTCACCAATGGCGCGTATCGTCTTCATCCTATTGAATGGGCAATCGGTGAGGCAGCTAGTACACTGGCTAATTTCTGTATCTCACAAGACATCTCACCACAAACACTCTACACTGATGCTTGGAAAATTTGGCGATTGCAAGCAAGGCTTGTTCAACGTGGATGCCCTATCTTTTGGGCGATAGATATACCTATTGACCATTCACATTTCGAGGTGACACAATTGCTCCTTGTGCGCGATTTGCTTATAGAAGATAGCCCACGCTGGCATCGCCTCGAAATTGGCATGAATCAACGATTAGGTGATGATTTTGATTTATCTAAACTTAAGGCAATTGCGAACGAACTTAACCAAGAAATAGGCTATATGACAATAGATACCTTAGTGATTACGCCTGATATAACTTGGGAATCAGTCTGCAATTTATTCAACGAGTCAATGAAAGTTTTAGCATAATGACGGTAGAAGAATTCATCGAACAGGTACGTGGTCAACTTATTGTATCGTGCCAAGCATTAGAAGATGAACCCTTACACGGTGCAGAGATTATGGTACGCATGGCACGCGCAGCACAAGAAGGTGGCGCAGTTGCGATTCGTGCCAATAGTCCGTCTGATGTCGCTGCCATTAAGCAAGCAATCTCACTACCCTTGATTGGTCTATACAAGGATGGAGATACAGGTATTTATATCACCCCAAGCAAGCGTCATGCCCTAGCTATTGCGGATGCTGGTGCAGACATTATTGCCTTAGATGCCACCAATCGTCCACGTATTGCAGGTGAGTCATTAGCCGAAATTATCGCAACCATTCATGAAGTAGGTGCATTAGCTTTAGCAGATGTATCCACGCTTGAAGAAGCTCATCTCGCACAACGTGCAGGAGCAGACTTTGTCGCGCCAACCTTGGCAGGATACACAGAATATAGCCCTCAGAACGATATGCCAGACTTTAACTTGATGCGTCGTATGGTTACCGAACTTACAGTACCCGTCATTGCTGAAGGACACATCAGCACCCCCACACAAGCAAGACAAGCTCTAGATTGCGGGGTCTTAGCAGTGGTCGTCGGCTCAGCAATTACGCGTCCACAACTCATCACTGCTAAATTTGCCAACGCCCTCAAAGATTGAGATTTGACACAATGGTGATTCAAGGGTATCATTCTACAAACTGGTATAGACCAATTATTAAAAATGACTCTTTCTGAACATTATTTTCGCATCAATCCCAAACTGAGTGACGCACCACTCTATCAACAAATTCACGATAATTTGATGGATTTGATTGATAATAATTTATTGCAAAGTGGTGATGCTTTACCTTCGGAGCGTGTCCTCAGTGAATGCTACGATGTGAACCGCATGACTGTCCGTCAAGCGATTGATAATCTTGTTCAAAAAGGCTTGCTGTTCAAAAAACACGGGGCTGGCACGTTCATTAGTGAAAAACGTCCTGTTCCATCATTTACACCTAGCGTTATCGGCTTTAGCCAACGTATCCGTGAGTCAGGTGGCACACCATCGTCTCGATTATTAAGCCGAGATTTGCTCACGCCTGATGCGGTACTCAGTCATCGCTTGCAATTGCAATCTGATGAACAGGTTATCATGATTAAACGCTTGCGCCTTGCGAATGATGAGCCACTGATGCTTGAAACATCCTATCTTTCTCATGCGTTGTTCCCACGTCTACTCACAGAAAATATCGAAAATCAAAGTTTATATCACTTACTAGAAGATATTTATGGCATGAGTATCGTTGAAGCTGAACACACGCTTGAACCAACCCTACCCAATGCCTTTGAAGCACGGCAACTCGGCATAGAACTGAACAAGCCAGCGATGTTAGTACGTGTAACAGCGTATTCTGTTGACCATATCCCCATCGAATTTTCAAAATCTGTTATTCGAGGTGATCGGTCACGCTATTACTTGCGTGTCAATACGCGCAAGCCAATTATTACTTAGGGATTGTCACCTAACTAAAGGTGTTTAGTCTAATTGAACTATTTTCAATTACTACAGGAGTTTATTACATGAAACGTATCTTAAGTTTGTTAATCGTCTTTGCCATGCTCCTCACAGCATTCGGCACAGTCCTCTCTCAAGAACGGGAAGACCGTCCCAACCGTGACCTTGAAGGTAATTTTTGGAATCCCACCCAAGAAGATTTTGACCGTTGGCGTGTCGTCGAAGGTGTCGAAGACGGTGCAGAAATTCGTTTTTGGCCTTGGGCACTCACGCCTGATTTTGAGGATTATCTCAATCAGATTATCGCTAATTTTGAGGCAACCTACCCTGGCGTGACAGTTATTCTTGAAGGGCAACCAGCAGCAGGTGCACGCGATAATATCCGCAATAGCTTTGCCGCAGGTGACCCACCTGATGTCATCAATATGAGTGACGGTTGGGTAGCAGAATTCGCCGAAGCAGGTGTTTTGCTTGATATGGATGTCGCCGTTGGTGAGGCTTATCCAGAACTACGTGAGCAGTATGTCGATGGTGCATGGACAAAAGTAACTTTTGACGGCACAACATTCCATCTTCCATGGTATCTAGCATTCTCAAATGTGATGGCAGTCAATGGCTTGATTGCTGACGAACTCGGCATCACAGGTGATGACATCCCTGAAACATGGGCAGAAGCCTACGACTTCGCTTGTGATGTACGTGAACAAAGTGATGGTGCATACTATGCTTATTCATTTGCATGGGGTGAACTTGCAGGCTTGGGCATTCTCAATGTTTTAGTTGGCGAAGGTGTCGATATCTTTAACGAAGATGGGTCACAGGTCGTTTTCAACGAAAATGAAGCTGCTGTAGCAGTCCTCGACGACTTCAAACGCTTGCTAGATGAAGATTGTATCCCACGCGAAAGCCTGACCGATGATGTGCGCGAAATGGTTGATCGTTTCAGTGAAGGCGAAATTCTCTTACTGCAAACAGGACCTCAACTCTTCCGCTTGATTGAAGAAAACAACCCAGATGTCTTTGATAGTTTGTTCCTCGACAATCAATTCACAGGGTCTGCAAATATTCGTAGCATCGGCGGTGTACAAACCCTTGTTGTCCCTGCGGAAAGCGAATTCCCGAATGCTGCTTTGGCATTTGCTCTGTTCGTAACCAATCCTGATACACAAACTGCCTTCTCGCGCGAAGTTCCGATTTATTCATCGAATCTCACAAGCTATGAAGACCCATTCTTCACAGAAGGTGGTCCTGCACTCACAGACCAATTGCGTCCATTAGCTGGTGAATACTTCCAGAATGCAACCAACACGAGCATCTTGAACTTCCCGAATCTTGCAGAGGTTGAACAAATCGTTCTTGGTGAATTCCAAGCAGCACTCTTAGGCGTTAAAACATCACAAGAGGCTCTTAACGATATGGCAACACGCATCAACGAAATCCTCGCAAACGCTGAATAAGTTTGCTTGTGAATACAGGGAATGCTTTAGGGCGTTCCCTTTTTTAGGAAACCAAGCTATGACCAATCTACCGCAAGCCTCAACAAGTCTTGACCCAGATACTATTGAAGCAGGTCGTCAGCGTCGGCGACGCATTCGCAATATCACTGCCTATGCTTTCATTGCACCTGCGATGAGCTTTCTAATTATTTTTTTGTTCATTCCACTGATTGCAGCTATTTATCTCAGTTTTACTGATTATGACTTGCTGACTGCACCGACATGGGTCAACTTAGATAATTACGAACGTCTCTACAATGACCCACTCTTCTGGCGTGGATTGCGTAATTCGTTTATCTATCTAGTCGTCACGCCAATACTTATCATTTTGTCGATTGCACTGGCAATTGTCGTTAATCGCAAGATTATCGGTGTTGGAATTTTCCGCACAATTTACTATATTCCTGCGGTAACATCTGTTGTAGCAGTCGGTATGATTTTTGAATTTGTTTTTGCAGAACCATCAGGGCTAATTAACGGTTTCTTATTATCTACAGGTCTTATCGAACGTCCTATTAACTTCCTCACCCATCCTGATTCCACCCTCATTTCAATTATGATGGTGACAATTTGGCGTGGCATTGGTTTCTATATGGTCATTTTCTTATCGGCATTGCAAGCCGTTCCTGACGAATTATACGAAGCTGCTGCTATTGATGGTGCTAACAAGTTACAACAACACTTGCATGTCACCATCCCAGGCATTCGCCCTGCAATTATCTTTGTTGCTATCATTTCTAGCATTTCTGCTTTAAAAGTGTTTGAAGAGATTTTCATCATGACAGATGGTTCGGGTGGCTTACTGGATAGCGCACTCACCTTGATGTTTTATTTGTACCGTCAAGCCTTTGTCAATCTAGAATTAGGGTATGCTAGCGCGATTGCTGTCATCTTTTCGCTGATTACACTCGTATTCTCAATCATCAACTTACGATTATTGGAGCGTGGTGATGACATCACACAATAAACCTGAACTCAGCAAACATGCTCGTGGCTGTTTCGTCGCGTCAGGCTGGTACACAATTCTAATCATGGTTGGCTTATTGACAGCTATTCCATTTTTGTGGACAGCCTTGATGAGTGTGCGTCCCAATTCATCCAATGTCTTCCGACAAGGTCGTCCGCCAGAAGTGTTGCCTTATCCTGGTTTAATCGGATGGGGTGAAGGTCAACGCACAGCTCGCCAAGAAGGATCCTATAGTGTATTACCTTGGGAGAGTGAGACCCCCGAAGATGCCAATTTCGGGTGGTGGCGCAATTACCAACCAGAGATAGAAGCACAACTAGCAGGCACAGCGATTGAACCCTACGCATTCCCTGCAACAACCGCCAATTATTATCGTGTCTGGACAGATGTTAACTTACCACGCTATTTTTTGAATAGTTTCATTGTAGCTGTTGCAGTGGTACTACTACAATTATTGACCAGTTCATTAGCAGCTTATCCACTTGCAAAAATGCACTTTGCAGGGCGCGATGTGCTGTTCTACCTTATTTTGAGTACGCTAATCTTTCCTGAGCAATTGACACTCATCCCAACGTATATCATGGCAGTCAATTACTTTGGGTTTGCCGATACCTTACATGGTCTGGTCATTCCCTTTGGTGCGAATGCTTTTGGAATTTTCTTATTACGGCAAACGTATCAATCCATCCCAAATGAAATTATTGAAGCAGCACGTATCGATGGTGCAAGTGAAATAGGAATTTACTGGCGTATCTTATTACCACTCATTCGTCCTGGTTTGGCAACCCTTGCAATTTTTTCATTTGTTGGTTCATGGAACAGTTTCTTATGGCCTCTTCTCATGTTACGCGATGAAGCCCTTTACACCTTGCCTATCGGCTTAGCATTTTTAGAAGGTGCATTCACAGGTAATCTGAGAACAGTTGCTGCTGGAGTTGTTGTTGCCACCCTACCGATTATCATCGTATTTCTGGTATTCCAGAAACAATTTATCAAGGGTTTGTCTGGAGCAGTTAAAGGTTAAAGGGTCTTCTATAACTAAGTGTATTCACTATCGGACTTTAAGGGATTCATACAGGAGAAATAAGCAAATAGCATTCAGCAAAATTCCTATGCTTATCCACTCTAAACCCAATTGTCCAGCAAAAATACCAATCAGACCAGGAAGAAGCGATGCACCAAGCCCTGCTGAACCAATCTGGAAACCGATAGCTTGTGCTGAGAATTGCCGTCCGACTCGCTGGGGTGTCATGGAAATCAATGTCGGGAAAATACCAGATAAGCCAAAGCCAATTACAATTAGCCCTATTAAGCCAATCAGTGGTGTCGGATTCCATGCCAGCATGAATGCTCCCACAATGGTTAAAATCATTCCGAAGCGTAGCAGAAAGGTGTCAGCAAGGCGTAATGCAATCCAACCCAGTAAAATTCGCCCAACTGTAAACGCCCCCCAATAGAGGCTCAGCCAAAAGCCAGCCACCTCTTGCGATACTTCACGTGCATCAACCAAGAGTGTATTTGCCAACTGCCCTGTTCCAATCTCAACCCCACCATACAAGAAGAAAATCAACATACTGGTGATAATTGCAGGTTGACGAATGGCTTGCATCAGCGATGCTGGTGGATGGTCAAGGTCCGTCGTAATCGAATCTTGCGTTTCATCTAATGTCCAAACAGAAAGCGTTGATGCAATCAGCAGACTCATCAGGATAGCAATCACGCCGATACTAGCGTATCCAACACGCCACGAAAAGCCGAAGTCAACCAGAATCACTGTCATCAAAAACGGTGCAACCGTCAAACCAATGCCCCACGATGCGTGCAACCAATTCATTACACTGGTATCGTAATTGGTCGAGAAAAAATGATTGAAACCTGCGTCAAGAAAACCACGTCCCATGTAGGTGATGAAGATAACAACCAATAGTATGATCCATGTACTGGCACTCGCCATCATGAACATTCCGATGGCGAGAATCACCATTGCAACGAGGATTAGAGTACGAAAACGGAATGTCGTCGACAATGTGCCACTCACAAAGGTCGCAATCATTGCACCCACAGTAGCAAATAAGAGCAAAATGCCAATCGCACTTACATCCACATTGAAGGTATCTTGCATCGGTGTCCATGCGATATTTAGTATGCCACCTGAAACACCCAATACAACAAAAATAGACAGCGAAAGCACGAAGGGTAAGCGACTTTGCTTTGATGTAAAGATGGATGCCATAAGTCATTAATCCGAAGATGTTAAGTGTATTTGACAAATTGGACTATGCTGGTATATTCTGGAATATACCACTGAATATTATGCAATACAAAATTGGCTAGGGTCATGGAATATCAGCGCGTGAGAATACAAGTATGTTGATCTTGGGTCTTATGTCTGGGACATCTGCTGATGGTGTTGATATTGCATTGTGTGATATTCGTCGTGAATCTGAGCAATTGCAGGCAGAAATCCTCGCAGGACAAACCTATCCCTATTCCCCTAACCTACGCCAACGCATCCTTGATAGCTGTGATAGAACACTGAGTCGTGTCGATGTAATTGCCCAACTTAGTTTTGAACTTGCCGAGACATTTGCATCATTTATTCACCAATTTTGCCAAGAACACGCTATCCATTTAGCTGATATTGACCTGATTGGCTCACATGGTCATACAGTTTGGCATCATGTCTTACCTGATGGGCGTGTTAGTGCGACTTTTCAAATTGGCGAAGGCGCAATTATCGCAGAACGCACAGGTATCACGACCATCAACAACATGCGTGCGCGTGATGTTGCCTGTGGCGGACAAGGCGCACCACTCACAGGCTATGTCGATTGGTTATTGCTTCGTCATCCGCAGAAATGGCGTGCAATACAAAATATCGGTGGCATGGGCAATGTTACCTTTTTACCTCCACTGACTGACACATCGCAAACACCCATCGCCTTTGATACAGGTCCTGGCAATGCTTTGATTGATGTTGCTGTCAGTCATTTCACAGATGGTCAGCAAACTTACGATGAAGACGGCAAACTCGCACAACAAGGACGCATCCACGAAGTTTGGCTCGATGAATTGCTCCAGCACCCCTACTATCAGCGCGATTATCCCAAAACCACAGGACGTGAGATGTTCGGCACGGAAGCCGCACAACAATTGATAGCAGATGCAGAGGTGCGTGGACTGAGTCAGTATGAAATCATTGCTACGCTAACGGCACTCACTGCAACCAATATCGTTGATGCTTATCAACAATTTGCCCCTGCTCCCATTGATGAGATTATCTTGGGCGGTGGTGGCAAACATAATCCTGTTATTGTCAGCATGATTCGTGAATTATTAGCACCTGCTCAAGTTATGTCGCATGAGGACATTGGCATCAGCAGTGATTTCAAAGAAGCCTTAGTCTTTGCAGTACTAGCACATGAAACGTGGCATGGGCGTGTCGGGACACTACCTTCCCTCACAGGCGCACATCATGCAACAATTCTCGGTCAAATTACACCAGCCGAAAATTATGAAAAACTCCTTCGTCAAAGGCATACCTCATGATTGTGCCACTCCGAGAAGAAGACGTTGAATCATGTGCGCGTATCATGACTGGAAATCATCTGTGGCAATACTATAGTGTGACATTAGCCACCGCAGATACTTTATTCCGTGAAGGATTAAACACTCAAGAGGCACAAATATATGTCTCACTCGACAATGACACTATTACGGGCTTCATTTGGTATTACCTGCGTGGAACATTTCATCATGGTGGATACATTCGCCTGATTGGGGTTCATCCTGATTATCATGGGCGAGGCATTGGCACTCAACTCATACAAAGCGCAGAAATAAGCATCATGACGCATACGCCACACTTATTTTTACTGTCGTCGCATTTCAATCAGCAAGCCCATCAGTTTTACAATCGACTCGGATATGACCTCATCGGCGAATGTCCCAATTTCGCACAAGATGGCATATCTGAGATGATTTTCTACAAACGGCTCACATCAGAGAAAGGCAACGTATTACCTACAAATCACTGACATAAGAGCATTTTTCGTACTTAAGCATTAGGAGTACAACGATGAGAAAATTAGGTCTACTTATTCTTTCGATTTCCTTACTTTTTTCCGCAATCGGTATCACCAGTGCACAAGATAATACACTGATTATGGCACGTGCAGTGGATGCCACAGGTCTTGACCCCCATACACAAACTGCTTTCGCTTCATTACGCTTGCTTGAACTTGTGTACGAACCGCTTGTAACGACTGACCAAGACTTAAATCTTGTTCCTGCCCTTGCTACAGGCTGGGAATTCTCCGATGACGGGATGACACTAACATTCACCCTGCGCGACGGCGTCACCTTCCATGATGGCTCAGCATTGACTGCAGATGATGTGATTGCCTCTTTTGAGCGCATCCTCGACCCAGAAGTGGCTTCCGCAGCAGCAACCAATTACGCCAGCATCGAATCAATGGAAGCCCCCGACGATTTGACTGTTGTCTTCAACTTAACAACACCCGATGTGCCAATCTTATCAGCAATGGCAAGTACCAATGCTGTTATCTTATCGTCAGATGTCATCGCTAATGATGACCCCTCACTCATAACTATTGGAACTGGTCCTTTTGTCCTTGAAGATTGGACACCTGATGATACGACTACCCTCTCCGCTAACGAAAATTGGTGGGGTGATGGTCCATTCATCGACGGTATCGAAATCCGCATCATCCCTGATGAAGCCTCAATTTTAGCTGCGCTCCGTGCCGAGACGATTGATTTCGCACTACTGAATGACCCACTCATCGCAACCTTGCTGGTCGATGACCCTAATATCGTCCTCAATCGCACACCGACGCTATCCTACAACGTCTTACAATTGCGCGCTGCTGTCGAACCACTCAACCAACTCGAAGTTCGTCAGGCTATTTCTTGCGCGATAGATCGTCAGCAAGTAGTCGATACTGCTGCATTAGGTGAAGGACAAGTGACAGGTCCGCTTACGATGGCATCCTTCGCACTGCCAACCGATGATTTATTCTGCTACGAGCAAGATCTTGAACGCGCACAAGCCCTCATGAGCGAAGCAGGCTTAGAAGACGGTTTCACACTCGATGTGATTCTTGCCAATGCTGAACCCCCTGTTGCAACATCCATTGCACAAAATCTACAATCGCAATTGGCGGAGATTAATATCACTTTGGAAATCGAAGCCCTTGAGTTTGGTACTTATGTTGACCGTTGGTTAGCTGGCGATTTCGCGGCGGCGGTTGCTCTCAATGGTGGGCGCACTGACCCCTACACCATGTATTCACGCTATTGGCAAATTGATGCTCGATTCCAAGAAACAGCAGGTTACATCGACGACACACTTGATGAATTGATGGCAGCAGGTCAAGTTGAAACTGACCCCGAAGCGCGTTACGAAATCTTCGCAGAGCTTCAACGTCATCTCACGGAAGTCAATCCTTGGATTTGGCTCTATGCAGGATTTTCGTACACTGCACATCAACCCTATGTGACGGGCTGGCAACCCAATGCCAGTGATTCAATCTACTTCCTGAGTAGCATTGAAGTTGATAAATAATATTTGTTTGCCCTCGCACTATATTCGTGTGGGGGCATCCTAATCATACAGTGGATATATAATTATAATCAAAATAGTATTTTCTATTGTCACATGTAGGCAATCTCATGACACAGTACCTGATAAACCGATTATTCAGTCTAATACCGATGATGATTGGCGTGTCTATCCTCGTATTTTCAGCCATTCGCCTTGTCCCTGGTGATTTGATTACAGCCCAACTTGGCACCGAAGCAGGAATGCTCTCGGAAACCCAACGACAATCTCTCGAAGCATTCTATGGTTTAGATAAATCGCCTCTTGAGCAGTATTTTGTGTGGATGAGTGATGTCTTAACAGGCAACTTAGGTTTGTCCGTCAGGCAAGGACAACCTGTGCTGGACCTTATCTTTGATCGCTTTCCCATTACCTTAGAATTAGCCATTCTTTCAGTACTCATCGCACTCATCATCGGCATCCCACTTGGCATTGTATCTGCTATCTATAGCAACACTATCTTGGATATATTAGCGCGTATTTTGGCAATGATTGGCTTATCAGTACCGAATTTTCTGCTCGGTACACTCATCATCTATGTGCTATCGGTCTATTTTCGCATACTACCCAACTCAGGAGATTATGTCTCGCTCTTTGAAGACCCTGTACGCAACTTACAGCAGATGATTTTCCCTGCGATTACATTGGGAACATCGTTTTCCGCATCAGTCATGCGTATGACACGCTCATCGATGCTAGAAGTCCTGACCGAAGACTATATTCGTACTGCCCGAAGCAAAGGCATCATCGAATTTTTGGTCATTCGACGACACGCCCTCAAAAATGCCTTGATTCCTGTGATAACACTTGTCGGTATTGAGTTCGGATACTTGCTTGGTGGCACATTCATTGTCGAACAGATTTTTGCAATTCCTGGCATTGGTCGCTTGACCGTCAACGCGATTACGCGCTTGTACAAGGGGTCACGCTCTTTATCGCCATCAACTTTGTGTTGATTAATCTGCTCGTTGATGTTCTGTACACAGCTATCGACCCAAGGGTAAAATACAATGGCTGACCACTCTGTAGCATCACTCGACCAAAACCAATGGCAACGGAAGCTGCAACATATTTGGCGAGAACGTGGAACTGTCGTCGGTGGCGTGATTATCTTATTCTTTCTCGCGATTGGCGTTTGTGGCTTCTTCGGAATCACGCCCTACCCCGTTGTTGAACAACATCCATTAGACCGCTTATCTGCTCCTGATACGACGTATTTGCTCGGAACAGATCAATTCGGGCGCGATGTTCTAAGTCGTATTATGAAAGGAACAGCCAATTCGCTCCAAGTTGCCATCTTGACTGTCGGCATTTCTACTACTATTGGCACGATGATTGGCACTATCGCGGGCTACTTCGGTGGACGCTTGGATAATATTATCATGCGTACAATGGATATTTTCTTCGCATTTCCAGCCTTACTGTTAGCTCTCTTGATTGTGACAATTTTGGGAACAGGTCTCTATAACACAGTACTGGCAATTTCGATTGTGTACACACCAATTTTTGCACGTGTTGCACGCGGACAAGTAATTTCAGTCAAAGAGATGGAATTTGTACTCGCTGCGCGTAGCTTAGGGGGTGGACATTTCTTGATAGTGATACGTCACATTTTGCCAAACATATTACCTGTTATGATTGTACAGGTCACGCTAGCTCTATCTTGGGCATTAATCACCGAAGCAGGGTTGAGTTTTCTCGGTCTCGGAACGCAACAACCTGAACCATCATTGGGCTTGGAGTTAAGTTCCAACCGTGCGCTTGCCGAGATTGCCCCATGGTTAATTCTGTATCCTGGACTTGCCATTATGTTGATGGTATTGGGCTTTAATCTGCTTGGTGATGGGCTGCGTGATTTACTTGACCCACGCACGCGATGACAGAAAACATGCCATGCTTGATAAGTTGTCATCACAACAGCTCTATAAGCAAGTTGTGTGGAGGGTCTCATCATCAATTATAACTGCGAGTGTTGTATCGTAAACTTGTCTATAAGTGACTTCCATCACAAAAACATCGACATCATCACAAATCAAATACAGCAATAAATTCCTACGAATAGACAATCTCTACATTTTATCTATTAGTTGAACCTAATAAAAATATGGGGACATTGCTCATGTCCCCATACATACTACCTATTTACACATGGAGTGATACTACGGAGCAATAGATACGCTATCACCTGATGTATTGAAGTTCGATGCTAGCAATGAGAAATCAAGGCTAGTCACGAAACCATCACCATTGAAATCTGTATTGGCATTGTAGTTAGCATCGCCATCTGTAGTGTTGAACGATGTTGCTAAGAGTGAGAAATCGAGCGATGAAACAATATTATCACCGTTGGCATCACCAGCACGGAATTCACCAAAGTCCTGACTGTTATCACCACTTGCGAGGGTCACAGTTTCAACGACTTGCAAGGTCACGTTCGATTTGACAGCAACTTCATATGTTCCTAAGTCAATGCCAGTCACTGTGAATGCGCCATCACCACCATCATCTGTTGATGTCGGTGTGAACTGATAAACCATGACACCGTTTTGGTAGAGTTCGACTGTCAAGGACACACCGCTATGGTCACTACGCCCTTGCATGGTAAACGTACCTGTAAGGGATGCCAGTGGTTCTTCCGTTACAGTCAAATCAAAGGTTTCGGTTGTCACTGCACCTGCTGTGTCAGTTGCTTCAACTGTGATGAGATATGTACCCGAATCATCAGCATCAGGTGAGAAGGTCGCTGTGTAGATACCTCCCCCATCATTATTTAGTGCTACAAAATCAACACCTGTTACAGTCACTGTGTCGAGATTGTCATCATCATCCATCACACTGAATTGAACAGCCGTTTGTTCATTTTCTTGAACCGCGATGCTATTCGTCACAGAAGTTAGGAAATCAATTGTCGGAGCGACATTGGTAACTTCTTCGTATTTCAGTGTGACAACATTCGATGTTTGGCTCACTTGTTGGTCAACAGCATATGGCACACTGCTTGTCACTGCGATGAACGAGTTCAAGCCACCATCAGGTGAGGTATTGCCTGATGCTGTCACAAGCAGTGTGATTGGAATTTCAACTGTGCCGTCACCATCAATTTGACCATTGAGGACGTTCTTACCAGACATTGCTTCGTTAGCATAGAATGGCAACTCCGATGGTGATACATCGAATGGGTCATCACCAGAAGCAATGAACAAGCGTGTATCCATTTGGAGCAAGCTGTAGAAATCCCCAGGTGTTCCTGTGAGAACAATCGTCTGGCTGAGGTTATTGACAACAGATGGTGAGATTACGCCTTGTGCTTCAATGCTTGGTGCACTAGTTGCGTTTGTGGTGACAATTGCTTGTGAACCACCCAAGCTACCATCTTCATAGAGACTTGATACGATGACAGAGCCATCACTAAACGTTATTGTAATCGTTGAACCAGTCAATTCGTAACCAGATGCAGCACCTGCATTACCAGCACCAGCGACACCTTGAATGCTATTCGGGTCAATATCAGTCGTGAAGAAGAAACTTTCGGTTTCATCAAAGTCGCTAAAGTTAACCGTCATGACATCAAAGCCACCATTGCGTGGCACGCTGAATGGGTCAACACATGGGTCAGTTGGTGCAACAAAGCCCGTCGCGGTTGCGCCACTATTCGGTGTCAGACAGCTAGCGGTTGCGTCACCACCTGCGCCAACAGGGTCGAAGACCATATCAGGCAGAATTGCTGTGCTGAGGTCGAAGACAATACTATCAATGGTGATGCCTTCTGTGCTGTTATTGGTGATTTGGAAGCTACTACCTGTGAAAGTACTTGCGCCCAAATCGCCATTTGGAGTGATTTCGACAAGCGCACTTGGAACACCCACAGCACTAACGTTAACAGTACGAGTGACTTCCGTTGCTGGGTTACCTGCTGCATCGCTTACATTATAGGTCACTGTATATGATCCAACAGCGTTTGTGTTGACAGTACTTGCATCAATTACAATATCGCCACTGATGTCACCATCGACATTATCTGTTGCGGTTGCGTCTGGTTCAACATAAGTATCACCGACTGTGAGTTCAAGTGGATTATCACCCAAGAGTGTGATTACTGGTGGGGTCGTGTCAGGTGCTTCACTGACATTGACAGTGCGGGTGACTTCTGTCGCTGGATTACCTGCTGCATCGCTCACGTTATAAGTGACAGTGTATGACCCAACAGCATTTGTGTTAACGGCACTTGCGTCAATTACAATATCGTCACTGATGTCACCATCGACATCATCGCTAGCTGTAGCACCTAATTCTTGGTAGAAATCACCAACTGATAATTCTTGCGGATTATCCCCTAAGAGTGTAATCGTTGGCGCAGTTTCATCGGCTAATTCGACTAGACCAATACAGAACGCACTGAGTTTGCCATTATCAAATTCTGACGATAGCGACATATTCAATGTGCCATCTTCAACAGTGACTAGCACGCGCGTCACAGGCAGTGCATATTGACGACCTTGAACACTATCATTAGTCGCATCACCATCGGCTAAGTTCAGAGCTAAGGATTGCTGATACAGATGCAGACTATCGAAGACAGTTGTACCTTCAACCGATACATTCATGATGCGTTCTTTGTCATTGTTTGTATTTGCATCGCCAAGATTAGTGAAAATTTCAGCAATGTAGAGTTCAACGACATAAATACCATTGTCTAGGTCTACATCATAAGTCATGGCTGGGTCGCCTGGCGCACCACCATAACGTTCACTACGGTAAATTTCAGCAATATTAGTGTTAAATACATCAGCACCATTCATGAAGCCTGGTGCATATTTTGTTCCACCAAGTGTTGCATTTAGAGATGTCAAGTTTGCTGGTGTATCAGCGAGGAAGACAACACCATTTGGCGCAGTTACTTCGCCTTCGCCGAGGTTGATAGCCGCGACTGTATTTTCGACAGTACATTGTTCAGCGACATCTGGAATCACAAACCAATCAAAGGTTTCTGATACAGTAGGATTCACTGAGTCATCAACTGTCACAGTCACATCGGTGTAGAGTCCTGCTGCACCAGTAATCGTTCCATTGATAAGACCATTACTATCGATGCTGATACCTGTGGGTGCACCTGTAATGCTATAGCTAATCGCACCATCATCACTCGCATCGGTTTGGATAGCAACACTATCCCCTACTGTATTGTTCCAATCAACCAATGGTGCAAGCGTTGGAGCTTCATCCACAGGTTGGTTGACATTGACAGTACGGATAACTTGTGTCGCAGCGTTACCTGCAACATCGCTCACGTTATAAGTAACATCATAAGACCCAGCGACAGCCGTATTGACTGCACTAGAATCAATTACAATATCACCTGAGATATCACCATCAACATCATCGTTGGCAGTTGCCCCTTGTTCAACATAGGTATCCCCTACTGTTAACTCAAGTGGATTATCACCTGTTAATGTGATGGTAGGTGGTGTCGTATCTGTAACAGGGTCACTGACTTCAACAGTACGAGTAACTTGTGAAGCCACATTACCATCAGCATCTGTCGCATTATAAGTAACCGTATAGGTATCGGCGGTACTGGTATCGACAGCACTTGAATCAACGACCACATTGAGAATAATGTCGCTATCTGCATTGTCTGTAGCAGTCGCCCCTTGTTCAACATAAGCATCGCCCGTTGTCAGTTGGAGCGGATTATCACCCAGCACACTGATAACAGGTGCTTCAGTATCAGCATCGTCATCAGGGCGTATACAAACTGCACTGAGTTTACCGTTATCAACACTGGCATCAAAGGCAACTGTGAGTGAGCCATCGGTCACATTAACATCGTAGGTATAAGCTAGTGCTGTTAATGGTCTATCGGGGTCAGGCACATCGAAAATGTCAAAATCATCAAGGACAAGTGTTCCTTCGAGTGTTACATCAAAGATACGTGCACCAACACCCGAACCGTTTTGTACACCAATGAACAATTCGACGAAGTATAAATCTACGACATAATCGCCACTCGGCAATGTTCCATCACCACCAATAATGCTTGTCAGATTACCGCCATCGCCTAAGTTAAGCGTCATCACGTTATTTTTGCCACCGAAGCGTTCAGTTTGGAAAATATCCACCTCGCTGACACTGAGTGGCGCATTAGTCAGTGTAGTGATGCCTTGTGTTGCATTATTACCAGGACCACCAAATTTGTTATTGCTTCCAGTGAAATAAGGACTCGCATTATTCCCTGCATTATCTGCAAGGAAGGTACGCCCAAAGGCTGAGATTTCAGTACCACCGATATTGATACAGAAGTCGGGGTCTGTTTGTGCTTGCACTGTGGAAATTTGACCACCAAAGCCAACTACCAGTAAAAACAGTAGCATACTTGGCAGAATCCACTTTAGTTTTGCTCTCATGTGTATTTTCTACCCTTTTAAATCTAATTTTTTAG